>DATBOX010000140.1:0-6480 GCA_036561685.1 Candidatus Limnocylindrales bacterium | reverse complement strand
CGATGGTCGGCTCCTGTCCGGCCGTCCTCACGAGCCGGGCGGGGCAGCCTGGAGCCGGGCCGCCGTGTCCGCTCGCCACATGAAGTCGCTCCGCAGGATGGCCATCGTGATGGCGATGACGGGGTAGTAGAGGGCTCCCAGGAGCAGATTGATGAGTGACGAGAACGCCGTCAGATGTCCCAGGAGCGCCCCGAAGCCGGTGCTCAGATCCAGGCTGCCGCCTGATCCGGTCACCGAGCTGCCGGCCAGCGAAGCGGCGCCCATGGCGCCCCCGATCGCCGCCGCCACGACCGTGATCAGGAAGTTGAAGACCAGCTGCAGCACGAAGATCAGGATGAGCGCGCCAAGGATGTACCAGCGGGATCCTCTGGTCAGGTGGCCGCTGCGGGTGATCGCGGCGCGCACGCCAAGGCCGTCGATGACGATCAGCGGGATGGCCACGAACCAGCGGAGGTACAGGTACAGCCCGGCGACCGCGAGGCAGACGATGGCGATCGCCAGCAGGAAGAACAGGCCGAGCGAGGCGCCAAGCTGGGCCACCCCCGACGCGTCGTACCCGACCACCGAGGGCTCCGCCAGCTGCACGCCCGCGGCCGCGAGCGCGAGACCGCCCTGGATCACGACGAAGATCAGGGCCAGCCCAAGCAGCGGCGCCAGTCGCGCCACGAATCGGCTCAGCGCGCTGCGGAAGCGGACCGGCTGGCCCTGCGCCGCCTCCGGGGTCCCCGCGACCACCGCGCCGAGGGCCAGCGGCTGCATCACCGCCGTGACGACGGCCGCGACCACCGACAGCACGGCTTCCTGCGGGCCAAGGCGGGTCATGAGGGCCTGGAACGCCGGGTAGTTGGCGCTCGTGGGGTTGAAGGGGGTGGCCACGAAGATCTGGCCGACGACGTCCGACAGGCTCAAGTAGACCGGGACCAGCACGATCGCGGCGATCGCATACACGAGGGCGGACAAGCACAGGAACGGCACGAACGAGCGGGAGTAGGCGTCGAAGGCCGTGCGGATGAGGTTGCCCACCGGCCGCCTCGGCAGCGTCACGCGCGCCGGCGGCTCCCACCATTGGCCGGGTTGGCTGGGTGGGCCGCCTGGGCCGGCCTGGCCCTGCCCCGGGTCGCCGGCCTGTCCCGGCCCTCCGGCCCAGCTGGCCACGGTCAGGCGCGCTTCACGACGAACGTGCCGGCGATCTTGTCGTGCCAGCCCTGCTTGCGCGAGTCGACGCCGACCCACAGGAGGCCGATCCCGAGCGCGAGCCAGTCCACCAGGTAGCCCAGGTACCGGGCCGTGGCCCGTCCCAGCCCGATCGGCCGGCCATCCTCTTCGCGGGCGACGCGAAGGCCCAGCGCGCGCATGCCGACCGTGCCCCCGGTGTGCCACATGAGGATGAAGTACAGGGCGGTGACGAGCCAGGCGATGCCAAGGCCGCCGTATACGTACTGGGCGAACATGAGGGCCGCCGCCATCTGGTCGGGGGTGAACGAGCTGCCCACCGTGTTGATCGTCGAGAAGCGGTCGGCGCCGACGGCGCTGATGCCGATGACCAGTGCGCCGAACCAGATGATGCCGCTGACGAAGCCCAGGATGACCCAGTCGATCAGGTAGGCGACGAACCTCACGCCGAACCCCGCATACAAGATCCCCGGCGCCGGCCCGGCCTGGACCGGGGGTGCCGCGAGCGCCCACGACGGCGTGCCGGGAGGCGGCACGTACATCCCGGGCGGCGGCGCGGGTGGCAGGGGCGGCAACCCCGGCTGGGGCCGCATGCCCGGCTGCGGCCCACCCGTCGCCCACGGCGGCACGTACACCGCGGCGGGGGGCTGCGGCTGGTACGGCGGCGGAGGTTGGGACGGCGCCGGTGCTGTGAACTCGGGCGTCGGTGCTGGATCGGCCGGCGCCTGTGGCACGGCGGGTTCCGCGGGCGCGAGGTCGGGTCGGTCGTTCGGCTCCATGGGAACCCTCCCTCGATCCGTGGGCGGTCGGACCGCCGCATCGTAGCGCAGCCCCTTCGCCCGGAGCCGTGCCCATAGGGTGGCGCTCCGCTCGAGCCAGCCGATGTTCGCCGCCCTACCTGATTAGATGCCAGCCGGGTGGTGTTAGGCCAGGTGCCCGCGGCGGTGGTGAGCGGGCGATCCACGCTCGGCAGGGGCCTATCCGTACAGCCGATCCGGGCCGCGCTGGTGCGACAGGTCGTCCAACACCACCCCCATTGGCAGGTGGCCGACCAGGCGGCCAGGCCAACGGGGCGCGGCGGCCCGGGGGCGCCAGGAGACCGGCCAACCTGGTCAGATATGACTCCGGGGCACGTTAGAGCAGTCCTCGACCGTCGATCGCCCGGCGATCCGGCCGCCACCGGTCCCCAGCCGTGCGTGGCCGTGCTCAGCGGAGGCCCGGATCCAGCGTCACGAGCCGCGCAAAGGGCTGCGATGTTGTCCTAACGTGCCCCCGGGTCACAGGTGATCAGGTTGGGGGCGAAGGGGCTGGCAGCCGGGATCGCGGCCGCGCCCGAGCGGCCGACCGGACGTGCGCCACCGGCCCAAGACAGCCACCAGCCGACGCTACACTGCGAGGGCCGCGGCGGCGCGGGTACCGCGTCGCACCAAGGGGCTCGGACGGGGAGCAGCCTGGCGTGGATCTGGTCGTACGCGACGCTCGCCTCCACCCTACCCATGCGGATCCAAGCACTCCCCGGGGATCCGCTCCGGAGCTCGTGGACGTGGCGGTCACCGGCGACCGCATCGAGGCCATCCGTCCGGCCGGCACGCTCAAGGGCAAGGCCGCCCGCGAGCTGAACGCCGAGGGCCGCCTCCTCTCCCCGCCCCTCGTGGACCCGCACGTCCACCTGGACGCGGTCCTGACGGTGGGTGAACCGCGCCACAACGAGTCGGGCACGCTCATCGAGGGCATCCTGACGTGGGCCGAACGCAAGCCGCACCTGACCCACAAGGACGTCAAGGATCGGGCGCGCCAGGCGATCCTGTGGGAAGTGGCCCAGGGCACGGGCCTCATCCGCTCGCACGTCGACGTGTGCGACCCCAAGCTTGTCGCGCTGCGCGCGCTGCTGGAGCTGCGCGACGAGATGCGCGACGTGGTGGACCTGCGCCTCATCGCCTTCCCCCAGGACGGCATCCTCTCGTTCCCCGATGGCAAGGCGCTGATGCGTGAGGCGATGCGCCTGGGCTGCGACGTCATCGGCGGCATCCCCCACTACGAGTGGACCCGCGAGGACGGCGTGGAGGAGGTCCACTTCCTCTTCGAGTTGTCCCGCGAGACGGGCGCCGGCATCGACCTGCACTGCGACGAGACAGACGACGAGCAGTCGCGCTTCCTGGAGGTCGTGGCGGCCGACACGATGCGGCAGGGCATGCAGGGTCGGGTGGTGGCCGGGCACACGACGGCGATGGGCTCGTACAACGATGCGTACGCCTTCAAGCTGCTCCAGATCCTGAAGCGGGCGGGGGTCACGATCGTGGCCAACCCCCTCGACAACATCGCGCTCCAGGGGCGCTTCGACTCGTACCCCAAGCGCCGCGGCATGACGCGCGTCAAGGAGCTCGACGCGGCCGGCATCAACGTCGCCTGCGGCCACGACTCGATCATGGACCCGTGGTACCCGCTGGGCCGCGGCTCGATGCTTGACGCGCTGTCGATGCTGGTGCATGTCGGCCACATGACCGGCCGGAGTGAGCTGTTCCGGGCCTATCGCATGGTCACCGACAACGCCGCCCGGGCGGCCGAAGTCGAATACGGAGTCGAGGAGGGCAAACCGGCGAACTTCGTGATCTTCGACTGCGCCGACGAAGCGGAGGCGATCCGCCTCCGACCCGTGGCGCGCTGGGTGGTCCGCCTCGGTCGAGTGGTGGCCGAGACGGAGCCGGCGCGCGCGGTGGTGCACCGGGCTGGGGGCGACGTGCCCATCACGTTCACCAAGCAGGAGGGTTAGGGATGGCTGTCCAGGCGCTGATGCGCGACTCGATGCCCAAGGGCGAGGGAGACCTCTCCATCGAGGGCCACGGCATGGAGCCGATCCCGGAGGCGGCCCGCTACGGCGCGGTCTGGCGGCTGTTCACGGTGTGGTTCACGCCCAACCTGGTCCCCGCCGCGTTCGCCATCGGCGTGCTCGCCCCGATCCTGGGCCTTGGCTTCGCCGACGGCCTGATCGCGATCATCGTCGGCAACCTCATCGGGGCCGCCCTGGTGGGCGTCCTCAGCGCGATGGGCCCGCGCACCGGCATGGCCCAGATCCCCGCCGCCCGGCTGCCCTTCGGCAAGTCGATCGTCGTGCCGGCCGTGATCAACTGGCTCAGCACCATCGCCTGGGACGCCATCAACGCGTTCTTCGGCGCCTATGCCATCGACGTCATCTCCGGCGGCGCCGTGCCCTTCCCGGTCGGCCTGCTGGTCGTCGTCCTGTGCCAGGCCGGCCTGAGCGTGGTCGGCTACGAAGCCATCCACACCTTCGAGAAGTACGCCGCCATCGGGCTGGCGATCCTCTTCGGGGTCGTCACGATCGCCGTGCTGTCCAAGGCCAACTTCAGCCTAGCCGACGGCGAGGGCTCGAGCCTTGGCACGTTCGTCCTGATGACCACCATCGCCGGCAGCTTCAACCTGGCCTGGGCCCTCTACGCGTCCGACTACAGCCGCTACCTGCCCGGCGCCACGTCCAGCTCGCGGGTCTTTGGCTACACCTTCCTTGGCCTGTTCCTCTCCGCCGCCTGGATCGAGATCCTGGGCCTGGCCGTCTTCGGGGCGCTCGACGCGACCCTGACCGACCCGGTCCACCAGATCAACGCCCTGCTTGGCGGCGGCCTCATCGGCGCCCTGGCCATGATCGCCATCTTCTTCGGCACGGTCGCCGTCAACGCCATGAACGACTACACCGGCTCCCTTTCCCTCCTGGCGGCCGGTGTGCGGGTCCCGCGACCCCTCTCGGCGCTGGTGGTGGGGGTCCTCAGCTACATCGCCACCCTGTACCTGTACCAGGCCAACTTCCAGACCACCTTCGAGAACTACCTGCTGTTCATCACCTACTGGATCGGCCCCTGGGCGGCCATCGTCCTGGTCGACCTGAGCCGTCGACGCCGCGGCGTCATCGATGGCTCGAAGGCCGTCGCCTTCGGCCTGCTGCCGACCGGCATGAACGCCCTCATCGCCCTGGTGGTGGGCTTCGTCGTGTCGATCCCCTTCATGAACACGAGCATCCCGTTCGAGGGGCCGATCGCGACCGCGCTCGGCGGCGCCGATATCGCCTACTTCGCCGGCTTCATCGTGGCCGGCCTCGTCTACTGGGCCCTCGAGCAGTACACCAAGAGCACCGCCGTCGCTACCGCTTGAGGACCCAGCCATCGTGAGCGAGGCGTTCTGGCCGCCCGGCATCCGGGCGGCCGCCGCCGTCACGTTCGACGTGGATGCGGAGAGCGCCATCCTCGCCGGCGCACCGGCCGCGGCGCGGCGCCTGGGGGTCATGACCCACCAGGCGTACGGGCCGCGGACGGGGGTGCCGCGTCTGCTCGGCCTGCTCGCCGAGCGCCACCTCCGGGGCACGTTCTTCGTGCCCGGCTATACCGCCGAACGCTGGCCGGACACCGTCCGCGCCATCCGGGACGGCGGTCACGAGATCGGCCATCACGGCTACCTCCACGAGCCGCTCGGCGCCAACGAGGCGGCCGAGGAGCGGTACCTCCTGCGCGGCCTGGAGGCGCTGGACGCGGTCGCCGGGGTGCGGCCGATCGGCTATCGCGCGCCGATGTGGGAGACGTCGCACCACACGCCCAACCTCCTGGCGCGGCACGGCCTCCGCTACGACTCGAGCCTCATGGATGCCGACCGGCCCTACCGGCTGGCCGCGGCCGAGCCGGGCCCGGACGGCCAGCCCGCCGCGTGGCTCGTCGAGATCCCCATCCACTGGGGCCTCGACGACTGGGAGCAGTACGCCTATCTGCCCGACCTGACGGGCTCGGGCCTCATCGAGAGCCCCGCCAAGGTCACGGAGATGTGGCGCCTGGAACGCGACGCCACGTTCGCGGCCGGCGGCTGCCTGGTGCTGACGATGCACCCGTTCCTCTCCGGGCGGCCGTCACGCGCGGCGGCGCTGGGCGGGTTCCTCGACGAGTTACTCGCGCTGCGTGACTCCGGCGTCTGGGTCGCCGCGCTCGACGAGATCGCGGCGCACGTGGCGGGCCTTGACCTGCCGGCGGTGCACCATCGGCAGCCATCGATCCCGGAGGGCTGGCTCCCCGGCTAACGCGGGCCGGCCGCGTCGCGTCGGCGCACGGCCACGAGGGAGAGCATCTCGTACGCCAGGTTGGCCGCCAGGAAGGCCGTCTGGCCCGCCGGGTCGTAGGCCGGGATGACCTCGACGACATCGAAGCCCACGAAGTCGATGTCGGTGAGCCGCCGCACGATGGCCAGGGCGTCGTGGGCCGACAGCCCGCCCGGCTCGGGCGTGCCGGTGCCAGGGGCGAAGGCGGGGTCGACCAC
>DATBOX010000139.1:0-2247 GCA_036561685.1 Candidatus Limnocylindrales bacterium | reverse complement strand
CCCCTTGACGCTGCGGGTGACCGGCCCGATGCTGGCCTCCCATGGTCGAGGCCTTCCCTGATCCGACCGGCTACCGGTCGCTGGTCGACCTGGCCGACCGGGCCCTGGACCGCGCGGGATCGGATGAGGTCTTTGCCTTCGTCGGTGACGATGGCGCGCTCGTGGCCTGGTCAGGCGAGGAGGTCCGGCGGCGCTCCTTCGCCGCGGCGTGGCGGCTCCGGGCCCTGGGTCTCGGTCCAGGGGATCGGCTCCTGGTGTGGAGCCCGCCCGGCCCCGAAGTGCCCATCCTGTACCTTGGCGCGCTCCGGGCGGGCGTCCTGGTCGTGCCACTCGACCTGCGCATGGCGCCCCAGACGATCGACCGGATCGTCCACCTCGCCGATACGGGCTGGCTCGCCCTGGGCACCGGGCGGGACGCGCCCGACCCGCGTGACGTGGCCCTGGGGCAGGTCCAGGTCCGGCCGGTCGACTGGCTGACGGCGGCGCCGCCGCGCCCCGGTCCGGCACCGGATGTCGGCGGCCCACCGGACGTGCCGTTCCCGCCCGACTGGGAGGCACGACTAGGCGACCGGCCCGCGGCGAGCCGCGAGACGCCCTTCCTCATCGTCTTCACCTCCGGCACCACGGGCAACCCCAAGGGCGCCGTGCTGACCCACGGCAATCTCCTGGCCACGGTCGAGGCGACCGACGCGGTCATCCCCCACCAGCAGCACCGCATCGTCTCGCTCCTGCCGCTATCGCACCTCTTCGGCGTCGTCGAGCTGTACTACGGCCTCCACGGAAGTGCCCCCATCCTCTACGTGCGATCACGCAACCCGCGGGTCATCTTCGAGGCCATCCGGGCCCACCAGGTGACGACGATGGTCGTCGTCCCGCAGTTGCTCGACCTCTCCTGGGCGGCCCTCACGCGCGAGGTCGCCCGACTGCATCGCACGGCCAGCTTCGAGCGGACGCGGTGGCTCGGCCGCCACCTCCCCTACGCGGTCCGGCGCTGGCTCTTCCGCTCCCTCCACGAGCAGCTGGGCGGCGGGCTGACGCTCTTCATCTGCGCCGCCGCGTTCCTGCCCCCGGCCCTCCAGGAGGCCTGGGAGGAGATCGGCGTAGTGGTCGTGCAGGGCTATGGGTCGACCGAGTGCGGCTTCGCCACGGCGAACCACCCGGGCGACCACGATCCCGGTACCGTCGGTCGAGCCATGCCGCCGGCGCGGGTGCGCATCGATCCGGCCGACGGCGAGGTCCAAGTGGCCGGCCCGACCGTCTTCCAGGGGTACTGGCGCGACCCCGTGGCGACGGCCGCCGCCTTCACCGACGACGGCTGGTACCGCACCGGTGACGTGGGCCAGTGGAACAGCCGCGGCAGCCTGGTCCTGTCCGGCCGCCTGAAGGACATGATCGCCCTGCCCAACGGGATGAAGGTCTACCCCGAGGACATCGAGAATGCCCTGCGCGTGGCCGGCCTTGGCGACACCGTGGTGCTCGAGACCGCGCCCGGACGGATCGAGGCCGTCGTCCTGCCGCCGGGCGCGCCGGCCCTGGCCATCGCGCCGGGAGCGCCGACACCGCCGGCCAAACCAAGGTCCGCCGCGGAAGTCACCGCCCTGCGGGCGACGGTGGACCAGGCGGTGAAGGCCGCCAACGCTTCGCTCGGGATGCACCAGCGGGTCGTCGCGTGGCGCTTCTGGCCCGAACCGGACTTCCCGCGCACGCACACGCTCAAGGTGCGACGTGACCAGGTGCGCGCCTGGGTACAGACGGATCCGCAGCCCGTGCCGGCTACTTCGTGACCGGCACCGCCGTGCCCACCGCCGCCACCAGGCCGATGGCTGCCTGGGTGGTGGCCGGGTCGGTCGACCGCCCGGGCGACCACCAGGTGAAGATCACGTCGGCGCCAAGCGAGGCGACCGAGAACTCGGCGTCGAGCGGATAGTTCGTCTGGCCGAAGCCGCTGCCGACGAACCGGGCAAGGGCGGTGGCCGCTGCCGCGGCGGCCGAGGGCGCCGCGAAGTCGTAGATCAGGACAAAGCCCTGGTCGGGGTCGGCCAGTTCGACACGATAGACGACCATGGGCGTCGTGGCGAAGACGGTCGGCACGGCCGGCTGCACCGGCTGGGTCACCGGGCTCAGCCGGTAGCCGCCCGTGGCGAGGCTGCGGCGCAGCAGCGTCACCGTGGTGGCCTCCGACGCCGACAGGCCCGCCTCCGCGGGGACGATGGCCACGCTCCCGCCGGGCGCGGGCGCCGACGTGGC
>DATBOX010000138.1:0-2494 GCA_036561685.1 Candidatus Limnocylindrales bacterium | reverse complement strand
CGGCCGCGCTGCTTCTCCAGGTCGAACGAGGCCGTGTCGGCGATGGCCATGACGGCCATCGTGCCCGCCTGGACCGGGTCCGAGACCACGAGATCGACGTGCTTGCCGATCGAGCCGGCCATGTGCAGGGCGATGACCGGGATGCCGAGCGCCCGCAGCTCCTCGGCCGCGCGTGAGATCTGGCCGCCCATCAACGAGCCGGCGAGGACCAGCAGCCGCGCCCGCGGCAGGTCGGCCACGGCGCGCACGGCTTCGGCGATCTGCTGCTCCCCCACGAGCGGGATGGTGTCGACGCTGATGCGCTCGCCGCGCAGGTTGTGGCGGTCCGCCTCGCTCACCGCGCCGAGCGCCACCTGGGCCACCTGCGCGCCCCCGCCGATGACGATGATGCGCTTGCCGAAGACCCGGTCGAGCGCCCGCGTGACCCGCACCGCCTTGACCGCCGGCAGGGCCGTCAGGGCCGTCACGAGGTCCGCCTCGGGCACGCCTTCGGTCTCCAGCTCGACCTCCACGAGCGGCTCCTTGCCGCCGATGTGACGGACCGTCGACCACGTGCGCAGGCGGCCGCCGGCCACGCCGATGCCCTCGACGATGCGGGCCGGGGCATCGAGCTGGTCGACGTGGTCCAGGCGCAGCGCCACCGGCGCGGCGCGTCTCGGGGTCATGCGGCCGATGGTACGCTCCGGGACCGGGCCCAAGACGGATGGAGGAGCGCCGATGCGACTGTGGGGCGGCCGCTTCCAGGCGGCCACGGACCCCCTGGTGGCCGACTTCACGCGTTCGGTCGACCTGGACCGGGCGCTCGCGGCGGACGACCTCGACGGCTCGATCGCCCACGTCGCCGGCCTCCAGCGGGCCGGCCTGCTGACCGAGGCCGAGGCCGCCACCCTGACCCAGGGCCTGGCGGGCCTGCGCGAGGAGATCGCCGCCGGCACGTTCACCTGGGACCCGTCACTCGAGGACGTCCACCTCAACCTGGAGGCGGCGCTCGCGGCGCGCGTGGGTCCGGTGGCCGCCAAGCTCCACACCGGGCGCTCACGCAACGACCAGGTCGCCACGGACCTGCGGCTGTGGTTGCGGCGGACCTGCGCCGCGATCGATGTGCGACTTGCTGCCCTGGAGCGGGCGCTGGTCGGGCAGGCAGCGGCTCAACCGGGCGCGGTGCTGCCCGGCACGACCCATCTCCAGCCGGCCCAGCCGGTCCTCCTGGCCCACCACCTGCTGGCCTACGTCGAGATGCTCGAGCGCGACCGCGGGCGCTTCGCCGACGCCGCCCGCCGCGCCGACGTGTCACCGCTCGGCTCGGGCGCGCTCGCCGGTGCGGGCTTCCCGCTGGACCGGGAGGCGACGGCCAGCGCCCTGGGGTTCGACGGGGTCACCCACAACTCGCTCGACGCCGTCGCGGATCGCGACTTCGCGGCCGAGTTCCTCGCCGCGGCCGCCCTGGCCTGCGTCCATGTGTCCCGCCTGGCGGAGGAGCTGACCTGGTGGGCCAACCCGGCCTTCGGCTTCGTCAGCCTGGCCGACGCGTTCTCCACGGGCTCATCGATGATGCCCCACAAGCGGAACCCCGACCCGGCCGAGCTGGCGCGCGCCAAGGCGGCCCGCGTCGCCGGTGACCTGGCCACCGTCCTGGGCATCCTCAAGGGGCTCCCCCTGGCCTACCAGCGGGACCTCCAGGAGACCGTCGCGCCGCTGCTGGACGGGGCCGCGCAGCTCGACGCGAGCCTGGCCGTCATGGCCGGCTTCGTGGCCTCGCTCCGGTTCGACACGGCGCGCATGGCGGCCGCCGCGGCCACCGGCTTCACGACCGCCACGGCCGTCTCGGACGTGCTGGTGGAGATGGGCGTGCCGTTCCGCGTGGCGCACCACGTCGTCGGGGAGGTCGTCCGGCGGCAGGAATCGGCCGGCGCAACGAGCCTCGAGGCGACGCCGGATGAGGTCTGGCGGGCGGCCCTCGCGGCCGCCGATGAGCCGGTCGCGGCCGGCCTGGCCGCCGATGCCACCGTGCCGGAGCGGCTGCGGCGCGCGGCGACGGTGCAGGCGTCCCTCGCGCGCGCGGACGTGATCGGGGGCACGGCCCCGGGCCGCGTCGCGGCCGAACTGGCCCGGGCCCGGGAGCGGCTGGGCGATCCGGGCTGAACCGGCCGGGGCGGCACATCCGCCGGCGGGCCCCAGACGTTCCTCATGGCGATGAGGCACCACAGGCAGGACGCTTTCATGGGCGCGTCACGGATCCGCGCTAGATTGGCCCGATGACGGGATCGCCCAGCACCCCTGCCCCCAGCAGCACCGGCACCGCCAGGCTCACGTTCCTCTCGTGGGCGCTGGCCGGCGTGGCCGCCGGCGCGGCGGGCATCGCCGCCAGCGAACTGGCGGCCGGGCTCCTGCCCGGCTTCCCGTCGCTGATCATCGCCGTCGGCACGCAGATCATCGCCCTGCAGCCGCCCGGCGCCAAGGACTTCATGGTCGGCTTGTTCGGCACCAACGACAA
>DATBOX010000137.1:0-14029 GCA_036561685.1 Candidatus Limnocylindrales bacterium | reverse complement strand
ATGGCCCGACCAGTCCGGCATCGGCGCCCAGCGGGGGCGCCGCCCTGGCGAGGCACCGGCGGACGGTTGCCGGACGATACGGAGGACTTCACGTGTTCGTTGGGAAGCGCTTCCTGCGGGCGGGAATCGGCCTGGGCCTGGCCGCCGCGGTCGTCCTGCCTGGTGCGGCTCTGGCCCATGACGGAGGTGGTCGCCCCGGCGCCTCCGACGTCCAGCACATCTTCGTGATCATGCTGGAGAACCACAGCCAGTCGACGGTCATCGGCGACCCGAATGCGCCCTTCATCACGTCGCTGGCGCACACGTACGCCGAGGCCACGAACTACTTCGGCGTGACCCACCCGAGCGAGCCCAACTACGTGGCGGCCATCACGGGGCGCCTCGACACCTCGATCATGGATGACAACCCGGCCAACACCTACGCCTGGCCCAACCTGGTCGACCAGCTCGAGAGCCACCACCTGAGCTGGGGTGCCTACATGGAGGCCATGCCGTCGGCGGGCTTCACCGGCGCCGCATGGCCGTCGACCAAAAACGCGTTGTACGCCAACAAGCACAACCCCTTCGTGCTGATGAGCGACGTGCTGTCCAGCCCGTCCCGCCTCAGCCGCATCAAGCCCTACACGAGCCTGGCGGCCGACCTCAACAGCCGGCATGCGCCTGACTTCGTGTGGATCACGCCCGACCAGTGCAACGATATGCACGGCGGCGTCTACACCCCGGTACCGGGCTTCCCGGAGACGATCTGCCCGTACGGCAGCACGGTCGATGATCCGAACGACGCCTCGCTGAAGGCCAAGGCCGACGCGTTCGTCAAGACCGCCGTCCAGACGATCATGTCGTCGCGCGCCTGGACAGGCAACAGCGTCATCTTCATCCAGACCGATGAAGCCGACTTCAGCGGCAACAACGCCAACGACGGCTGGGCCGACGTGAGTGGCTGCTGCGGCTCACCCGGATACGGCCATACCCCTGCGCTGCCGGCGGGATACCAGTTCCTGGGCTCGGATGGGCTGCCGGACGGCAACACCTGGGCCGGCGGTCCCTTCGGCGGCGGCCTCGTGCCTGCCATCGTCATCGCCCGCCGCGGTGACCGTGGCGTCGTGGATGCCACCCCGTTCAACCACTACTCGCTGCTCCGCACGATCGAGCAGGTGTGGCACCTGGGCTACCTCGGCAACGCCGCCGATTGGCGCAACGTCCACTCGATGGCCGAGCTGCTGGAACGCTGAGCCACCGCTCCCCCTGACGCACCGAAACCCCGCCGGTCACCCCGGCGGGGTTTCACACAACGCTCGGGCCACGGTGCGGGTCGGCCACGAGGAGATGGATGGTGTCACTCCCGATGTCGAGCGCGGCCCAGCGCTCAGCCGGCCGGGTCCCCCCTGAGCGGGGGCGAGGAGCGGTGGCGGGGGTCATGCGGGAGCCGCTCTGCTCACTCCCGGCACCGGAGCGGCGGCGCTCGAGCCAGCGAAGCGGCGAGCCAGCAGGTCACCACCGAGGGCCGCCGGGATGATGGTCAGGCAGCCGCCCGCCACGAAGGCGGCGGCAACGGCCGGACTGAGCGCCGCGGTGCCCAGACCCAGCACCGCGGCCGCGGCTGGCAGGCCAAGCTGCGCCGATGCCGCGAGGCCCATGGGCACCCGCTCGCCGGCCGGTCCGACGCGAGTCGCCGCGAGGTGCACGGCGACCGACCCACCGCCCATCAGCAGGGCCAGCACGATCGCCGATGGCGACCCGGCCAGGGCGCCGATGTCCAGGGTCGCGCCGAGCAGCACGAAGAAGGCCGGGACAAGGAACCCATTGGCGAGGCCCATCAATTGGAGCGCCAGGCGGTCGGAGCGAGCGACACGCGCCAGGATCATGCCGGTGGCGAACCCGGCCACCAGCAGGCTGGCGCCGGTCGCCTCGGCGATATAGGCCAGGACCAGGAGCACGACCAGCGAGAGACGCAGCTGGAGCGCCCAGGCCCGCTGCCGCGAACGCTCGACCAGGTCCGCCGCGATGAGTCGGCCCTCGTATCGGATCGTCAGCCACAACAGCGCACCCGCCAGCCCGATGATCAACACGTCGCCAGCGAGCGCCGGTGCGACGCGCCCCGCGCCCGTCAGGGCCAGGGGCATGGCCACGACCGTCAGCCCGTCAGCGAGGCCGATCCAGCCGGTCAACGTCGTGATGGCCGGCCCAGCCAACTCGTGTTCCTGGATGATCGGCATGACGACGGCGGCCGAGCTGCCCGCCAGCAGGACGACCACGAGCAGCACCGGCACGCCGCCTGCGATCGCGGTGATGACCACCCCGACGGGCACGGCGACGACCACGACGGCGACGAACAGCCGGATGGCCGTGGCGAGGCTCGCCCGGAACCCCGCCGAGGCGATGTCGACATGCTGGCCCGCCGTGACCATGAGCAGGCCGAAGCCCAGTCCGTAGAAGGCCGGCATGGCGCCGCTCGTTGGGTCGATCCACCCGGTGCCCGTGCGACCCAGGATGATGCCGGCCAGCAGCTCGCCCACGACGACCGGCACAAGGGGACGCTTCCAGGCGGAGAGCACCGGACCCGCGAGGCCGGCGACCACGAGCACGAGCAGCGTCGAGTACACGGCGAGCGCCCCCGAGCGGCGAACGGCGGATCGGCCGAATGATGCGCGGTCGGCCGCGCTGCGTCTACGCGGCGGCGGGCGCCTCGTCGGCCCTCTCGGATCCGCGCTGCACCGGCGCCTGGGTCGCGTGCTGGAGCGCGCGCGCGAGGTAGTCGAACAGCGGGGCCAGCTGACCGAGGACCTCGGCGCCCTCCCCGTAGATGGACAGGTTCGTGCCCCGGAGGACGTTCGACGCCGCCTCCACCATCTGCGGCGCCTGCTCCAGCGGCAGGATCGCCATCCGCAGGTCCTGCTGGGCCCGTGACAGGAGCAGGTCGCGCTCGACCTCGAGTGCCTTGACCTGGTTCTGCAGTTCGCGGACCGCCTTCTCCTCGGCGAGGATCCCGCGCTCCGTCTTGAGGCGAAGGAGCCGAACCGGAGCTTCCGCGGTCACCTTGTCGCGGTCGGCCGCAAGTTGGGCGTGAAGGCGCTCCTTGTCGAGTTCCAGGACCTGCCGGTCGGTGGCCAAGGCCTCGGTCCGCGCGCGGCGCTGGCGGGCGACCTGCGCCAGCTCCAGCTCTTCCTCGCGTCGGAGGGCCGCCTGGTCACCGGCCAGCTTCTGCTCCTGGACGCGGCTCTGCGACTCCAGCTCCGCCAGTTGGATCTGCTCCTGGGCGTGCATGTTGGACTGGTCGGCCTTGAGCTTGATCTCGTTGCGGACCTCCGCCTCCAGCTGCTGCCGGAGCGTCGGATCCACGATGAAGACCTGGGCCACCTGGGCGGCTTCGATCCGCACGCCCCATTCCCTGCTCGCGTCACCCTCGCTGTGGATGGTCGCCTCGAGGGCCGCACTCACCACCCCGCTCAGGGTCGTCTTGCGCTGTTCGATGCACTCGACCATCGTCATGTGCGATACCGCGTGGCGCAGCTCACCGAAGCAGACGTGGGTCAGCAGCGCCGTGATCTGGGCCGTGCCCTTGCCGTCAGTGAAGTCGAACATCGACGCCGCGGCTGCCGGATCATCGACGCGGTAGATGAACGTGCCCTTGAAGCGAAGCGGGACGCCGTCCTTGGTCTCCTGGGTGAACTCGAAGGCGGCCTCCTGCTTGGTGCTCGGGACCAGGACGTAGATCGTGCCGGGGCGCAGGTACGTGGTGACGGCCGACCCGCGGTTCTCCAGGACGCCTCGTCGTCCGACCAGCAGATACTCGTTGGGACCCGCTCGTACGATCGCCACCTGAGCCTCCTTCTTCGCTACCGCTGGAGCTTCATCCGTCCGACCTCGATGCCTGCCTGTTCCCGGATCTCCAGGGCGGCATCCATCCGGCCGTCCAGGATCGCCATGCGGGGCGGCACGACTGCGATGTCGCTGCCAAAGGCCGCGCGGAATCGATCCGGCCAGCCGCGCACGAACGCGTCCATCCGTCCGGTCAGCACGCCTCGCCCCGTAGGGGCCCCGATGACCAGGAACTCGTCGCCGCCGTCACGCACCGCGAGGCTGTCGGGGATGGCTCGCAGCGCCTCCGCCAGGACCGCCAGCACCTGGTCACCCGACTCCTGCCCGTACGCCTTGTTCCAGTCGCCGAACCCGACCAGGTCGATGAAGGCGACCTCGACGTGCGCCTGGCCCAGGTCCTCCAGCTCGGCGGCCACCCGGGCCAGGTCCTGGTAGAAGGCGAAGAGCGGCATCTGGGTCTTGCGATCGCGCTGCCACCTGGCGAGGCGCAGCCAGCGGAAGCGCGCGGCGAACGGCGTGTCGATCGCCCGCAGCCACCGGCAGACCTCCGCCGTGAGCCATGGCGTCTCCGGGTCCATCGCCCGCCACCAGCCGGCCGGCTCCTGGTGGTGGGCGAAGAACCGCACGACCGGCTCGGGGTCGAAGTTCGGGTCCAGGTGGCTCTGGAGATCGGCCACCGCCAACGTCGTCAGCACATCGGACGGCTGGTCGGGGTCGCCCCAGCCGCCGTCCGGTTGCTGCTCGTCGCCCGCGAAGCCGATCAGGTCCGGCAGCAGCGTCGGATAGATGCCGAGCGTCCACAGCGCACCGGCAAGGTGGGCGGAAGCCGACCGCAACGGCGCCTCGAAGAAGGGGAACCGGACACCGCGCACGATGCCGCCCTCACGGCGGGCTCGGGTGGCGTAGCGGGTGGCGGTGGCGATGGCCAGCGGGTCCAGTCGCTCGAGGGCGCGGGCGTGGCGGGTCAGCTGCCAGAGGGCGAATGTGTCGCGCCAGGGGTCGGCCGCCCCCACGAACGCCGCGAAGTCGTCCTCCATGAGCGGCAGCGCTTCGTCGCGCAGGCGGATCGCCTCGCTCGCCAGGGCGGGCTCGTCGGCGACGATCTCTTCCAGGAACTCGAGCGTTTCGGTCAGCACGATGGGGAGGAGGAGGCGCTCCGAGAAGCCGGCCGGGTCCTGTTCCAGTTCGCCGTTCTCGCGGGGCCGCCACAGGGTGCGCTCCTGGGCCTCGTTGCGAGCCCACGTCCGTCGCCGCGTCGGGTAGCCGTCCCAGACGACGTCCCAGCGGAAGCGGCGGTCACTGCCCGTGCCGCCGGGGGCCTGGGTCGGCCACCAGCGGAGGATGGCGCTCCGGTCGCGCCGGCTCTCGAAAGCCGCCTCGAGGTAGCGCACGGTCGCCGGCAGCAGCGGGTCCTCGATGGATCCGGGATCCATGGCATGAGCCGCCAGGGCCCGCTCGGCCCGCTCCAGGATCCGTGCCCGATCCTTCACGTCAGCTCTCCTCGTCGTCCACGTAGATGCCACCACCGGAGCGTTGGGCCCGGCGCAGGGCGACCGTCGCGCGGCCCAGCAGTGGCCCGGCGGGCGACGCGCCGTTCCCTGGTTCGTGCCGCTCGCCGCTCCCGAAGGCCACGCCGAGCGATGCGCCGACCTCGATGGACCCGTCCCCGGTCGCCCTCATCGGGCGGGTGATCTCGTGGTGGATACGCCCCGCGATCCGCTGTGCGGCGCCCGCGTCGGGCACATCGAGCAGGAGCACCACGAAGTCGTCCTTGCCAAGGCGTGCAGCGAGGTCGAAGGTGCGGATCGCCCCGCGGATCCGTCGTCCGGCGCGCCGCAGGACGTCATCCCCGACGTCCCGCCCGTACCGGTCGTTCACGCGTCTGAACTCGTTGAGATCGATGCGCACGATGGCCACACGCGCGTTCCGGCGCCGGCCGGCTCGGCCTATGGCGTCCTGCAGCCGTTGATCGAAGGCGTCGCCGTTCAGCAGGCCGGTCAGCGCGTCGTGGGTCAGGTTCCGCCGGGCGGCATCGGCGCCGTACGCGCGCCAGATGGCGACGATGGCGATGACGCCGACGATCGGGGCCCACCACCCCACGGCGAGGTACACGACGATCATCAGCCAGGCGACGACGGCTTCCGCGGCCATCGTCGCGCGGTAGCCGAAGCCGAACTCCCCAGCGAGGTCGCGGAACGAGCGGCCCGTGCGCAAGACGAGGGACTCGATGGCCAGCGCGCCGCCCAGCAGCACCACGATCGCGGCCGCCACGAGGGCCGCGACGAGATACTGGGCGGCAGGGCTGAACGACACCAGGTTCTGCAGCCACCCGCCAAGGTCGAACCACACCAGGCCGGCGACGACGGCCGGGAGCGTGGCCATCGCGTGGTTGGCCAGCGCGCCGTACCAGGGCAGCCGCAGCTCGCGCAGCTCGAAGCTGCCGACCATGGCGACCCACCCGCCTGCCACCGGTCCACCCAGGACGGTCGCCGCAACGACGAACGGCAGGTCCAGGGTCACGATGCCGCCCTCGGGCCGCTGCACGAAGAGGGCCGAACCGGCCAGGGCCAGCACGACCCAGAAGGCCACCCCCAGGACGTTGTTAACCTCAGGGGACAGCCGGGGGACGTCGATACCGACGGCGGTCTCGAGCGGGAGGGCCACCGTCACCAGGACGAGGGCGCCGAATCCGAGGACGATCTGGAAGGCGGTGTAGACGCGCAGGTTGCGCGTCACGCGTCGCGCCCGATGCGGGCAGGCTCGATGCGAGTGCTGGGATGATCCTCATCGACCGGCTACCCCACCTCCGCCGAGAGGCACTTCTCGGAACGGGCCGGAACCGAATCGGTCACGGCCTCCGAGCGCACCTCGGCCTGGCCGGTGCGTTGGCCGGAGCCTCATGCTCCAGCTCAACCACCGACGAATCGTCTCGAGATGGGTGGGGCGCGTCCCTGTGACGAAAGTACTGGCGGGTGGCTAGTACCGATCCGCGCGCCGGCTCACCGGACGCACGGCAGTCCGTGGGGTCCGTGCGCGACGAGCGCGGGCGCGCGAGTCAGCCCGTCGTGAACAGCCGGAACAAGACTCCGCCAAGGACGGCGCAGCCCGCCAGCATCAGGAGCGCGTCACGCCGGCTGGCCCCTGAGCGGAAGGAGCGCGCCATGGGGAGGAGGATGATCGCGACCCCACCGTAGATCAGGTGCAGGCCGTCGTCCGGTCGCGCCCCGAGGGCAAAGGCGATGGCCCCGGCAGCAGCCGCCACCACGATCGACAGGAGGACAACGCGCTGGAGACGCTCGAACCATATGCCACCCGGACGGGCGAGGGCGGCGAGAACCACGCACCACAGCCCTGCGCCCGCCACCACCGCGACCGCCACGTCGGCCAGGATGCCGTGGACCGCCTGCACGCGTACCTCCCCGGCAACGTAGGTTGGCCCGGGCCGTCTACGTGGGATCCGGACTCGGGTGGCGTCGTCTCCAGCGATAGTAGTCGCGCCAGATGAGCCGATGGATGGGGATCCAGCGGGGGATGTCCCGGAGGATCGGGATGTGCGGCACGAACGCGAGCAGCAGGGTCACGACCAGCATCGTGAGCACGACCAGGAGGTCGGCGTTAGGGGCCGTGTTGTAGGGCGGGATCTGGTACCACATGGAGTACAGCCAGAGCCACGCCTGCCCTGGATAGCTGCCCGTCTCGTTCATCATGCCCCACTGGCTGCCCAGGAGGTGCTGGTCCTCGGCGAGTCCGGCGAGGTAGCCGCCATCTCCCATGAACAGCAGCGGTCTGGTGTAGTTCGTGGCGAAGAACTGGCCACCCGCGAGAAGCAGCCCGTCGAGGCCTCCCGTCCGAGCGACGCCGAGCAGGTTGGACATGAGCACCGGCACCGGGCCGTAGTCGCCCGACGCGACGACGACTTGGCCGTCCTGCGCGGTGGCCGTGTCGAGCGCCGTCGTGTACGCGGTGAGCCAGCCCTGCTGGGTCGTGGTATCCGCCCCGTTGTACGTCTTGAGCGCGGCGGCGAGGTCCGCATTCCCGACCGACGCGTCACCCAGCGGCCCGAGGACGAAGTCATGGGCCGTGTCGAGGTGGACGGCATTGCCGGCCCATGCCTGCGGGGCGAAGGGACCGATCGTCTGGACCGAGTCGGAACCGTCGGTATACGGGGGCCCATAGGCGGCACTGAAGCTCGTGCCGGCGAGCTCGGACGTGGCCGTGGTCACGAAATCGACGGGGTCCTGCTGCGCCCAGGTTTGGATCGTCAGCGGCGGGACGTCGGGTGACGAGAGGGCCAGCGCCAGCACGACGATGATGATCCCGGAGCCGACGAGCGCGAGGACGAACTCCTTCACGAGGTCGTAGGGCAGCGTGGGGATCCCGCGATAGTAGGTGTCCTGGTCGACAGGCGGCCCCTTCACGGCGCTGCCGTGGGCGGTGGGTTGCCCCCGCTGCTCGAGGCCTTGACCTCGATCGGCTTGACCACGCCCCGCATCCGCACCTGGAGCACGTGCAGGGCGACGAGCATGGTGACGAGGATCGGCAACAGCATCACGTGGATGCCGTACATCTGGCCGAAGTCAAGGACGTTGAAGAACGCGCCGGCGCCCGTCGCGTTGATGCCGTCCTTCGCATTGATGGCGATCCACTGGGCGTCGAGGTTCTGCTGGGCGACATACCCGGTGAAACCGGTGACCAGGCCGATGATGAAGATGACGACACCGACGAGCCAGGTCGCGGCCCGGCCGTCCCGCCAGGACGCCATGAAGTACTGGCCCCAGAGGTGCAGCGCCACAAAGACGAAGAAGAACTGGACGCTCCAGAAATGGATGCTGTTGACGAGGTGCCCGACGCCCGAGACGTGCCACCAGCCGGGACCGAAGAACGCCAGCACGACGCCGCTGCCGATCACCCACACGAGTGCTGTCACGGCCACGACGCCGAAGACGTACACCCATGACCCGACGAAGAACGGCTGGCGAGTCGGTAGAAGATGGTCGAGCGGGATGAGCCGCTCCAGGAGTCGTCGGGTCGCCCCGGTCCAGGAGCCGTCGCCCAGGGCAGGCCCTGGCGGCTCAGTCGGCGAGGTCATCGCCGTCCTCCCCGGCCCCGCGGTGCCCGGGGAATGGGGCGACCAGGGCCGCGACGAAGACGACAAGCATCCCGATGATGACCAGCAGGTTGGGCAGGGAGATGAGGATGAACCCGACCTGGACGTAGCTGGCCGGCGTGTCCATGCCCATCCATCTCCAATGGCGAGAGAGCGGCCCTCAGAGAGCGGCCCTCAGTATGTCACGCGGCGCAAGGTCTCCCAGCAGCGATCTGCGCGTCGGCCGGCTGAGGTTCGAGTCGTCAGCGTCAGATCTGAAGACAATGGGCCGCCGGGAACGGTGGACCCGGGTCAGGCCCGGGGCATCGATGGGAGTCAGGCGGCTGTGGCGACCCGCTCGCGGGCGGGCTCGACGGTCAGGGTAGGCTCGACCGTCAGGGCAGGCGCGACCAGCTCGAACTCGAGGTGGATCTTGATCTCATCACCGACCAGCCAGCCGCCGCTCTCGAGAGCCACGTTCCAGGTGAGGCCCCAGTCCTTGCGGCTGATCCTGGCGTCCGCACTGACCGCGGTCAGCCGACCGCCCTGCAGACCGGCCACGGTGCCGAGCAGCTCGGCGTCGAGCACGACGGGGTGCGTCTGATCCCGGATGGTGAGGTCGCCGGTGATCTCATACGCGCGCGGGCTGATGCGGGCGATGCTCGTGCTGGTGAACACCATCTCCGGGTAGCGCTCGGCATCGAGGAAGTCGGCGCTCCTGAGGTGCGCGTCGCGCCGCTCCTGATCGGTGGTGATGCTCGCGGTGGCGATCCGGGCGACGACCGACGAGCGTTCCGGTGCCTGCTCGTCGAAGTCGACCTCGACGGCGAGGTCCTGGAAGCGACCGCGGATGGTCGTCAGCATCATGTGCTTGACGGCGAACTCCACGTTCACGTGGGCAGGGTCGAGGGTCCAAGGGGTCATGGGGGGTTCTCCGAACCAACGCGCTGCGGGCTGCGTGGTCATCGGGAGAACGCTCGACCGTAGTTGCACGATCAACTATACGCTCGCCGCGAGCGCAGCGCAAGGTCAGCTTGGCGGCGCCACCTCAGGCGCGGTGGGCGGGGCGTGCCATCGCTCGCCGGCGGGGATGAGCGAGTCGGCCGCCTTGGGCCCCCACGATCCACGCCGGTATGACACCGGGGCCTGCGGCAGGTCCAGGATCGGGTCGACGATGCGCCACGCGGCCTCGACCGTGTCCTCGCGTGCAAACAGCATCTGGTCGCCGATCGCGGCATCCCCGATGAGACGCTGGTAGGGCGGCCGCTCGGTGCCGTTCTGGTGGCTGGCGTAGAGCTCCACTTCCTCGCCGACCATCCGCTCGCCGGGCAGCTTGGCCCGCGCGCCGAGCGAGATGGACGTGTCCGGGCTCAGCCGGAACCGGAGGTAGTTGGCGTCACCCGGCGTGACCTCATCGAACAGATCGACGGGAGGCCGCCTGAGCTCGACGAGCACCTCCGTGGCGGTCACCGGGAGGCATTTGCCCGTCCGCACGATGAAGGGGACACCGGCCCAGCGCCAGGTGTTCACCCGCAGCCGCACGGCCGCGTACGTCTCCACCGTGGACTGTGGCGCTACGCCCTCGACGCGCCGGTACCCCGCGTACTGGCCGCGCACGATGTCCTGGGGCCGGAGCGGCCGGATCGAGTCCAGGACCTTGAACTTCTCGTTGCGCACGGACTCCGCTGTGTGACCCGCGGGCGGCTCCATGGCCACGATGCTCAGCGTCTGGAGGAGGTGGTTCTGGAGCACATCGCGAATCGCCCCGACCTCGTCATAGAAGGCACCTCGATCGGCGACATCGAAGGCCTCCGCCATCGTGATCTGGACGGATGCCACGTGGTCGGCGTTCCAGATGGGTTCCAGGAACCGGTTGGCGAAGCGGAAGTAGATCAGGTTCTGGACCGCCTCCTTGCCCAGGAAGTGGTCGATGCGGAAGATGTGGGGCTCGTCGAAGACGCGGTGGAGCGTGTGGTTGAGCTGCTTCGCCCCGGCCAGGTCGCGCCCGAACGGCTTCTCCACGATGACCCGCCCCCCAGCGGCGCAGCCCGACTCGCCGAGCAGGGGGATGACCGTGGTGAAGAGCGTCGGCGGGATGGCCAGGTAGTGGAGGGGATGCGCTGCGGCGCCGAGCTCCGCCCGGAGCCGGCGGAACGTGTCGGGTTCGTCGTCCGAGCCGGCGATGAAGCGCAGTTGCTGCTGGAGCTGCCGCAGCACCGCCCGATCGACGGGACCCTGCGCCTCCAGGCTCTGACGGGCGCGTTCGCGCAGGCTGGCCACGTCACCGTGCCGGGCGATGCCGATGATGGGCATCGTCCAGCCACCGTCCCGGACGAGGCCGGCCAGGGCAGGGAAGATCTGCTTGAAGGCCAGGTCGCCGGTCGCGCCAAAGAAGACGAAGGCGTCCGCATGGGCGGTCGGAGAACCGCTGCCGGCCACGCCTCGGCTGGCCATCGCTCGCTCCTTTCGCTGTGGTGATCGGGCTTGCGCCATTGTCGGGCATGGGCTGCGGTGAGGCGCCGCCAACGCCCGCTGGGCTGGGCCGAGGTTCCGTTGCGGGCGCGCACCGCCGCTCTAGGCACCGGTGCGACACTTCCGATCGGCCAGCCTTGATGTGCGGAAGGGGACGTTGGTGCAGAAGCGGCGGGTCAGACGCGCAGCGACGGCGGCGCTGGCTCTCCTGATCACACTGCCCTCGTTCGTTGGTGGTGCAACCCGCGCCGCGGCCGCCACCCCCTCGGACCTGTTCAGCTACGACAGCCTCGGGGATCCCATCGGCAAGGGCGGCACGCTGACGTTGACCGACGCGAACGCCACGTTCGACCTGACGACCAATCCGGGCTACCCGGGGTCTGTCGAGGTCCAGGTCTACCTGGGCACCGACCAGCCGTGGTTCCTGACCTTCGCCCCGCATGTCGGGGACGTGCTCGCGGTAGGCACGTACGTGGCCGTCCCCGGCAGCGTCAACGCCTACGGCCCGACGATCCAGGTCACGGGGAACGGCTCGGGCTGTGACATCTCCGCGGGATCCTTCGATATCGCTGCGCTCACGGCGGACGGGGCGGGGAACTGGACATCCGTGGCCCTGACCTTCTCGCAGACTTGCGCCGGGTACAGCCTTCCGCTCATCGGCGAAGTGCGCGTCAACTCGGCGCAGCCACTGGCCTCATTGACGCTGCCGCACACCACCCAGGTGGTGGCCCCGGAACCCGAAACCGCCTTCGATCCTGTCATCGTCGGGCAGGCAGCCCCGAACCGCCGGTTCACCATGACCGCCGACGGCGACCTGCCGGTCGCGATCGGCACGATGGCCTTTACGGGGCCCCAGGCGGCTGATTTCACGCTTGCGAACGATGGCTGCTCCGGCCAGCTTCTCACGTCGGGCGATAGCTGCAGCTTTGATGTCGTCTTCGCGCCGACTGGACCGGCGGTGCGCCTGGCCTCTCTCACGATCCCCACCGACCTGCCGCTGAGTCCAACGCTCGTCGGGTTCATCGGGACGGGCCGCGCGCCGACGACGACCACGATCACGGCGATCGGCCCGGGCGACTACAACGGCACCCCTGGGGTCATGGCCACTGCGGTCGTGACGCCGAGCCCTGGGGGTGGGGAGCTCGATTGCGAGCAGGATGGCACTCCCGGCTTTACGGGCTACCTCACGTACGGCACCGGCTCATGCACCGTGCCCCGCCTGGTGGGCACTCACTCGATCCAGGTCGCCTTCCGTGATCAGGCGGACTACGTCACGAGCTCGACAACCACGACCTACACGGCGAGCCCGACCACGATGGTCGCGCTGGATGTCGAGCCCGGCGCGGCCGCCGCCGGCTTGCCCATCACCGCGACGGCGACTGTCTCGACGCTCGGTGGTCTGCTGTACCCGGGCGGATCATTGACGATCCGGAACGCAACGGCGGGCACGACCGTGGCCGTGGTCGCCATCGATGCCGGGCACGCCTCAGCCGCTGCGACCCTCCGACTCGCCGCCGGTACGTACCAGATCAGCGCGGCGTATGACGGCATCGCAGGCGTGCTCGATCCCGCCTCGGCAAGCGTGAACGAGACGGTCGCGGGCGGGATCATCCGCCTGAGCGGGCCGGGCTACTACCCGGGCTTCCCCGACGATCGCTACGCCACAGCGGCCGCGATCAGCAAGGCGACGTTCGCGCCCGGGGTCGCGGTCGTCTACATCACGAGCGGCCTGAACTTCCCCGACGGCCTGGCCGGTGGAGCGGCGGCGGGCCATGTGGGTGGGCCGCTGCTGCTGGTCAACCAGGCTGTCCCGGCCGTCACCGCCGCGGAGCTGACGCGTCTGCAGCCGGCGCAGATCATCGTCCTGGGTGGACAGGGGGCCGTCAGCAACGCCGTGAAATCGGCCCTGGCGGCCTTCACCACCGGAGCGGTCATCCGGCTCGACGGGCCGCGTGAGGGCTATAGCGACAGCCGCTACGGCACCGCGGCCGCGATCAGCAAGTTCACCTACGCACCAGGTGTGCCCTTCGCCTTCATCGCCAGCGGCCTGAACTTCCCCGACGCGTTGGCGGGGAGCGCGGCGGCCGGCCACCTGGGCGCCCCGCTTCTGCTGATCCCGGGTTACATCACGCTAGACGTGCAGAACGAGCTGCGGCGGCTGCACCCCGCCCAGATCGTGGTCCTGGGCGGCCCGCACGGCGTACCCCCGGATGTGCTGACGGAGCTCGGGACCTACACGGCGATCCCCAACGCCGTCACTCGCGAGGACGAGACGGACTTCTATCCAGGGTATCCGGACGACCGTTATGCAACCGCCGCAGCCGTCAGCAAGGCGAGCTTTGGCGCCCATGTGGACGTGGCCTACATCGCCTCGGGGCTCAATTACCCTGACGCGCTCGGAGGATCCGCCGCGGCTGGGTACGCCGGTGGCCCGTTGCTGCTGGTAAACGGCACGATCCCGCCGGTCGTCGCGGCGGAATCGCGCCGGCTCGATCCGAGTCGCATCGTGGTGCTGGGTGGGCGGGGCGCCGTTTCAGATACGGTCCTGGCGGCCCTTACGACCTACGTCAGACACTGAGCGGGCCCTAACGTCAGGGGCTTGCAACAGGCGGCTCGGCTGGACTCGATGCGCCGGCCCCACTCGCGGCAGGC
>DATBOX010000136.1:0-30176 GCA_036561685.1 Candidatus Limnocylindrales bacterium | reverse complement strand
CGCCAGCCCTGCGCGGCGAGCTGGCGGGCGACCGGCCAGTCGGCGCTCGCCAGCGCCGCATCGGCCAGGGCCAGGCTGGCCACGAGAGGCAGGTGGCTGATCGCAGCCACGGCCCGGTCGTGGGTCGCGGCATCCAGCTCCACGGGTCGGGCCCCGCAGGCCCGGGCGAGGTCACCGACCGCCGTGACGTCCTCCGGCCGACTCGCCGGGCCGGGCACCACGACCCACGGGCGCTCGTCGAAGAGCGACGCTCGCGATGCGCCGTAGCCGGCCGACTCGGCGCCGCTCATGGGGTGCCCGCCGACGAAGCGCAAGCCCGGCACGCGGGCGGCCGCGGCCATCACCAGCGATTTGCTGCTGCCCACGTCCGTCACCAGGGCGCCGGCGGCGGCGAGGCCGGGGCCCAGGGCCCGGAGTGTCTCCAGGATGACCGGCACCGGCGTGGCCAGGAGCACCAGCGGCGCCGACGCAGCGGCCGACACGGGGTCCGCCGCGACCTCGTCGATCGCGCCGTCCGCGAGGGCTCGCTCGAGGGCGTCCGGGGCGCGGCTCCAGGCGATGACGCGCCAGCCGCCGGCACGAGTGAGAGCGCGGGCGACCGAGCCGCCGATGAGGCCCAGCCCCAGGATGGCGACGGGCCGCGCGGGCCCCGCCACGCGGGTCAGCCCCGGTCGGGGCGGCGGCGCTGGCCCGAGCGGCGCTCGGTCGTCCGCCGCTCGCCTTCGTCGGCCGGCGCGCCGGGGTCGTCGGGGGGGTTCTGGCGCCTCTCGATCTGCCGCCGCGAGCCGTCGCGCCGCTCCTGGTTGAGGAGCGCCCCACATCGTGGGCAGCGGCGCTCCTCGGGGAAGAGCGTCTCCAGCGCCACGGTGGTGAAGATGTGCCGGCCGCAGGACCAGCAGGCAAGGCTGGGCATCCGCCTCAGGTTCCCACATCCGGGGCGGGCGTGCCGCCCCACGCGGTCAGCGCGGCAGGAGCAGCAGCACCACCGCCGCGAGGCACACGTTGACGATGCCGAACGCGAGCACCAGCCGCACCTGCTGGCCCAGCGTAAGGCTCATGGGTCGATGCTAGCAGCGCGCCGGGGCCGCCGTCAGGCCCTCCCGACGGCCCTGAAGGGGAAGGCCGCCAGGGTCTCGTAGGTCGGTCGCCGGCGGGGATGCGACCGCAGCACCTCCAGGCTGCTGGCCCGCCAGGCCAGCGGCCCGCGCCCCGCCAGCGCTGCGCTTAGGACCGCGGCGAACCCGGGCGATGCGCCCCGGCAGACCGTGATGTGGGCCTGGTGCGGGGCGTCCCCCGGAGCAAGCTCCGCCGCCAGCGACGCCACTGCGCCTGCCGCCGGCTCGGCGAGCCCCACCCAGGCCGCCCGGCCGCGTCCGCGCCCGAACGTCCCGCAGCCCTCGACCCGGCACTCGAACGGCCCGGCGGCGGCGGCCACGGCGGCCGCGCGCGCGGCGACCGCGGGCAGCTCGGAGGGCCGGAGCGAACCGATGAACCAGAGCGTCAGATGCAGGTCGGCCGGGTCGACCCACCGGACCGGCGTGCCCGGCGCGAGCGCAGCCCAGGCGGCCTCAGTGAGCCGGTCGGCCACGGTCCCCGGCACGCGCAGCGCGACGAACACGCGCCACCGCTCCGCCGAGACCTCGTCCGCCCGGGTCACGCCACCCCGAGACGCTCGACGACCTCGCCGAGATCGCGCACGACCATCAGCGGCGGCTCCCGGGGATCGTCGCCCAGGTCCCGTGGCGACGCGCCGTCGCGCGCCATGAGCATCGCCGCCATGCCCGCCCCGACGGCCCCCAGCACGTCCTTGGCATACGAGTCGCCCACGTGCACGGCCCGTTCGGCGGGCACGCCGGCCGCCTCGAGGGCGGCCCGGAAGATGGCCGGGTGGGGTTTGCCGTAGCCGACCCGGTCGCTGATGACGATCGTCACGAACCAGTCGGCCAGGTCCAGCTCGTCCAGCAGCCGCGCCCCGTCCCACACCCAGTTGCTGATGACCGCCAGGCGGATACCGGCCGCGCGAAGGCGAGCCAGGGCGGGGCGCACGTCGGGGAAGACGTGCCACGAGGCGGGATCGGCGAAGCGGGCGGCGATCGCCCGGTAGAACGTGTCCGGTAGCCCGGGCAGGCCCGCGCCGGCCATGATCGCCTCGTCGAAGCGGCGGATCCGCTCGTACGACGCCTCGGGGCTCACCTCGAACGGGCCCGCGTCGTCGAGGAGGCCGCCGCCCAGGGCCGCCGCAAAGCCCTCGGCAAGGCGCTCCGGCGTGATGGGCACGCCCGCGTCGACCGTGGCGGCGCGGTAGACCTCGGCCCACGAGGGATCGGGCCGGATGAGGGTGTCGCCCAGGTCCAGCGTGACGAGCTCGGGACCTACGATCACGAGCGGTCCAGGCGCTCCGCCCGGGCCCGGTCGTCGCGCAGGACGCGGAGGGCGAAAGCGAGGTCCCGCCAGCCCGCCACCTCCACCGTCTTCTCCTCGAGCAGCTTGTACGTCTCGAAGAAGTGCTCGATCTCGCGCAGCCGGTGGGGCGAGACCTGGTCGAGCGCCGCGACGTGCTCGAAGAGCGGGTCGCCGACGGCGACGCAGAGGACCTTGAAGTCATCGCCGTTCTCGTCGCGCATGGCCAGGCCGCCGACCGGCCGGCCCCACACGTGGCAGCCGGTGAAGGTGGGCTCGTCGATCAGGAGCATCGCGTCGGTGTGGTCGCCGTCGTCGGCGCGCGTGCCCTCGACGAAGCCGTAGTCGAAGTTGTAGTAGACGGCCGAGGACAGCACGCGATCGAGGCGGAAGACGCCGGCGGCCTCGTCGAACTCGTACTTGTTGCGGTTGCCGGCGGGGATCTCGACGACGATCTCGACGACCTGCGGGAAGGCGTCCGCACCCCGGCCGGCGCGGGTCATCGCGGCTGGCCCGGCCGGGTGTCAGTCGTTGTAGAGGCGCTCCTCGATGAGCTTCTCCTGCACGGTCCGCCCGTTGGGGTCGAAGCAGGAGAACTCGAAGTGCTTCTCGAACTCGAGGTCCACGTTGTCCTGGCCGCCGCGGTTCTTCTCCACCGACAGGATGATCCAGTCGCGGAAGCGTTGGGCCTGGTAGGGGTTGAACTCGATGTTCACCTTGGCCACGATGTGGTACTTCTCGTTGAGGATGAGGATGATGTCGGCCTCGTAGTTGATGGCCGACGAGCCGCGCAGGTGGAAGTTGCGCAGGCGCGAGGCCTTGAGCCCTTCCTTGTCGGCGGCCACGATGCTGATCATGGGGACGTCTTCCGACAGGGCGATGTCCTTGAGCCCGTTGACGACCGTGGTGACCTTCTCGGTCTCGGTGTCCGGCTCGGGGATCTGGGGCACCTTCTGCAGGTAGTCGACGAAGACCACCAGGCGCCGGTCGCCCGAGAGCGCCCGGTGCTGCTGCACCAGGCGGCGCAGGTTGGGGATCGTGCTGGCCGTCTGCGAGCCCCGCATCAGGAAGAGGTTCTGGCCGTACCGCGCGATGCGGTCAAGCGAGGGCCGCAGCCGCGGGTTGGCCGTCAGCTGGGCCACGTTGCCCGCCCCGCCCTCGGCCATCCAGGTCCCCAGGATCTCCTTGCGGACGTCCTGGATCTTGATGGCGCCCGTCTTGTGGGGCAGGTGGGCGAGGGCCGACTCCATGGCGATCATGCGGTTGAGGAGGTACTCCTCGTCGTGCTCGAAGCACACGTACAGCACGTTGGCCTGGCCGCCGGAGGCGATGTTGCGCGCCATCTGGAGGGCCATGGTGGTCTTGCCCGTGCCCTGGGCGCCGCCGATGAGGAGCAGCTCGCCGGCCCGCAGGCCGCCGCCGATGGTCTTGTCCAGCGGGGTGTAGCCCAACGGCACCGGTTGGTACTCGGCCACCTTGCCGCTCGAGACCTTGTCATTGAGGTTGATCAGGACGTCGAGCGCCGACCGGGGGGACATGCTCCCGCCGTCGGTTTCCAGGCGCCACTCGGGATGGGCGCTCGCGCCATCCGCCGCTGGTGACGACGCAGGTTGCTCGGTCGTGGTCACAGATCCCTCCGGGGTGCGAATCGCTTGGGACGCCGGGCGATGATAGCACCGGGATTCGGGCGGCCAATCACCCCAACCACCCTGTACCGCACCGGCTCGGGCCGCCTCGAGGGCGTTCTGGCACCACCCGGCCCCGGTGGCTCAGGCGGTGGGCGCCGCCAGCTCGTCCAGCGTCCGGGCGAAGGCGCGGATGCCCAGCTCGAAGTTGCGACGGTCCATCCATTCGTTGGGGGCGTGGAAGTTGCCGTCCGGCGGGGGGAAGCCCATGAGCACGACGGGCAGGCCGAGCGCCTCCTCGAAGGTCGCCACGAAGGGGATCGAGCCGCCCTCGCGGATGAAGAGCGGCGGCCGTCCGAAAGTGGCCTCCAGGGCCCGCGCCGCGGCCAGCACCGCGGGATGGTCGAGCGAGGTGCGACTGGGCAGCCCGCCGCCGAGGTCGGTGACCGTGACCTGCACGCCCGCCGGGGCGAGGGCCAGGACATGGGCCTTGAGGGCCGCGAAGATGGGATCCGGCCGCTGGTCCGGCACGAGGCGGCAGCTGACCTTGGCGCTGGCCCGGCCAGGGATGATGGTCTTGGACCCCTCGCCCTGGTACCCGCCCCAGATGCCGTTGACGTCGAGCGTCGGCCGGCCGCTCTTGCGCTCCAGCGTCGTGTAGCCGGCCTCGCCGGTGAGGGCCGGCACGTCGAGCGCCTCCTGGTACGCGGCCTCGTCGAACGGCAGAGCCGCATAGGCCGCCCGGTCGGCCGGGCTGAGGGGCACCACGTCGTCGTAGAAGCCCGGCACGGTGACCCGCCCGTCGGCATCGTGCAGCCCGGCGATGATCGTGGCCAGGGCGTGGGCCGGGTTGGTGACCGTCCCGCCGTAGCCGCCCGAATGCAGGTCCTGGAAGGGGCCGCGGACGTCGATCTGCACATATTCCAGGCCCCGCAGGGCGATGGTCAGGGCCGGCAGGTTGCCCTCGAAGAAGCCCACGTCGCTGACGATGGCGAGGTCACCGGCCAGGCGATCGCGGTTGGCGAGGAGCCACGGCTCGAGATGCACGGAGGAGGACTCCTCCTCGCCCTCGAAGACGAAGCGGAGGTTGACTGGCAGCGCCCCGCGCGCCGCCAGGAGGGCCTCCACGGCGGCCACCATGATGGTGATGTTGCCCTTGTCGTCGCTCGCCCCGCGGGCCAGGATGCGGTCGCCGACGACGACCGGCTCGAAGGGCGGCGAGGTCCACTCGTCCAGCGGGTCCACTGGCTGCACGTCGTAATGGCCATAGGCCACCACGGTCGGTGCCCCGGCCGCATGCAGCCAGTCCGCGTAGACGATGGGGTGGCCGCCGGTCGGCGAGACCTCCACGTGCTCCATCCCGGCGGTCCGCAGCCGGTCGGCCAGCCACGACGCCGCTCGCGCGCAGTCGGCCGCGTGGGCGGGGATGCCCGAGATGCTGGGGATGCGCAGGAAGTCCAGGAACGCCTCGAGGCGTTCCGCCTCACGAGGCCCGAGGTATGCCTCGAGGTCGGCGTCCCTGGCGGTCACCGGGTCAGGCGGGCGAGGGCGAAGGCGAGGGAGCCGTGGCCGGTCCGGCGGCCGGCTGGCCGCGCGGGGGCATGGGCTCGGTGGCTGTCGGGCGCGGGGTCGAGCCGCCCCCGTCACGATGTGGATCGGGCACGTCGGCGAAGAGCTTCTCGAACTCGTCGGCTTCGACGGTCTCCTCCGCGACGAGCTTGTCGGCCAGGGCGACCAGCCGTTCGCGGTGGGTGACGAGCACCTCCATGGCGCGGTTGTAGCCGCGGTCGATGATCGCGCGGACCTCTTCGTCGATCAGGCGCGCCACGTCGTCGGAGTAGTTGCGCTGTTCGCCGATCTCGCGGCCCAGGAAGACCAGCTCATCGCGCTTGCCGAAGGAGAGCGGGCCGAGCTTGTCGCTCATGCCGAACTCGGTGACCATGCGCCGCGCGAGGTCGGTCGCCTTCTCGATGTCGTTGGAAGCGCCCGTCGTGGTGTCGCCGAAGATCAGCCGCTCCGAGGCATTGCCCCCGAGCAGGCCGGCGATCTTGTCCTCGAACTCGCTCTTGCTCTGCAGGTAGCGGTCCTCCGTGGGCAGGGCCATGGTGTAGCCCAGGGCCATGCCCCGGCTGATGATGGTCACCTTGGCCACCGGATCGGTCTTGGGCAGGATCCGCTGGACGACCGCGTGGCCGCCCTCGTGGTAGGCGATGATGACCTTCTCGGCGTCCGAGATGAGGCGGCTCTTGCGTTCGGGGCCGGCCACCACGCGCTCCAGGGCCTCGGCGAACTCGCCGGTCGTGATGACCTTCTTGTTGCGCCGCGCGGCGAGGATCGCCGCTTCGTTGACGAGGTTGGCCAGGTCCGCCCCGGAGAAGCCGGGTGACGTCCGGGCGATGGTCTGCAGGTCGATCGACTTGTCGAGCGGCTTGCCCTTGACGTGGACGCGCAGGATCTCCAGCCGTCCGCGCATGTCGGGCCGATCCAGGATGACCTGGCGATCGAAGCGGCCCGGGCGCAGCAGCGCCGGATCGAGCACGTCGGGGCGGTTCGTGGCGGCCACCACGATGACGTTCGTGTTGGTGTCGAAGCCGTCCATCTCGACGAGGATCTGGTTGAGGGTCTGCTCGCGCTCGTCGTGCGAGCCGCCCAGGCCGGCGCCGCGCTGGCGGCCAACGGCGTCGATCTCGTCGACGAAGACGATGCAGGGGCTGTTGCGCTTGGCCTGGTCGAACAGGTCGCGCACGCGGCTCGCCCCGACGCCCACGAACATCTCCACGAACTCGGAGCCGGAGATGCTGAAGAAGGGCACCCCGGCCTCGCCCGCGACGGCCCGCGCGAGGAGCGTCTTGCCGGTGCCTGGCGGGCCCACGAGCAGCACGCCGCGCGGGATGCGCGCGCCGAGCGAGTTGAACTTCTCGGGGTACTTCAGGAACTCCACGACCTCCTGGAGCTCCGTCTTGGCCTCGTCGACGCCGGCCACGTCGCTGAACGTGACGACCGTCTTGTTGCCCAGGAACATCCGGGCACGGCTCTTGCCGAAGCTCATGGCCTGGTTGTTGGTGCCCTGGGCCTGGCGGAACATGATGAAGAAGAAGGCGCCGATGAGGATCAGCGGCAGCGCCGTCGTGAGGAGCAGGCCGATCCAGCTGCCGGTCTGCGACTCGGGCACGGCCGTGATGGTCATGCTGTTGTTGCAGGTGGCGCCGGCCTGGGCGCACCAGGTGGCGACGTCATTGGTGAGCCCCTCGCCGAGGCTGCCGGGGACCTGGCTTTCCACGACCTTGGCCGTCCCGTCGGTGTTGGTCGAGGTGGTGGTGATCTGGAGATCCGTGCCCTGCTGGGTCACGTTGGCCACCTGGCCGGCCTTGACCAGCGCCTGGAATGACTCGGTGCCACCGGCATAGGGGATCGTCTTGGCGTTCTGGGACGGTCCGAAGAGGACCACGTACAGGAGGGTCGCCATGCCGACCACGAGGACCAGCGTGACGATGCCGTTCCTGAGGAAGCGGCTGTTCAAGATCTCGAGCCTCCGGAGTCGCGGGCATCCCCGCCCGAGCCATGGCCCGGGTCGAAGGGTGGCGCGATTATAGGTCGCTGCCCGTCGTTAGCCCTTGGTACGTGCCGCGGCGCGGCGCGGATGGGCCACGCCAGGTGCGGCCAGACGTAAGGGAAGGTTGGTAGCGGAGGGCGGATTTGAACCACCGACCAAGGGCTTATGAGTCCCCTGCTCTACCACTGAGCTACTCCGCCGCCGATCTACGCCTGGTGATTCTAGCGCCGGGCAGCGCTCGTGTCAGACGCGGACCAGGCTGCCCGACCCACCGCCCCGGCGGGACAGCGAATCGACGCTCACCGCGGCGAGCAGCACCAGGCCGGTGATGATCAGCTGCCACTGGATGGGGAAACCCAGCAGGTAGAGGCCGTTGTAGATGGCCCCGATGACCAATCCCCCGAGGAGGCCATGGATCGCCCGGCCCCGCCCGCCGAACAGGCTGGTACCGCCGATGACCGCCGCGGCCACGGCGTAGAGCACGAGCTGCCCGCCGTTGATATTGGTGGTCATGCCGCCCAGCTGCGAGCAGTAGATGACCCCGGCGATGCCGGCCGTCAGCGAGCAGAGGACGAACCCGATGGTCCGCACGCGGGCCACGTTGATGCCGGCGCGGCGGGCCGCCTCGGGGTTGCCGCCGACCGCGTACGTGTGCCGCCCGAACTGGGTCCGCTCCAGCAGCACCGTCCAGATGGCGAGCACGACGAGGACGAGGGGCACGACCCACGGCACGCCCACGATCGGCAGGAAGCTGCCCCGGTTGATGTTGCAGATGGCCACCACCGCGATCCCGGCCACGGCCATCATCACGATCTTGGCCACCGTCAGGCCCACGGGTGGCGCGACGAGGCCGCTCTTTCGGCGCGACCCGTCGCGGAACCAGAGGAGGCCCCCGAGCAGGGCGACCAGGACGGCCAGCCCGATCCAGGCGACCAGCGGGTCGATGTAGGAGTAGACGATCCCGTACAGCGCCTCCTGGTTGGGCAGCACGGTGCTCGTGATGCCCACCCCGCCGGCCGTGCCGAGGATGATCAGCATGACCCCGAACCAGAGCAGGTAGCCGGCCAGCGTGACGATGAAGGCCGGCATCCTGAGCCGCGTGATGATCACCCCGTGGATGCCCCCGATCACGGCACACACGAGCAGCGCGGCGATGATGGCCAGCCACCAGGGCAGGTTGGGCTGGGGCTGGACCAGCTGCGCGGCGACGATCCCGCCGATGGCCGCCACGTAGCCGATGGAGAGGTCGATCTCCCCCAGCAGCAGGACGAAGCCCTCGCCCATGGCCAGCACGATGAACACGGCGCTCTGGTCGAACAGGTTGACCAGGTTCGTCGCCGACAGGAAGACATGGTTGGGGCTGACGATGGTGAAGACCACCGCCACGGCCACGAGGGCCAGGGCGACCGGCAGGATGCCGGCGTTGCCGCCGCGGACGCTGGCGGTCCAGCCGCGCACGTACTGGCCCAGCGTCTGGGCCATGATCTCCGGCGGCACCTCGACGGCGGCCGCGGTCAGATCGGGGGCGCCCTCGGCGTCGGCCGCGGCCGCCATGGGGGACTCGCTGCCGAACGGCGTGCCCTCGCTCGTGGCCATGGTCAGACCCCCTGCTGGCTGGTGCCGGCCCCGCGCACGTCGCGGCTGGAGGTGCCGGTCGTCATGTAGTCCACGACGCTCTGCCGGTCGAAGGCCGAGAGGCGGTCCTGGGCCACCATGCGGCCCAGGCGCAGGACGGCCACCCGGTCGGCCACCTCGAAGACGTCGTTGAGGTTATGGGAGATGACCATCACGGCCAGGCCGTGGTCCTTGAGCCGCCGGACGAGGTCCAGGACCATGCGGGTCTGGGCCACCCCGAGCGCGGCCGTGGGCTCGTCGAGCATGACCAGCTTGGAGTTCCACATGACGGCCTTGGCCACGGCGACCGCCTGGCGCTGGCCGCCGGAGAGGGTGGCCACGGGCTGGCGGATGGAACGCACGGTCGTGACGTGCAGGCTGGCCAGGGTCCCCGCCGCGGCCCGCTCCATGCTGTCCTCGTTGAGCAGCGCGCGGCTCAGCCGCTCGCGCCCCAGGAACATGTTCTGCACGATATCCAGGTTGTCGGCCAAAGCGAGATCCTGGTAGACGGTCTCGATGCCCAGCGCCGCGGCGTCCTTGGGCGTTCGGATGTGGACCAGCCGGCCTTCCCAGAACATCTCGCCCTCGTCGGGCTCGTGGATGCCGGCGATGCACTTGGTGAGGACGGACTTGCCGGCCCCGTTGTCCCCGCAGAGGGCGGTCACCTGGGCGGCCGGCAGGTCCAGGTCGACGCCGTACAGCGCCTGGACCGCCCCGAAGTGCTTGCTGATGCCGCGCAACCGCAGCAGCGGCTCGGTGCCGGCCACGACCGGGGGTTGCCCGGCGGCCGCGCCTGGAGTGGGCTCGAGCGGTCCAGTGATCACGTCCATGGTGCCGTCCTTCGACTAGCTCAGCCGGGTGCGCTGGACGACATCATGACGCCCGCGGCGCTCCCGCACATGGCCCGGATACGACCGTGTCGCACCCGCTCGAGGCGGGTGCGACACGGGGATGTGGCGAGTTGACTCGCGCTATCGGTCGCGGACTCCGGCCCGCTGCCTGGAGGCAGCGGTTACTTGATGCCGGCCGCCGTGCAGACGTCAGCGCCGACCGCGCCGCAAAGGTCAGAGACCTTGATGGCGCCGTCCTTGATGACGGTGTCTTCCATGTTCTTGGTGTTGACCCACAGCGGCGTCAGCAGGGCCGCCGGCTCGGTGGTCGCGCTGTTCGTCGGGTCGGTCGTGGTGCCGTTCAAGAGGGCTGCGGGCGGGGTCTGGCCGGCGCGCAGGTAGGTGGCCAGGGCGACGGCCGCCTGGGCCTCGAAGTAGATCGGCTTGTAGACCGATCCGCACTGCCAGCCCTGGAGCACGTATTCCATGCCCTGGAGGGTGGCGTCCTGGCCGGTCGTGGGGACCTTCTTGGCGGCCACGCCGGCCGTCTTGAGGGCGGTGATGACAGCCCCGGCGAGGCCGTCATTGGCCTCGATCGTGGCGTTGATCTCGGGATGGGCGGTGAGGGCCTGCTGGAAGATGGTGCCGCCCTGCTTGTTGTCCCATCCGGGAGCGAGCTGCTCGCCGATGAGGGTCATGCCGGCGCTGTTGGTGGCGCCTGCCTTGACCTGGGCGACCTTCTGGCCCCAGACCGCGTCGTTGTAGCCCTTGGCGAAGTCGATCGCGTTCGGGTCGGTGTCCTGGCCGCCGTCAACCGTGAAGACCTTGGGACTGGAGACTGCCCAGTCGGTGACGCACTGCTTGAAGCCGGTGCCGATGAGCTCGCCCACCTGCACGTTGTCGAAGCTCACGTAGTACGTGTTGGTGCCCTGGAAGGTGGCCCGGTCGTAGCTGATCATGGCCACGCCCGCGGCCGCCGCGGCGGTCTGGATGGCCTTGCCGGTCGTGGCATCGAGCGGGTCGACCAGCAGGACCTTGGCCCCGGCGGTGATGTCCGCCTGGGCGATGGCCAGCTCCGTGGTCGTGGTGCCTGCGGCGTTGTCGATCTTGAAGTCGGTGGCCGCATACCCGGCCTTCTGGAACGCCGTGGTCAGGTACGGCAGGTCATAGGCCGTATAGCGAGCCGACGTGGTCGCGTCGGGCAGGATGACCCCCACCAGGCCATGGCCGGCGGAATACACGGACGCGAGCGACGCCATCTGGGTGAAGGCGGCGTCGAGCTTGGTCGGGTCGAAGGTCCCACCACCACCGGAAGCGGGGGCGGACGCCGGCGGCGTCGTCGACGTGCCGGAACAACCGGCGGCGATCATCGAGGCGGCCGCGATGGCGGCCAGAACTGTGGCGCGTCTCTGCATGGATGACTCCTCCTACGGATGCCGAGTCCCACTCGGCAGATTCACGAACACACTGCCCACAGCGTAGCACGCAGAGCCACATGACCGAACGAGGGCGGGCAAGTCCTGCGGCGACCGGGCCCGACGGTGACGCCGGGCTCGAGCGTCCGCTAGGGCAGTTGCAGGAGTCGTAACCAGGCGTCGAGGGGCGTCGGCGCGAGCGGCTGGGTCGGGCTGCCCAGGGGCACGATGGGGCGGGGGCTGGGGGCGCCCGCCTGGAGGGCGAAGACGTGCTCGGCGGGTGTGCCCTGCCCCTCGGCACGCGCCTGCAGGTCCAGGTAGGCCCGCGTCTGGATGACCAGCAGCTCCCGCTGGCCGGCCGCCAGCTGCGCCGTGCGCGCCGCGTTGGCCTGCTGCAGCAGCTCCACCTGGTGGGCCGCATCGGCCGACGTGGCCACGGCGCGGCCGAAGATGAGCACGACCCAGGCCACGAGCACCGCGCCGAGGACGAACGCCACCCGGCGGCGGGTGAGGCCGGGCATGGCTGGACCGCTCATCGGGCCGATGCTACACTCCCGCCGCAAACCGAACATCCGTGCGAAAGGTGACCATGCGCCTGTACGCCCCGGCCACCGTCGACCAGGTCGTCGACGCGCTCCTGCGCCAGCCCGACATCGCCGCCTCGGTGGTGGCCGACGAGCGGCGACCGGCGCGCCCGGCGGAGGCCGCGCCGTTGCCGGTGTGGCTCGACCAGCGCCTGCGTGACGGTCTCGCCCGCCGCGGCCTGACGACCCTCTACAGCCACCAGGCCGCCGCCCTCGAGGCGCTGCACGAGGGTCGGGACGTGATGGTCGTGACGCCCACCGCGTCGGGCAAGTCCCTCTGCTACCACCTGCCGGTGCTGCAGGCCGTGGCCGGCGACCCGGCCGCCCGGGCGCTCTACCTGTTCCCCACCAAGGCCCTCAGCCAGGATCAGCTGGTGGCCCTGGAGGCGTTGGCCGGCGCGGCCGAGCTGGAGCTGGCCGCGGCGGTCTACGACGGCGACACGCCCGCGCCCATCCGCTCCACGATCCGCACCGCCGGCCAGGTCGTGCTGACCAACCCGGACATGCTCCACGCAGCGATCCTGCCGCACCACACGAAGTGGTTCCAGTTGTTCGAGCAGCTGCGCTACGTCGTGGTCGACGAGGCGCATCTCTACCGGGGCGTCTTCGGCAGCCACGTCGCCAACGTCCTGCGCCGCCTCTTCCGCCTGTGCGCCCACTACGGCAGCCACCCCCAGCTGATCCTCTGCTCGGCCACCATCGGCCGGCCGGGCGCGCTCGCCGCGTCGCTCACGGGTTGCCCCGTCACCGTCATCGACCACTCCGGCGCGCCGACCGGCCCGCGCCGCGTCGTCCTCCTCAACCCACCGGTCGTCGACGCGCGGCTGGGCGTCCGGGGCAGCACGTACGGCCTGGTCGAGCGGATCGCCCTGGCCTTCATGCGGGCCGAGCGGCAGACGATCGTGTTCGCCCGCTCGCGCACCGGCGTGGAGGTCCTCCTGACGCACCTACGCGAGGCGCTGCGCGAGGGCCGTGGACCCCGCGAGCGGCTGCGCGGCTATCGCGGCGGCTACCTGCCCTCCGAGCGCCGCGCCATCGAGGCCGGCCTGCGCGACGCCTCGGTGCTGGGCGTCATCAGTACGAATGCGCTCGAGCTGGGGCTCGACATCGGGCGGCTCGACGCGGCCGTCCTCGCCGGCTACCCCGGGTCGGTGGCCGCGACCTGGCAGCAGATGGGCCGGGCAGGCCGCCGCCTGGAGCCGTCGGTCTCGCTGATGGTCGCCTCCAGCAGCCCCGTCGACCAGTACATCGCCAGCCACCCGGCATACCTCCTGGCGGGCTCGCCGGAAGAGGCCCGCCTGGATCCCGACAACCTCCATATCCTGCTGGCCCATGTGCGCGCGGCGGCCTTCGAGCTGCCCTTCGAGCCCGGCGAGCGCTTCGGCGAGGCGCCCGCCGACGACCTCCTGGCCTTCCTTTCCGAGGAGGGCCACGTGCGCCAGGCCGACGACGGGCGGTGGTACTGGGCCAGCGAGAACTTCCCCGCCTCCGAGATCCCGCTGCGGACGGCCGCCGCCGACAACGTCGTCATCATCGACACCGGCGGGCCGCGGCCGCGGGTCATCGGCGAGGTCGACCTCTTCGGCGCGCCGACGGTCGTCCACGAGGGCGCCATCTACCTGCACGAGTCCCGCCAGTACCACGTCGACCGGCTGGACTGGGACGAGCGCAAGGCGTACGTCCGCCCCGTCGACGTCGACCATTTCACGCAGGCCGAGTCGGCCGTCACGCTCAAGATCCTGGAGACGTTCGCCCGCGAGGATGCCGAGGGCGGCAGCCGGTCGCACGGCGAGGTCATGGTCAGCCGCCTGGCCACGATCTACAAGAAGCTGCGCTTCACGACCCTGGAGAACCTGGGCTGGGGGCGCATCCACCTGCCCGAGATGGAGATGCACACGACGGCCTACTGGCTGGCCCTCGACCCGGCCGCCGTGGCGGGCTGGCGGCGCGACGAGGTGGACGTGGCGCTCGTCGGCGCGGGGCGGGCGATGCAGACGGTGGGCAGCGTGCTGCTGATGAGCGACCCGCACGACCTGGGCCTCGTCACGCAGGTCCGCTCGCCGCATCTCCAGCAGCCGGTCATCTACCTCTACGACGGCGTCCCCGGCGGGGTGGGGCTGGCGGCCCGGCTCCACGAGCGCCACGACGAGCTGCTGGCCGGGGCCCGCGACCTCGTGGCCTCCTGCCCGTGCGACGCCGGCTGCCCGGCGTGCACTGGACCGCGCCTCGAGACCGGCGATGACGGTAAGCTGCTGGCGGGCCGCCTGCTGGCCATCCTCGCCCCCGGCGCCCGACGCGCGGCCGCCTGACCGCCCACCGGCCGTGCCATCCGACCTGGCACCGCCCTCGGCCATGGTGGCGGGCATGGCCGGCGACCCGATCCTGCGCGCCCAGCGTCTCGAGCGCCTTCGCGCCCTCGATCACCGGCTCACCCTGGCCACCCATCTGCCGCCGCGCCCCTCCCCCGCCCCGCCGCCCGATCCGGCGCGCCGCGCGGCGGACCTGGCCCGTGCCCTCGACGGCACCGTCGTCGAAGGCCGCGGCGGTCCGATCGTCGCGGTCACCGAGCACGTGAGCCTGCCCCTGGACATGCCCGCCCTGGTCGGGCTGCCACTCGACATCGATCCGTCGCGCCCGCTGGTCCTCCTCGATACGGAGACGACCGGTCTGGGCACCGCGGCCGGGACCGTCGCCTTCCTCATCGGCCTGGGGCGCTGGGACGGGGCGTCGCTCGAGGTGCGCCAGCTGTGGCTGCCGGATCACGCCGCCGAGCCGGCCCTGCTCGACGCCCTCGAGGCGTTCCTGCCACCCGCCGCGTGCCTCGTGACCTACAACGGCCGCACCTTCGACTGGCCGCTCCTCGTCGCCCGCTACCGCCTGCACCGCCGTTCCCCTCCCGAGCTGGGCGCTCACCTGGACCTGCTGCCCGTGGCCCGCCAGCTGTGGCGGCACCGCCTCGCCGATGCCCGGCTGGTGAGCGTCGAGGCCGGCGTGGCCCACCTACAGCGCCACGAGGACCTGCCCGGCGCGCTGGTGCCCGACCGCTACTTCGCGTACCTCCGGGACGGCTCGACGCGGCCGCTGCTGGCCATCGGCCGCCACAACCGCGAGGACGTGGTGACGATGGGCCGTCTCCTCCAGGTGCTGGCCCGGGAGCTCGCCGCCGGTGAGGCGCGCCGCCTGGCCCACCCGGGCGACGTCGCCGCCCTGGCCCGCCTGCTCCGACGGCGCGGCCGGCGTGACGAGGCGGCCAGCTGCTACGAGGACGCCCTCGCCGCGTGCGAGCGGCCCGACGCGCCGCGCACCGTGGATGCCGGCTCGGTCGCGCTGGAGCACGCCCGGCTGCTCGCCCGGCTCGGGCGGCGGGCGGAGGCGCGGGGCATCTGGCAGGGGCTCACCCATCGCGGCGGCGAGGTCGCCCTCCACGCCTGGCTGGCCATGGCCAAGGACCGCGAGCACCACCTGCGCGACCCGGCCGCCGCGCTGGCCGCGGCCGGCGAAGTCGAGCGGCTGCTGGCCCGCCGCCGCGCCATGGGCCTCTTCACGCGCGACCTGGAACGTGACCTGCCGCGGCGCCTCCAGCGGCTGCGCCGGCGCGCCGCCGAGCGTCAGGTTCGGGCGATGCCTTCGCGGGCTCCCCGCGCCTGACCGGCCATGGTCCCCATGCGCATGGCGATCTGGGCCAGGGTCGACACGCCGGCCACCCCGACCCCCTCGACGGCCAGGCTGGCCGCGGCCGCCGCGAAGGCAAGGCCCCCGTCCGGGCGCACCGCCCGTCCTGACATGGAGAGGCGAACCGCGAGGAGGGTGGCCAGGAAGACGTCGCCCGCGCCGGTGGGATCGACCGCCCGCTGCGACCTGATCGCCGGCACGAGCCGCAGCCGCCCCACCCCGCTTGCCCCGAGGTCCAACGCCAGGCCGCCGCGCGTCCCCGCGGTGAGCACCAGTTCCGCCCCGCCCGGTCGACCGCGGCCGATCCACCCCGCGAGGCGGCCCAGGGTCAACGAGGGGGCGAGGTCGTGGCGGCTGACGCCGACGAGGTCGGCCCGTGCCAGCAGGGGGTGCGGGCCGGCCGCACGGCGCCGCACGGCGTGGCCGCCGGCCAGCCGCCGGAGGAGACCCTGCCAGCCCAGCGCGACCAGCGCCTCGGGGCGCGGCACACCGGACCAGCCATCCGCCAGCTCACCCGCGACGGGCGCGAACAGCCAGCCGGCCGCCCGGCGCCAGGTCCGCGGCAGGATCGTCGCGTCGAACGGTTCGCCCGGGTCGTGGCACAGCTGCCGACGGGCATCCCCGTCCTCGCGGTTGGTGAAGACGGGTGCGTGGCGGAGGGGGACGCGCCTGATCTCGGCCCCCGCGTCGCGCAGGGCGTCCAGCTCCCAAGCCGTCGCCGCCGGCCCGTCGACCCCGATCACGGCCCGCACCGGAAGGCCCAGACGCGCGAGGGCCAGGGCACCGTACACGACGCCCCCGCCGAGGCGCCAGCCACGTGGGTCGGCGGCGGCGACGTCGCGGCTGGCCGACCCTACGGCGACGACCAGCGGAGCCCGCCGCGTATACTCGCCGCCCATTTCACGCCGTCCCGGCCAGCGGAGACACGATGTACTTCTACGAGTTGCACGAGGGCGATGACGACCTCTTCACCGATGCCCTCCTCGTGCACGAGCTCGAGTTCGATGACGGCCAGTTCCTGGAGTTCGTCCTGGAGGCCCGCCAGCGGGTGCTGGAGGCCTTCACCGAGGATACCCTCGTGGAGGCCATCGCCCATGACCTGGAGCGCCAGCACGGCTTCACCTTCGTCGACGATGCGAGCCTGACCGCGGCGGTCAACGTCTCGGCCAGCGAGGACGGCACGTTCTTGGCCGACCTGACCGACGAGCCGGCCGACACCGACGAGTCGGGCGAGGACATCTTCCGTACGCTGCTGGTGGACATCGACCCCAACGACATGAACTGAGGCCGCCCCGCCTCAGACGTTGAACAGCACCTCGATGACGTCGCCGTCCCGCATGCGGTAGGTGCGGCCTTCCGAGCGCAGCCGGCCGGCGCGCCGCGCCTCGGCCGTCGACCCCAGCTCCAGGAGGTCCTGCCAGGCCACCACCTCGGCCCGGATGAAGCCGCGCGCCAGGTCGCTGTGGATGGCGGCGGCCGCCTCCAGCGCCGTGTCGCCGTCGTGGATGGTCCACGCCCGCGTCTCGTCTGGGCCGGCGGTGAAGAAGACGATGAGGCCGAGCAGCCGGTGGCTCAGGCGGATGACCCGTTCGAGGCTCGCCTCCGCCAGCCCCAGGTCGGCCCGGAAGGCGGCCGCCTCGGCCTCCTCCAGCTCGCCGATCTCCATCTCGATGCGCGCCGACAGGACGTCGGCCAGGGTGCCGGGCCGATCGAGCCGGGCGCGCGCCTCGGCCGCGAGATCGGCCGCGCGCGGCAGGTCGCCTTCCCCGATGTTGAGAAGCACCAGCACCGGCTTCTCGGTCAGGAAGCGGAAGCCGCGGATCAGCCGGCTCGCCTCGGCGTCGAGGTCGAGGCCGCGGATCGGCTCGCCGGCGCTGAGGGCGGGCACGATGCGCTCAAGGACGGCCAGCTCGCGATCGTTGGCCTCGCGTTCCGCCGGCGTGCCGTGATGGCCCGTCGCCCGCAGGCGCTCGACACGCTTCTCGGCCACCCCGAGGTCGGCCAGCGTGAACTCCAGATCCAGGCGCTCCAGGTCGCGCCACGGGTCGACGCGGCCGTCGGGATGGGGCACGCTGGGGTCGTCGAAGGCGCGCACGACGTGGAGGAGCGCCTCGGCGTCACGCAGCCGCGCCAGCTGATCCGGGGGGATGTCGGCGGCGCCCCCGCGACCTTCGGCGGCCGATGGCGGAGCCGGCAGGTCCACGTACGTCACGTCGGCCGGCACCTCGCGTCGCGGGTGGAAGAGGGCCGTCAGGCGGGTCAGCCGGTCGTCCGGCACCTTGACCACGCCGACGTTGACCGTCACCCCGCCGTAGCCGCCCGTCTGGGCATGCCCGCGCGTGAGGGTGTTGAAGACGGTCGTCTTGCCCGCGCTCGCCAGGCCGACGATGGCGATCTGCACCGGCCGTCAGTACCCGACAGCCGGGTCGACCACGTTGCGCAGCGGCTCACCGGTCCGGTAGCGGCGCAGGTTGTCGCAGAAGAGCTCCACGCTCCGCGTCAGCACCCGTCCGCTGGACCACGAGGTATGCGGCGTGACGATGCAGTTGGGCAGGCCGTAGAGCGGCGAGTCCGGGGGCAGCGGTTCGTCGCGGAAGGCGTCCAGGACGGCGCCGCCCAGCGGCCCCTCGCGGAGCGCCCGCACGAGGGCCCGCTCGTCGATGAGCCCGCCACGGGCGACGTTGATGATCCAGGCACCCGGCTTGACCCGGGCGAGGGCCTGGGCGTCGAGGAGGTCCGCGGTGTCGGCCGTGAGGGGCAGGGCCAGGACCACGAAGTCGCTCTCGGCCAGCAGCTGCGGCAGGCCATCCGGCGGCAGCACCAGGTCGATGTGGGGCGGCGGCAGGGAGCGGTCGCCGTCGTCGTCCCCGGTCGAGGCGCCCGTGGCGGCCCCGGCGGCGCTCCGTCGGGTGGCGATGACACGGCAGCCGAAGGCCGTGGCAAGAGAGGCGACGGCCTGGCCGATCGAGCCAAGGCCGACGATGCCGATGGTCACGTCGCGCAGCTCCACCCCCGGCAGCGGCTGCCAGGTGCGCTCGCGCTGCAGCTCGAGGAGCTGCGGCAGGCGGCGTGAGACGGCCAGGACCATGAGCATCACGTACTCGGCGATGGGGCGGCTGAAGACGCCCCGGGCGTTGGTGATGAGGAGGCCCCGAGCGAGGGCGCTGGGGGTGAGGACACGCTCGACGCCGGCCGTCGCGGAATGGACCCACCGCAGCCGCGGGCAGCGGGCCAGCAGGCGGTCGAAGACCCCGGCCGGAAGCGGCCCGCGCAGGATCACCTCCACGTCATCGAGGGGCCCGTCGGCAAGGCCCTCCAGCGAGATGGCCACGAGACGGCTGCCGGGTGCCGCCTCCCGGATGCGGGCGAGCTCGCTCGTGGCGTAGCGGGCGGAGAGGATGGGCGTGAGACCGATGGCCGCGGGCACCCCGCCCGGGCCGGCCCCGGGCCCCGATCGCGTCAGGTCGGTGGGGGCCACGACCTCTTCAGCCGGCGGTGGGCGCAGCGGTCGCCGACGCGCCCATGACCCGGCGCAGCCACGCGGCCGGGTCGGCCAGTTCGGCTTCCGTGGGCAGGTTCTGCGGCCCTTGCCACAGCTGGGCGAGGGCGGCCTCTCCGCCCCCGGCGTGGATGCCGGCCACGAAGCGCTCGCCGCGGCGGTACTGCTCCAGCTTGAGGTCCAGCCCGGTCAGGCGGGCCACGAACCGATCGAAGCCCTTGCGCGGCGCCTGGCGCCGGCCCTCGAACCGTTCGCGCAGGGTGGCCACGTCCGGCAGGAGGGCCCCGCCGACCTCGTCCATGACCCAGTCGGAGAAGCCCTCCAGGACGCTCATGGCGACCTGGGTCTCGCGCAGGAGGCGGCGCTGCTCGGGGCTCATGAAGGCCGACAGGATGTCCGCGCCGGGACGCCGCCAGCGCCGCAGGGCCCGCTTGAGACCCTCCGCGCGCAGGCCCTGGGCCTCCTCCAGGAAGGCCGCCAGCTGCCGCTCCAGGCGCTCGGCGAGGTAGGGGCGCAGCCAGGCGTGCGCCTCGAACTCGAAGGCGTGGGTCGTCTCGTGGAGGGCGATCCACAGGCGCATCTCGTCGAGCGGCGCGCCGATGGCCGTGGCGGCCTGGCGGATGTTCTCGTCGACGAAAAGGAGGCGGCCCGGGACCGCCTCGGCGGACAGCAGGGCCACGTCGTACTGGCCCAGCACGCGCGTGCCGAGGAAGCCCAGCATGAGGCCCACCTGCTGGGTCGCCAGGAAGCGGTTGGCCAGCGCGGCGAAGCCGGCCAGCGGGGTGCCGTCGCGCTCGATCTCGTCGAGGAAGGGCTGCTCCAACCGTCCCAGCAGCGACCGGAAGGTGGCCGTGTTGGCCGCCACCCAGCCGGCGCGCGACACGACGGCGTGGCGCTCCACGACGCCCGGCAGCGACTGGCCAAGGCGGGCCTCCAGGAGTGGCACCAGCCGGTCCATGGCCGTCGCGTAGGCCGGGCCGGCGGCCTCCAGCGCGGCCGCGTCGACGGCCCCGGGGGCGCGTCGCAGGCGGCCCTCGGCGACCGCGGCGGCGCGCGGCCAGTCGACGAGGCCGGCCCGCGCGATGCGGCCCGCCCGGCGCCCCAGGTAGGTCGCCGCCACGCCCGCGGCGGCGCCCATGAGGAGCCCGGTGCGCCAGTGACGCTTCTCGACGTCCGAGGCGGCCGCCCGCTTCGCGCCAAGCGCGGCGCGGCGTGCGGCGGTCATGCCGCCGCTCCCGGCACGACGACGGCCTCGACGGCCGGGAAGAGCTCCCCGAATAGGCGCTCGGCCATGTGACGGAACGCGCGCACCGATCCGGTCGTGAGCTGGACATGGCTCGCGGTCGTGCCGGCCGGCGCGCCAAGGCCGTTGGCCTCGAGGAGGCTGGCCAGCGCCGAGGCCGTCGCCGAGGCGGAGTCGATGACCGCCACGCCGGGCCCCACGGCGGCGGTGATGACCGGCAGCAGCAGCGGGTAGTGGGTGCAGGCGAGCAGGAGCGTGTCGATGCGCTCGGCCGGCGGCAGCGGGAAGATCGCCTCGCCGCGGCCGTCGCGGGCGCCGAGCAGGGGGGCCAGGGCCTCCGCCACGGCCGCCTCCACCCGCGGGCCTTCGACCTGGCCGGCTTCCACCAGCGGCACCAGGTCGGGCGTGGCGTGCTCGTAGACCTCGACGAAGGGATCCTCGTCCTTGATGGCCTGGAAGTAGGCATGGGAGCGGACGGTGGCGCTCGTGGCCACGACGCCCACGCGGCGCGTGCGGGTGGCCAGGGCGGCGGCCGTCGCGCCCGGCCGGACCACGCCAAGGATGGGCACGTCGTGGCGCCGGCGCAGGTCGGGCAGGGCGACCGCGGTGGCCGTGTTGCAGGCGACCACGATGGCCTTCACGTCGCGCGCCGCCAGCTCGTCCAGGCACTGCAGGCTGAAGCGGCGCACCTCGTCATCGGTGCGGGGCCCGTACGGCGCGCGGAGATTGTCGCCGAGGTACACGGTGGACTCGGCCGGCAGGCGGCGGAGCACCTCGCGCAGGACGGTGAGGCCCCCCACGCCCGAGTCGAAGAAGCCGATGGGTCGGGGGTCGGCCATCAGCTACCGCGCGGCGCCCACCGGCTCACGGCCGGGTTGGAGGGCGCCGGCCAGCGCCGACAGGTCGCGGCTGATGGCCGCGCCGGGCTCGGCCAGGACGAAGGGCAGGCCCTGGTTGTTGCACTCCACGACAAGCCGCCCGTCGCTCACCACGGCGTACTCGGGCGGCCGTCCCAGCTGCTCGACGAGGGCCGCCTGGGTGAGGCCGCCGTTGGCATCGGCGCGGTTGAGGAGGTAGCGCAGCTTGCCCGGCGGGTAGCCGATGGCGCGGAACGTGTCGCCCATGGCGCGCGTGTTGTGCAGCGTGGTCGAGTCCCACGTGACGACCTGGAGGATGACGTCGGCCGCGTCGAGCAACGAGAGGACGACGTCGCCGAGGGTCGCCGGCGTGTCGATGACGACGACGTTGTAGACGCGGCGCAGGAGCGACAGGACCTTGTCCAGGTCACGCGACGTGATCATCTCGGCCATCTCGACGCGGGGCGGGGCGAGGAGGATGTCGATGCCCGACGGGTCGCGCCACATGACCTCCGAGAGGTCGCTCTCCTGGATGCGATCGGTCGGCAGGTCCAGCAGCGACGGGGCGTCCTGCGGCACCTTCAGCAGCGACCGCAGGTCACCGAACTGGAAGCTGCCGTCGACGAGGGCCGTCCGCAGGCCGCCCTGCTGGGTCATGGCCACGGCGAGGTTGAAGGCCAGCGTCGTCTTGCCCACGCCGCCCTTCGGCGCGTAGAGCGTGTAGACGCGGCACTGGCCGACGCTCGAGGCGGCGTGCGCCGCGGCTACCGTGCCGGTCAGGATGTTGACCAGGTCGAAGCCGCTGAACGGCATCGACAGGACCCGGTCGACACCCTTGGCGGGATCCACCTGGACCGGGTTCTGGGGCACCGTCAGGATGATGATCGGCGGCGCGGCGCCCTCGTGGCGGATCTGTTCGGCGACCTGCAGGCCCTTCATGCGGCCCTGCAGCAGGGAATCGATCATGACCACGTCCGGCCGCAGCTGGTGGATCTGCTCCGCCACGGCCCGGCCGTCCTTCTGGATGTCGAGCAGCTTGATGCGCTGCTGGCTGTTCAGCAGGTTGCGCACGTACTGCGCCACCTGCGGGACGTCCTCGACGAGGAGCAGGCGGATCTGATCCGGGAGGGCTGAGGCCACGGACCGACTATACCAAGCGCCCGAGGAGCAGCACCCGCTCCGCTCCAGGACCAAACGGCTCCATCCGATAGTCCCCCGCCAGCATCTCCACGCCCAGGCCCGCCGCCTGGGCCATGGCCCGCAGCTCGGCCGCGGTGACGAGGCGCAGCTCGTCGGTCCGGGCGGTGCGCTCGACGAGACCTCCGTCGGTGGCCCAGCGGTCGAAGAAGGTCGTCAGCGTCACGGTGGCCGCGGACGTGTCAAGGCGGGCGCTGCCGAGCTTCGCCACGTGGTGGCGGCCGTCCTCGTCGGGCCGCAGCCACTCCAGGGCCAGCCGCGCGTCGTACGCCGACAGCTCGTCGGCGGAGGGCAGCCAGACATCCACCAGGGCCAGCCCGCCCGGACGAAGGTGGCGGGCGAGCGCTCGCACCGCCGCCACCTGGCGCTCGTACGTGCCCATCAGGAAGAGCGAGTTGAGGGCCAGGAAGGCGAGGCCGAAGCGGGCCCCCAGGTCGACCTCCAGGAGGTCGGCCTGGACGAGCTCCAGTCCGCCCCTCGACCTTCCGTGCCTCGTCGGCCGCGCCTGCTCCCACCGCACCGCGGCGCGGGCCAGCATGGCGGCGTCGTCGTCGACGCCGGTGACCGCATGGCCGGCCGCGGCCAGGGGGACCGCCAGCCGGCCCGTGCCGACCCCCAGCTCGAGCACCGGGCCGCCTTCGCGGTCGGCCAGTGCCAGGTAGAGGTCCAGGTCGCCGGGATCGTCGCGCAGGTCCAGGTCGTAGAACGCCGCCAGGCGAGTCGCCCGGTCAGGCGCCACGGAACTCCCGCCAGGCGGCCTCCACGAGGCCCGGCTCGGTGAAGAGCTCGTAGGCCGTCTGCGCCACGAGCGTCGCGGCGAGCAGGGTGGTCTCGTCGGCGCGAGGCGTCGCGGCCGCATCGCGGAAGAGGGTCGAGTGGCCCGGCACGCCGTCGTCGCAGATGGCCAGTGTGGGGTGCACCGTCGGCAGCACGAGGCTGACGTTGCCCATGTCGGAGCTGCCGAGCCGCTCCGGGTCGACCCCCTGGTCGGCGCGCCCGGCCGCCTGCATGTTGGCCCGGAAACGCGCCGCGAGGGTGGCGTTGTCCTTCATGACCGTCGAGCCGCTGCTGAAGACGGTCGCCGCCTCCGTGCCGGTCGCCAGGCCGGCCGCCGTGACCATCTCGCGGAACCGCTGGCGCATCGACTCGAAGTAGGCCTGGTCGGTGCTGCGGATCATGAAGTGGGCGACCGACCGGTCGGGGATGATGTTGGCCGCGGTGCCCCCTTCGGTGATGATGCCGTGGACGCGGGCATCCGGCGCCAGCTGCTGCCGCCACAGGCCGATCGAGCTGAAGAGCAGGACCATCGCGTCGAGCGCGTTGCGGCCGCGCCACGGGTCGCTGGCGGCATGCGCCTGGAGGCCGGTGAAGGTGACCTCCACGTCCTCGCACGCGAGGAGCGCGCAGGCGGCGTGGTCGCGGTCGCCCGGATGGAAGAGGAGCGCCGCGTCAAGACCCTCGAACAGGCCATCGTCGAGCATGTACTGCTTGCCCGACCCGGCCTCTTCGGCGGGCGTGCCAAGGAAGACGATCTGGCCGCGCAGCCCGGGCGCCATCTCGGCCAGCGCGAGCGCCGCGCCGACCCCACTGGCGGCCATCGTGTTGTGACCGCAGCCGTGGCCCAGCCCGGGCAGGGCGTCGTACTCGGCCAGGATGCCGACGCGCGGCCCATCGGTGCCGAGGCCCCCGGCCAGCGTGGCCCGGACCGCCGTGGCGAGGCGGCCGGCGGGGGCCTCCACGGTGAAGCCGTGGCCGCGGAGGACATCGGCGACCCTCGCCGCCGCGTGGACTTCCAGGAAGGCCGGCTCAGGGTCGGCGTGGATGGCGTGGGAGAGGGCCAGGATCTCCTCGCGATGGGCCGCCACGGCGGCGGCGACGCGCTGCTTGCCCGCTTCGACGGTGGTGCCGGCCGGAGCGCCGGCGGCCGCGTTCACTTCGCCGCCCGATCGGCCGTGGCCGCCCGGTCGGCCGTGGCCGCCACGATGTCGGGCAGGCGGACGCCGCGGCCATCGCGCTTCTTGACGGCCAGGGCGCTGATGGCCTCGAGCACCGCGCGGTGGGCCGCCATCGACGTGACCTCGGCGTGATCGAACGGAGGGGAGACCTCGACGACGTCCATGCCCGCCAGCTCGACGCGGCCGACGATGCGGCGGATCGCCCGCAGGACCTCGCGGGTGAGCATGCCGCCGGGCTCGGGCGTGCCCGTGCCAGGGGCCATGCCCGGGTCGATGACGTCGATGTCGAGCGAGAGGTAGATGAGGTCAGGGCCGTCCAGGGCCTCAGCGATGGCGTCGTCGATGACGGCCTCGGCGCCGCGCTCTTCGATCTCGCGCATGAGGTGCCAGCGCATGCCCTGTTCCTGCATCCAGGCGAAGACCTCCGGACCCGGCCAGTAGCCGCGCAGGCCGACCTGCACGAAGTTGCGGCCGCTGACCGCACCTGAGTCGACCAGCCGGCGCATCGGCGTGCCATGGCCGGCCAGGACCCCGTAGTCATCCGGTGCGGTGTCCGCGTGGGCGTCGAAATGCACGATGCCGATGCGGCGCGGGGCGACCACCTCGGCCACCGCCGACGCGCTGGGCCAGGTGATCGAGTGGTCGCCGCCGAGCACGAACGGCACGGCCCCCGAGCCGGCCACCTCCAGCACCTTGCGGTAGATCATGGCGTGGCCCCGCTCCAGCCAGGCCGGCACGATGGGGGCGTCGCCGGTGTCGACCCCATCCAGGTAGTGCCACGGCTCCACGCCGAGCTGCAGGGAGTGGTCGCCCTCCGTGTAGGTCGCGGCGCGGATGGCGCGCGGCCCGAAACGGGCGCCGGGACGGTGGCTGACGCCCTCGTCGAGCGGCGCGCCGATGATCGCCACGTCCGGCGCCCGGGCGGCCAGGGCGGCCGGATCTTCCAGGTGGTCGCGCTTGCAGAATGTGGGCAGGCCCACGTAGCTGGGTAGCTCGACCTCGGCCATCGGTGGGTACGCTCGATCCCAGCCGTTGAGATGGGCGAATCCGTCGGAAGACGTCTGGGCCACGGCGGCGGCCTCGCATGGCGCGTGGCGCCGCCGGTTCCGGGTGACGGTCCAGCGGGGCGCCTGGGGCCCGATGATAGCCCCCCGTCAGCGCTCCACGCTCAGGCTCACCTCGACGAAGAGGGCCATCGCCGTCACGAACAGGGCGATCGGCAGGCTGAACGCGCCGAGCTCCCGCAGCAGCACGAACAGCGCTGCCAGGGCGCCCACGCCGGCTCCACGCCGCGCCGCGCGGCCCCAGTCGCCGTGGTACGCGATGCGCCGGTGGAGGCCGAAGGCGGCCAGCCAGCAGAGCGGGATGGCCGTCAGGCCCACGGCGACGCCGATGAGGGCCGCCCCGACGGCCTCGACCAGGAGCGTATCCGGATACACGCTCGTGACCAGCAGGACGAGGGCGATCCACGACGCGACCGCGGCGCTGAGCAGGCCCAGGTTGAAGGAGCGATCGCGCGCGTACACCGCGCACGAGTCTAGCGGCAGGGCCGGCCGCGACCGCGGGCCCGGTGGTGATCAGGCGGCGCTGGCCGGGCAGATCTCGCGGAAGGGGCAGCCCCCGCAGGTGACCGGGTCGGGCGCGGGCTCGAATTCGCCGTGGCGGATGCCCGCGGCGGCCGACGTGAGCCGCGCCCGGGCCCGCTCGAGACGGACCGGGTCGGGCGCCACCGCGCCGATCGTGTTGCTGGTCAGGAAGTGGAGCTGCACCAGGGCCGGGAGCACGCCCGTCTCTGCCTGGTGGGCCAGCGCGTACAGGGCGAGCTGCAGCGAGTCGCGCGCGCGCTGCCGTGCGCGTCGCCCATCCGGCACGTCGCCCGACTTGTAGTCGGTGATGATCGCGCCATCCGGCCCCTCATCGACCCGGTCGTAGCGGCCGCGCAGGTGGTCGCCCCCGAGCGTGACGCTGAAGGACGCCTCCACGGCCACGGGCGGGGGTGCGCCGCTGGCGAGGCGATCCTCCCGGAAGCGCCGAAGCGCGGCCTGTCCGGCCGCGAAGCGCGCCTCCTCGTGGGCTCGGGAGAGGAAGCCCTCGGACTGCCAGTGCTCGGCGAAGGCCTCCAGCAGGGTCTCCTCGCTCAGAGGGCGGCCGCGACGCTCGCTCAGGTGGTACGCGGCCACCGCGGCGTGCAGCGCCGAACCGTAGGTGAGGGCGTGGTGCTGCGGGGTCGGCAGCCCGGTCATGTAGCGGTAGCGGTACTGGCGCGGGCAGGCCAGATAGCTGTCCAGCTGCGAGAAGCTGAGCTCCCGCGGGGCGGCCGGCGTCCCAGGCGCCGGCGTGGTCGGTTCGGCCGGCGGCGTGCCAAGGGCTTCGAGGGCCACCGCCGGGTCCACGGCCTGGTGGAGCCGGGCGGGCGGGCGGTCCAGCGCCTCGGCCAGGAAGGGCGACGGTCGAGCGACCCGCGCACCCCTGGCCCGTTCGGACCAGGTGAGGATGAGCTCGTCCCTGGCTCGGGTCATGGCCACGTACGCCAGGCGCCGCTCCTCCGCGTGTGGCACGGACGGCTCGGTGGCGTCGGCCTGGGGACCCAGGAGCCCGTGCGGCAGTGCGAACGCCGCCGCGCGGCCCCTCACGGGGAACCGGCCCTCCGCCAGGCCGGCCACCACGACCAGGGAGAACTCCAGGCCCTTGGCCTTGTGGGCCGTGAGGACGGCCACCGCATCAGGAGCGTCGAGCGGCCCGTCGTCGTCGGGGTCGTCGCCCGGTCCGTCGGTCAGCAGGTCGAGGTGCGGCACGAGGAACGCGAGGCGGGAATCGGGCAGCACGGCGGCCTGGTCCCGGATGACGGTGAACAGGCGCACGACGGCCTGCACCGAAACGTCCCCGTCCGCCTGCCGCGCCAGGCGCGCCAGGCGGCCGCTGCGCTTGAGGTGGTCGTAGAGAACTTCCGGGGCCTGTCGCCGGTGCGCCAGCTCGCAGGCCGCCTCGAGGTCGCCGACCAGCCGCTCCGCGGCCGTCCTTGTCGAGGCCGCGACACGAACGATCCCCGGCTGCGCGATCAGTTCGCGCAGGACCTCCCAGAGCGGACGGTGCCGCCGGCGGGCCATCTCGAGCAGCGTCGTGAGGTCGGACCCGCCGAGGTGGTAGGGCTCGGCCGTGGCGACGGCGTACAGGTCGAGAGTCGAGGCCGGGTCGGCGGTCGCCCGCAGGAAGGCCAGCAGCTCACGGCATTCCGCCCGCCCGAGCAGGCCGCTGCCACCGGAGGACCGCGTCGCCAGCCCCGCCCCGTCGAGCGCCTGGAGGAAGGGCAACGCGTCGCGGTTGCTGCGCACGAGGACCGCCATCTGCCGCAACGGCAGGCCCGCGGTCGCCCGCGCGGCCAGGGTTTCCGCGACCCAGGCTGCTTCGGCCTCCACGGTCGCGAACCCCTCGCAGATGACGGGGCGAGGCCGCGCCCGCCGGTGAGCGACGAGCGGCCGGCGGGGTCCGTCCGCCGGATCGGCGGGCTCGGACGGGTCGTTGCCGGCGATCAGCCGGGCGGCAGCAGCGAGGATCGGCCGGCGCGAGCGGTAGTTCCGCCGGAGGGTGATGGTGGTGGCCGCCGGCCAGACTCGACGGGCGGCTCCGGCGGCCCCGTCCACGGCGCCCCGGAAGCCGTAGATGGCCTGATCATCGTCACCGACGACCGTCAGGTTGCCGCGTGGCCCGACGAGCGCCCGGAGGAGCCGCAGCTGGGCCGGGTCGGTGTCCTGGAACTCGTCGACGAGCACGAAGCGGTAGCGCTCGCGCAGCGCCCTGCGGACCTCCGGGTGGTCCTCCAGCAGTCGGACGGCCAGCCCCACCTGGTCGCCGAAGTCGATGCACCCGGCCGCCGCCAGCAGGCGCTGGTAGACCCCATACGCTCGCGCGAGGGCGACGTGCCGCTCAGCGGCCTCGAGCGCCGCCGATGGCCCCTCGGCGAGCGAAGCGCCCGGCTGCCCGGCGGCGTCGAGGAGCCGGAGGGCCTGGGCCTCGTACGCCTCCGGCGACACCCCCGCCTGCTTGGCCCGACCGAACGCCTCCGCGAGGCCCACGGCGGCGCGGCCCGGATCGCCGAGGCGGCGGTCGCCGTCCAACCCCAGCTCGAACAGCCGTTCCCGGATGAAGCCGGCGGCGGCGGGCCGCGAGAGGAGGCGCGGCTCGGGTGGCAGCCCCAGCTCGAAGGCGTGGTCGCGGACGAGCCGATCGCCGAACGCGTGGAACGTCTGGGTCGTCACGTCGGCGTAGCCGTAGGGCACCAGCTCATCCACCCGCCCCTGGAGCTCGGCCGCCGCCTTCTCCGTGAAGGTCAGGGCGAGGATCTCCGCCGGCCGCGCCCGCTTGATGGCGATCAGCCAGGCGACCCGCCGGGTGATGACACGCGTCTTGCCCGTGCCCGGGCCGGCGACCACGACGAGCGGTCCGTCGCCGTGGGTCACGGCGCGCCGCTGCGCCCCGTCCAGACCCTTCAGGACGGCGGCCACAGTGGCCAGGGCGACCGGCGCGCCCGCGCCAGGGCCAGGGGGCCGGGTGGCCACGGGTGAGCGGAGCGGAGCCAGGGCTGCGGTCATGGCCCCAGGTTCGGGCCCCCCGGTGTCAGCTCAGGTGACACGCCATCCGGGGAACAGGCCCCTGACGGCGTCGAGTATCCTGCGCGTCGATGAGCAAGCGCGTCCGTGGTCGCCGCCCCTCCGCTGCCCGGCCGGCCAACCGGCCCGTGCGCCAGCCCGCGCCTGCCGCCACCCTGGCCGCGGCCAACCAGCTGGCCGGGGCCGCCGAGCCCACCGTCGCCGCCGCGGCAGCCCCGGCCGGCGCCACTGCCGGCGTCGTGCGCTCGCCCCTGCCACGCAGCGGACCGGCGCGCCAGAGCGCCCTCGCCGTGCGGGCCGCCACCGAGTACATCTACGTGGGGCAGGACCTGCGCCACATCGCCCTGCTCGCCTCGGCCATCGGGGCCGTCCTCGTGGTCCTCTGGGTGATCATCGACGTCCTGCGCCTGATCCAGCTCTGACCGACGGTCCGCCCGGGCGCATCCTCAGCCGTCGGTCGATGGACCCGCCGGATCACCACCCGAGCCCTCGTCGGCATCCTGCCGCTGGGCGCCCGCGATGCGCCGCTTCTGCTCCTCCCGCGCCGGCATGACCTTGCCGGCGATCCGCATCGGATCCACCCCGGGCTCATCCGCCCGACGGGTGGCGCGTCGCCCCTTCGCCTCGGCGCGGGCCGCGCGCAACCGTTCCAGCCGCTCGCCGATCTGCTTCTCCAGCCCCTGGTCGGAGGGCACGTAGTAGCGCCGGTCGGCCAGCTCGTCGGGCAGGTACTGCTGGGTGACGTCGGCGCCCTCGAACTCGTGCGGGTAGCGGTACCCCTCCCCCGTCCCGAAGTCGCGCCGCTCCCGCCACGTCGCGCTGCGCAGGTGAGACGGGACGGGAAGGGAACCGTGCTGCTGGACGTCGGCCATGGCGGCCCAATAGGCCGTCGCCGCGCGGTTCGACTTGGGCGCGCTGGCCAGGTACGCCGCGGCCTGCGCCAGGGCATACTGCGCCTCGGGCAGCCCCACCCAGTCGAGCGCGTAGGCCGCCGCCACGGCCAGCTGGAGGCCGCGCGGGTCCGCGTTGCCGATGTCCTCGGAGGCCAGGATGATCAGGCGCCGGGCGATGAACCGCGGGTCCTCGCCGGCCGCCACCATCGTCGCCAGCCAGTAGAGCGCCGCG
>DATBOX010000135.1:0-49757 GCA_036561685.1 Candidatus Limnocylindrales bacterium | reverse complement strand
CTAGACCTCCTTGAACTCGCCCTCGACAGCTTCGTCGGATTCGTCGGCAGGTTTCTCGGAACCGGCGGCGGCACCGTCTCCGGCCCCGGCCGAGCCGTCGGACCCCGGCGCCCCGCCGTCACCACCGGACGAGCTGGGGCCGGCCTGGTAGGCGGCCGTGCCCACCTTCTGGAGCTGCTCGGCGAGTGCCTGGGCGGTGCTGCGGACCTTGTCCAGGTCGTTGCCCTTGAGAGCCTCGCGGACGGCCTCGACGGCGCGCTCCGTGGCGGCCCGCTCGTCGGGCGCCACCTTGTCGCCGAGGTCGCGCAGCGTCCGCTCGGCCTGGAAGGCCAGCGCGTCGGCCTGGTTGCGAGCCTCGACCTCCTCGCGCCGCTTGCGGTCCTCCTCGGCATGCTCGGTCGCGTCGCGGACCATCTTGTCCACGTCGTCCTTGGAGAGCATGGACGAGGCCGTGACCCGGACCTGCTTCTCCTTGCCGGTGGCGCGGTCCTTGGCCTTCACGTCGAGGATGCCGTTGGCGTCGATGTCGAAGGTGACCTCGATCTGCGGCACGCCGCGCGGCGCGGAGGGGATGCCATCGAGGATGAAGGTGCCCAGCGTCTTGTTGTCGCCGGCCATCTCCCGCTCGCCCTGGAGGATGTGGATCTCCACCTGCGGCTGGTTGTCGCTGGCGGTGGAGAACGTCTGGCTCTTGGAGGTGGGGATGGTCGTGTTGCGGTCGATGAGGCGGGACATGACGCCGCCCAGGGTCTCGATGCCCAGGGAGAGCGGCGTGACGTCGAGCAGCAGGACATCCTTGACGTCGCCGGCCAGCACGCCGGCCTGGATGGCGGCGCCGACGGCCACGACCTCGTCGGGGTTGACGCCCTTGTGGGGCTCCTTGCCGCCGAAGAGGGCCTTGACCGCATCCTGGACGGCCGGCATGCGCGTCTGGCCGCCGACGAGGATGACCTCGTCGATATCGCCCGGCTTGAGGCTGGCGTCCTTGAGGGCGGCGAGCACGGGCCCCTTGGTCCGCTCGATGAGGTCCGCCACGAGGTCTTCCAGCTTGGCCCGGGTAAGCGTCATGACGAGGTGCTTGGGGCCGCTCGCGTCGGCCGTCACGTAGGGCAGGTTGATCTCGCTCTGGGCGGCCGTGCTCAGCTCGATCTTGGCCTTCTCGGCCGCTTCCTTGAGGCGCTGCATGGCCTGGGCGTCAGACTTGAGGTCGATGCCCTGGTCCTTCTTGTACTCGCCGAGCAGCCAGTCGATGACGCGCTGGTCGAAGTCGTCGCCGCCGAGGTGGGTGTCGCCGTTGGTGGCCTTGACCTCGAAGACGCCGTCGCCAAGCTCGAGGATGGAGATGTCGAAGGTCCCGCCGCCCAGGTCGTAGACGGCGATCTTCTCGTCCTTCTTCTTGTCCAGGCCGTAGGCCAGGGCGGACGCCGTGGGCTCGTTGATGATGCGCTTGACGTCCAGACCGGCGATGCGGCCGGCGTCCTTCGTCGCCTGGCGCTGCGTGTCGTCGAAGTAGGCGGGCACGGTGATGACCGCCTCGGTGACCTTCTCGCCAAGGTACGCCTCGGCGTCGGTCTTGAGCTTCTGCAGGATCATGGCGCTGATCTCCGGCGGCGTGTAGCTCTGCCCGTCGGAGACGTTGACCTTGACGCCGTCGTTCTTGCTGTCGCGCTCGACCTTGTAGGGCACGAGCTGCAGGGTCCGCTGGACCTCGGGGTCGTCCCACCGGCGGCCCATGAAGCGCTTGATCGAGTAGATCGTGTTGTGCGGGTTGGTGATGGCCTGGCGCTTGGCGACCTGGCCCACCAGGCGCTCGCCCGACTTGGTGAAGGCGACCACCGAGGGTACGGTGCGGCCGCCCTCGGCGCTCGGGATGACGGTCGGTTCGCCCGCCTCCATGACGGCCACGACGGAGTTGGTCGTTCCCAGGTCGATGCCGATGATCTTGCCCATCGTGTCAGTCCTCTAGTGCTTGAGCGGCCGGGTGGCCGGGGTTGCGGGCCACGCTCACCAGCGCCGGGCGCAGGACCCGGTCGCGGAGGCGGTAGCCCCGTTGGAGTTCGGTCAGGACGGTGTCGTCCGGGACGCTGGAGGTCTCCTCCTGCATCACGGCTTCGTGTTCCCGGGGATCGAAGGGTTGGCCGACCGCCGCGATGGCGGAGACGCCCTCCGACTCGAGCAGCTGGCGCAGCTTGCGGTCGATGGCCCCGATGCCCTCGAGCCAGCTGTTGCCGGCCAGCTCGGGTGGCACGGCCGCCATGGCCCGGTCGAAGTCATCGGCGAGGGCAAGGACCTTGAGGAGCAGGATCTCGTTGGCCAGCCCGAGGGTCGCCTCGCGCTCCTGCTCGGTGCGGCGCTTGAAGTTGGCGAAGTCGGCCGCGGCGCGCTGCCAGCCGGCCCGGTTGTCACCGGCCTCCTGCTGGGCCGCGGCGAGCTCGCCGCGAAGCGCCTCGACCTGGGCCAGCAGCTGGGTCGGGCTGGTCGTCTCCAGGGCGTCGATGCGCTCCTGGGCGCGGGTGCGATGGACGTGGCGGCGCTCGGGGGGATGGTCGGTCATCGGTTCGGCTCGCTCAAGCGTACAGGTGGTCCACGAGTTCGTTCATCAGGCCGCTCACGTAACGCACCGTGCCGATCGCCTGGGGGTACGCCATGCGGGTCGGGCCAAGTACGCCGACGACACCGGAGGCGCGCCCCGGGCGGCCGTAGGGGGCCAGGATGAGGGCCACGTCGCGCATCTCCCGGGCGCGGTTCTCGCTGCCGATGTAGACCCGCACGTCCCCGGCGCGGGTCACGTCGTGGACGACGTCGCCCAGGTACTCGCGGTCCTGCAGGACGCGGAAGACCCGCCGCAGCTTCTCACTCTCGGAGAACTCGGGCGCCTCCATCACGTTCAGCAGCCCCTCGCTGAAGACGTCGTCCACGGCGGACGCGTCGATCTCCTTGAGGGCCGCCAGGATGCGCGTGCCGGCGCGGGCCGCGAGGCGATCCGCGTCGCTCTCGAGCGGCCAGGCGGGCAGTTGCCGCGCCAACTGGCGGGCAGTGCGGCCCACGGCCAGCTGGTTGAGCCGCAGGGCGGCCGCGTCCAGATCCGCCTGGTGGGCCACGACCTCGAGCGGCAGGAGCAGTTGCTTGACCGGCCCCTCGGCCACGACCAGGACGAGGCTGGCCAGCCGTTCGCCGCTGGAGACGAGGTCGACGCGGCGCAGGCGGGCGGCCTGGGACTTGGCCGGCGTGGCCAGCCCGGCGACATGCGTCAGGCCGGCCAGCGTGGCCGCGGCGAGGCGGAACCACTGTTCGCTGGCGTACTCGACCTGGCCGAACTGGTGGCGGATCATGAGCTGGTCGACGGGGGCCAGCGGGGCCGGTGTACGGCCTTCGACGAAGAGCCGGTAGCCATGGTCCGTCGGCACGCGCCCGGCACTCGTGTGCGGCTGCATGAGGTAGCCGGCGCGCTCGAGTTCGGCCATCACGTTGCGGACGGTGGCCGAGCTGACGCCAAGGTCATGCTTCAGCACGAGCGCCACGCTGCCCACGGGCAGCGCGGTGGCGACGTATTCCTCGATGACGGCCCACAGGATCTCCGCGGAGCGCGGGTCGAGCGGGCCCGGGCGTTCCCTGCGGCGCGCCACGGCATTCCCTCGGTAGTTCGTTCCCGTCCCGGTTAGCACTCGCACTTGGAGAGTGCTAACGTGACCAGCGCATCGTACCAGCCACGAAGGCGGGGTGTCAACGGCCGTGCCCAGCCCGCGGGGGCTCCGCGGTCGAGCGGCGCGACGGTCGTCAGACCAGGCGCGCGAACAGCTCGTTGCTCAGCAGGCGGCCGCGCCGGGTCAGGACCGCATGGCCGGTCGGCCCGTCCGCTACCAGGCCCATCTCGCGTCCCCAGCTGATGGTCGGGGCCACGGCCGCTGACGCCGCCAGGTCGGGCCCCAGGCCGCTCGCCAGTCGCAGCCCGAGCATCGCCTCCTCCGCGACCACGGCCCGATCGTCCAGCTCCTCGCGACCACCCGGCGGCAGGCGCGGCGCCGAGCCGTCGGCCGGACGCAGCGCGCCAAGGTAGCCGTCGAGCCGCGCCGCGTTCCAGCGCCGCTCCCGGCCGCCATCGAAGGCATGGGCGCCGGGACCCACCGCCTCATGCGGCCGGCGCTGCCAGTAGACGAGGTTATGCCGGCTCTGCCGGCCGGGCCGCGAGAAGTTGGACAGCTCGTACCACGCGAACCCGGCCGCGGCGAGGCGGTCGTCGAGGTGCTCGTACATCCCCGCGGCGCGGTCGGGATCCTGGTCGGCCATGGCCGTCGCCCGCCAGCGCCGGGCCCCCGGGCGCGTCGCCAGGTGGTCACCCAGCGGGCCCGTCAGGCCCTCGGCATCGGGGTCGTCCAGGGTCAGCGCGTAGGCCGACACGTGGTCGGGAGCCAGCTCAAGGGCCGCCTCGAGCGTGGCGTCCCAGCTCTCATGGGTCTGGCCCGGCACGTCGTAGAGGAGGTCGAGGCTGACGGACGGCAGGCGGGCCGTTCGCGCGGCCCGCATCGCACGTCCCACGTCATGCGGCGTGTGGCGCCGGCCGAGGCGTCGCAGCTCGTCCGCCTGGAGGCTCTGGGCCCCCAGGCTCAGGCGGGTCACGCCGGCGGCGCGGAAGCCGGCCAGGTCGCCGAGGTCGTCGGGGCCGGGATTGGCCTCGAGCGTGACCTCCGCGTCGCTCGCCAGGCCGAAGCGCCGCTCCACGAGATCCAGCAGCTCGCCCACGCGGCCGGCCGGCACAAGCGATGGCGTCCCGCCGCCGAGGTACACGCTGGCCAGGGGCGGGCGGGTCGGACCGGGCGGCCCGAACGCGGCGTCATGGAGATCGGCCCGCAGGCGGATCTCCTCCAGCAAGGCGTCCACGAGCGCATCGACCCGGTTGCCCGGCCCCCGTGCCGCCGCCCCGCTGTAGACGACGAAGTCGCAATAGGGGCACAGGCTGACACAGAACGGCAGGTGGAGGTACAGGGCGACCGGCGGCCGCCGGCCGGTCACAAGCGCGGGGCGGCGGCGACCGTCGGCTCGTCCGCGACCTGCCAGCCGTCCGGTGGCAGGCGGTCCTCCGCGACCTCTTCCGGCTCCTCCCCCGGCGGGCGTACCTGCCCGGCGTGCCCGGTGCAGACGAAGATGGCGAAGCGGGCGATGGCGTGCCCGACGACCGCCGCGCCGATGCCGCCGGTGGCCACGACCGTCGCGCCGGCGGCGACGCCGAGGGCGAGGGACATGAGCAGCATCGCGTGGCTGCGGCCGGGCGCCCCGAGACGGGTCGCCAGGCCGTACACCAGGGCCTGGATGGCGATCGCGCTGAGGGTCGGCAGGCCGGCCGCCAGCAGCAAGCCCATGAACGCGCCGCGGAAGGCGACCTCGTCGATGAGCGCCGTGCCCAGGCTATTGGCGATGGCGCCCGGATAGGTGCGCGCCGAGGGCAGGCGGAGGCGGCCGTAGCGCAGCCAGGCGAAGGCCGCGGCCACGCCGGCCCCGGCCGCGCCGAACCCCAGTCCCAGGGCGACGGCCGCGGCGCGGTCGCGGCCGATGGCCAGGTCCAGGGTCGCGCCGGGCGTGGGGTGCACCACGAAGATGCCCGCGGCGATCGTCAACCCCACCGCGTACCACGCCAGGCGGCTCACGCCGGCCCGCCAGCCCCGGCCGGATGCCTCGTCGTCGTACTCGGCGGCGCCGAAGCGGGCGGCGTCCAGGCGCAGCAGGAAGAGCAGGCCGGTGAAGGCCACCACGACGAGGATGCGGAGGTCGTTCTCCACGCTCAGGCCACCTCGTCGGTGCGCAGCACCGCCAGGAACGCCTCCTGGGGGATCTCCACGCTGCCGACCCGCTTCATGCGCTGCTTGCCTGCCTTCTGCTTCTCCAGCAGCTTGCGCTTGCGTGTGATGTCGCCACCGTAGCACTTGGCCAGGACGTTCTTGCGCATGGCCCGCACGGTCTCGCGGGCGATGACCGTGGAGCCCACCGCGGCCTGGATGGGCACCTCGAACATCTGGCGCGGGATGAGCTCGCGGAGGGTGTCCACGAGGCGGCGACCCACCTGCGCGGCGCGATCACGATGGACGATCAGCGACAGGGCATCCACCGGCTCGCCGTTGACCAGGATGTCCAGCCGGGCCAGGCGGGCGGGGCGGTAGCCGATCTCCTCGTAGTCCATGCTCGCGTAGCCCTGCGAGCGGCTCTTGAGCTGGTCGAAGAAGTCGACGATGACCTCCGCCAGGGGCAGCTGGAAGGCCAGCTGGACGCGGGTCGGATCCAGGTACTCCATCGTCTCGAAGCTGCCGCGGCGGTTGGTGGCGAGCTCCATCAGCGCCCCGATGTAGGCGCTCGGGGTGATCACGCTGACCCGCACCCACGGTTCGCTGATGACCTCGATCTCGCTGGCCTCAGGCAGGTCGGCGGGGTTGTCGACCTCACGCTCGCCGCGCCCATTGGTCAGCGTCACGCGGTAGGCCACCGACGGCGCGGAGGCGATGAGCTGGAGCCCGAATTCCCGCTCCAGGCGCTCCTGGGCGATCTCCATGTGCAGCAGGCCGAGGAAACCGCAGCGGAAGCCGAACCCCAGCGCCACCGACGTCTCGGGCTCGTACACCAGCGACGCGTCATTGAGGTGGAGCTTCTCCAGGGCGTCGCGCAGGGCCGGGTAGTCGGGCCCCTCGATGGGGTACAGACCGGCGAAGACCAGGGGCAGGGCCGCCTTGTAGCCGGGCAGCGCCGCGGCGGCGGGTCGCTCGGCCGACGTGAGGGTGTCACCGACCTGGCAGTCGCGCACGCTCTTGAGGCCCGTCGCCACGTAGCCCACCTCGCCGGCCGAGAGGCTGGGCACGGGCACGGCCTGGGGCCGGAAGAAGCCCAGCTCGAGGGCCTCCGCCTCCGCCTCCGACGCCATCAGGCGGATCGGCGCATGGGTCTCCAGCCGGCCGGCGGCAAGGCGGACGTACGCCACCACGCCCTTGTAGGCGTCGTAGTGCGAGTCGAAGATGAGGGCCTGCAGCGGCGCCGCCGGGTCGCCGTGCGGCGGCGGGATGCGCGCGACGATGGCCTCCAGGATCTCGGGCACGCCCGTGCCGTCCTTGGCCGACGCGAGCAGTACCTCCTCGCGCGGGATGGCGAGGACGTTCTCCAGCTCCTCGATCACCATGTCCGGCTGGGCCGACGGCAGGTCGATCTTGTTGATGACCGGGATGATCGTGAGCCCCTGGGCCAGCGCCAGGTGGACGTTGGCCAGCGTCTGGGCCTCGATGCCCTGGGCGGCATCGATCACCAGGATCGCCCCCTCGCAGGCCTGCAGGCTGCGGCTGACCTCATAGGTGAAGTCGACGTGGCCGGGCGTGTCGATCAGGTTCAGGCCGTAGAGCAGGCCGTCCCGGGCGGTGTACTCGAGGCGCACGGCGCGCGCCTTGATGGTGATGCCGTGCTCGCGCTCCAGGTCCATCGAGTCCAGCACCTGGCTCGTCATCTGGCGCGGTTCGAGCGTGTGGGTCAGCTCGAGCAGCCGGTCCGCCAGGGTCGACTTGCCGTGGTCGACGTGGGCGATGATGGAGAAGTTGCGCAAGCGGGACTGCGGGATCGGGTCGCTCAAGCGGCGAATGGGCCTCCAGGCACGGCTGCGAGCCCTGGCTCGGTCGCACCGCGGCCGTGATGGTCGTCGAGCGGATCGGATGAGGGCCGCAAGATGGTAGCGCGGGGCCGACCTGCGCCGCCCCACGCGCGACGCGTGCTACCATCTGCGGTCGCGCCCGGCCACAGGCCCTCCGCGCGTCCATCACCCGCCCGTAACCGAGGATCGTCCCACCTTGGCCCACTCGTCCCGCACCTGGCGCGGCGCCCGCACCCCACAGGCCATGAAGCGCGTCCGCCAGGACGTCCGCAAGCAGGCCGTCAACCGGCCCCACCGTTCACGCACCAAGACGCTCGTCATCAAGGCCGTCTCGGCGGCCCAGACGGGCGACGCGGCCGAGGCGCAGACCGCCCTCGTGGCCGCCGTCTCGGCGCTCGACCGGGCGGCCAAGTCCGGGGCGATCCATCCCAACGCCGCCGCGCGCCGCAAGAGCCGGCTGACGCTCAAGGTCAACGCCGCGCTCGGTGGCGAGGCCATCGTGGGCGCCGCCAAGGCCGGCCGCTCTACCGGCAAGGCCGCCGCCGCCAAGGCTGCCAAGGCCCGCGTCGCTGCCTCGAAGGCGGCCAAGGCCAAGGGCGAGCAGACGGCCGCCGGCAAGGCCCGCGCCGCGCTGTCCCGTTCGACTCGCGCCGAGGCGGCCCAGGAACCGGTGGCCGCAGCGGCCCCGTCCACCACCAAGGCTGCGGCCGCCAAGCCGGCCGCGAAGAAGGCCCCCGCCGCGAAGACGGCCGCTGCGAAGACGGCCGCTGCGAAGGCCCCGGCCAAGGCAGCCGGCGCGAAGGTACCCGCCAAGGCCGCGGCCAAGACCCCCGCGAAGGCGCCGGTCAAGCCGGCCGGCAAGACGGCTGCGGCGAAGACGGCCACCGCCAAGCCGGCGGCCAAGGCGAAGCCCGCGCCCAAGGCCAAGACGACCAAGTAACGGCGGCGGCTCCCAGCCGCCAGGTCGACTCCCCCGCGTCACCAGCCCGCTTGGTGCTCTGTGCCGCACGTGGCCGCACATGGTCTGCGGAGGCGGATCGGCGAGCCTCGTTGAGCGTGGCCGGGGCGGTCGACACGAGCCGTGCCGGGCGCTGACGCCCCTACCACCAACACCGCTGGTGCCCGAGAGGATGCTGGCCGTCCGGCACGTCCCCTTGGGGCTTCAGCCGGCGGGCGTCGGCTCCGGCTGTTTGGCGGGGCCTGCGGCGGCGTAGAACAGCCCGCCGACGAGCGATCCGCCCACGACCATGGCCACGAGCACGAGGCCGCCGTCGAGCTGGTCGCGCAGCACGAACGCCTGGAACGACGCGGTGTCGGTCACCCCGGCCTGGGCCAGCGCGGCGGCGAAGGCCGGATCGGTCGCGGCCTGGTCAAGGTAGCGCTGGTAGGCGCACCCCGGACCAGCGGCGCATGTCGGTCCCAGCGGCTCGCCGAGGGCCCCCGTGTTGTTGTACGTGGGGTACCCGGAGTCGGCGAAGATGAACAGCAGGCGGATGGCGGCGTAGACGAGGGCGAGCGTGAGGGCCGTGACGATCCCGGCGTAGCCCCCATCGACCAGGGCACGCCACACGGGCCGCCGACGCTCGGAGCGCGCGGCGGCGTAGAAACCGATGAGCAGCCCGGCCGGGATGGCGGCCAGGAAGACCAGGGCCTGCACGGCGATGATCAGCTCGAAGCTGATGGCGATGGTCACCGCCATGCCCAGGCCGACCCAGCCGGCGAAGACGGCCCCCCGGTCCAGTACCCGCCTCACGAGCGGTGGTGGGCCAGTGCTGCGGCTCCGGCGAAACGAGCGCCCACGCCAAGCTGCTCCTCGATGCGCAGGAGCTGGTTGTACTTGGCGACCCGCTCCGAGCGCGACGGCGCACCCGTCTTGATCTGCCCGGCGCCGGTGGCCACGACGAGGTCGGCGATGGACGTGTCCTCCGTCTCACCCGAACGATGGCTGACGACCGCGGCCCAGCCGGCGGCGTGGGCCATGTCGATGGCGGCCAGGGTCTCGGTCACGGTGCCGATCTGGTTGAGCTTGATGAGCACCGCGTTGGCCGACCGCTCCTCGATGCCGCGGGCGATCCGCTCGGGGTTGGTGACGAAGATGTCGTCGCCCACCAGCTGCACCTTGTCGCCTAGGCGCTTGGTGAGCCTGGCCCAGCCGGCCCAGTCGTCCTCGGCGAGGCCGTCCTCCAGCGAGACGATCGGGTAGCGGGCCAGCCAGTCGGCCCAGAAGTCGATCAACTCGTCCGTCAGCAGGGTCCGCCCCTCCTTGGCCAGCCGGTAGGTCAGCTGGCCGTCAGCGGACGCCGGCACGTCGGCCGCCAGGATCTCCGAGACCGCCGGGTCGAGGGCGATGGCGACCTGCTCACCGGGCTGGTAGCCGGCGCGCTCGATGGCCCGCAGGATGACCTCGATGGCCGCCTGGTTGGAGGGCAGGGAGGGGGCGAAACCACCCTCGTCGCCCTGTACGCTGGCGAAGCCGCCCTCGTGCAGCACCGTGCGCAGGGCGTGGAACACCTCGCTGCCGGCTCGCAGCGCCTCGCTGAAGTCGGGGGCGCCGAGCGGCAGGATCATGAACTCCTGGAAGTCGGTCGAGTCGGCCGCATGGCGGCCGCCGTTGAGGATGTTGAACATGGGGACGGGGATCAGGTTCGCCCGGGCCCCGCCCAGGTAGCGGTAGAGCGGCAGACGGTAGGCATGCGCCGCGGCGTGGGCACAGGCGAGCGAGACGCCCAGGATCGCGTTGGCCCCCAGGGCGGCCTTGTTGGGCGTCGCGTCCAGGGCGATGAGGGTGTCGTCGACCGCCGCCTGATCCGCCGCATCGGCCCCCAGGAGGGCCGGCCCGATCGTCTCGAAGACGTTGGCCACGGCGCGCCGTACGCCCTTGCCCGCGTACCGGCCCTTGTCACCGTCGCGGAGTTCGACCGCCTCGTGGGCGCCGGTGGAGGCGCCCGACGGCACCGCCGCGCGGCCCATGGCGCCGCCGGCGAGGGTCACCTCGACTTCGATGGTGGGGTCACCCCGCGAGTCCAGGATCTCGCGGGCGTCGATGGTCTCGATCTGGGTCTTCATGCGGGTCGGTCCTGTAGCGCGGCGATACCGGGCAGGTCTCGACCCTCGAGGAACTCGAGCGTCGCGCCGCCACCGGTGGAGATGTGGGTCATGTGCGAGGCCAGGCCGAGCTGCTCGACCGCGGCGACCGAGTCGCCCCCGCCGACGACGACGGTGGCGCCCCCGTCGGCGCGTTTGGCCAGGTAGCGGGCCATGGCCCGCGTGCCGTCCCCGAAGGTCGGCACCTCGAAGACGCCGAGCGGCCCGTTCCACAGGATCGTCTGCGCCTCGTCCAGGGCCGCCTCGAAGGCGACGCGGCTGGCCGGCCCGATGTCCACCGCGGACCACGAGTTGGGGATGCGTTCGGCGGAGACCGTCTTGTGTTCGGCGCCGCGCGTGACCTCCTTGGCCACCACGACGTCGATGGGCAGCACGACGCGCACGCCGCGTGCGGCCGCATCGGCCATCAGCCGGCCGGCCGCCTCGACCTTGTCGCGCTCGAGGAGGCTCTTGCCGACCGTGTGGCCCTGGGCCACGAGGAAGGTGTTGGCCATGCCACCGCCGACGACGAACGTGTCGACGAGACCCATGAGGTGCTCGAGCACGCCCAGCTTGTCGGAGACCTTGGCCCCGCCGATGACCGCGGCGAACGGCTTGGCGGGGTGCTCGATCAGGGCCGAGAGGGCCTTGATCTCGCGCTCCATGAGCAGTCCGGCGTAGGCCGGCAGCAGCTTCGCCACGCCGACCGTTGAGGCATGGGCCCGGTGGGCCGTCCCGAACGCGTCGTTGACGTACACGTCGGCATAGCTCGCGAGGGCCTTGGCGAAACCGGGGTCGTTGGCCTCCTCCTCGGCGTGGAAGCGGAGGTTCTCGAGCATGATCACCTGGCCCGGTTTGAGCCGGGCGATGGCATCGACCGTGCCGACGCCGAGCGCGTCGCCGGTGACCGGCACGTGCACGCCCAGCAGCGTGCTCAGACGCTCCGCCGCCGGCCGCAGGCGGAAGGTGTCGTTGACCTTCCCATTGGGCCGGCCGAGGTGGCTGGCCAGGATGATGATCGCGCCCTGGTCGCGGAGGGCCCGGATCGTCGGCAGGGCGGCCCGGATGCGCGTGTCATCGGTGACCTTGCCGTCGGCCAGGGGCACGTTGAAGTCGACGCGGAGGAAGACGCGTTTGCCGGACGCGTCAAGATCGCGAATGGTGAGCTTGTCCATGGCCGCGGGTCAGAAGCGCACGCCGACGAAGCGGACGAGATCCGCCACGCGACAGCTGTAGCCCCACTCGTTGTCGTACCAGGCGATGACCTTCACGAAGTCGCCGCCGATGACCATCGTGCAGGCGCTGTCGACGATCGAGGAACGGGCATCGCCGCGGAAGTCGGTCGAGACGAGCGGCTCGTCGCTGACGCCCAGGATCCCCGCCAGGGGCCCGGCGGCGGCTGTGCGGAAGGCCTCGTTGAGGGCCTCGACGCTCGTCGGGCGCTCCAGCTCGGCGGTGAAGTCGACGACGCTCACGGTGGGCGTCGGGACGCGCAGGCTGAAGCCGTCGAACTTGCCCTTGAGGTCGGGGATGACGAGCGACAGGGCGCGGGCCGCGCCGGTCGTGGTGGGGATGATGTTCAGGGCAGCCGCGCGGGCGCGCCGCGGATCCTTGTGCGCCACGTCCAGGATGCGCTGGTCGTTGGTGTACGAGTGGATCGTATTCATCAGGCCCCGCTTGATGGTGTAGGCGTCGTGCACCACCTTGACCGTGGGCGCCAGGCAGTTGGTCGTGCAGCTGGCGTTGCTGATCAGGTTGTGCCTGGCCGGGTCGTAGCTGGCCTCGTTGACGCCGAGAACGATCGTCACGTCCTCGTGGGTCGCCGGCGCGCTGATGATGACCTTGCGCGCCCCGGCGGTGAGGTGCGCGGCGGCCTTGGTGGCATCGGTGAAATGGCCCGTCGACTCGACCACGATCTGCACGCCCAGGTCGGCCCAGGGGAGCTCGGCGGGGTCCTTGACCTGCAGCGACTGGATGCGGTGGCCGTCGACGATGAGCGCGTCATCGGTGTGGCTGACCTCGCCGGCGAACGCGCCGTACGTCGAGTCGTGCTTGAACAGCAGCGCGTTGGTAGCCGTATCGACGAGATCGTTGACGGCCACGACCTCGGCCTCGGGGACCCGCTCGATGAGGGCCTTGAGCGTCTGGCGGCCGATACGGCCGAAGCCATTGATGCCGACTCGGATGGTCATCGCGGAAGAACCTCCTGTGGTGATGAGAGCAAGGTGAGTGTGCGATCGGCCCGGCTGGCCGGAAAAGCGTCGTCGGTCATCTCATGAGGGGCTGTTCGGCCGGAGTGCCAGCAGCGGCACCGCCCCGGCCAGGCCCACGTCGTCGCCGAGAGCGGCGGCCACGATGCGCGTGCGACGTGCCACGACGTGGAACGCGAGGGCGGCCACGGCCTCCCGGGCCGGCGCCAGCCAGCGTTCGCCCTGGGCACGGGCGAGGCCGCCACCGATGACCACGAGGTGTGGCGTGAAGACGTCCACCAGGCCGACGAGCGCTGCGGCGAAGCCACGGCGGGCACGGCCCATGATGGCGGTCGCGGCTGGATCGCCGGCCTCCTCGGCGTCTGCCACCAGGCGCGCGTCGATCTCGCCGGTGGTCCCCGACGGCCACGGCGCCCGCGCGGCGAACGAGGCCAGGCCGGGTGCCTCGCCGGCCGCCATGCGCTCGCGCGCCTGGGCGGCGATGCCGCTGCCCGACGAGACGGCCTCCAGGTGGCCGCGTGCGCCGCAGCCGCACGGCGGTCCGTCGAGCTCGACGAGGACGTGCCCCAGCTCCCCCGCCAGGCCGTCGGGTCCGCGGAAGAGGCGGCCGCCGGCCACGATCGCCCCACCGATGCCGGTGGACACGGTCAGGTAGAGGAAGTCGTCCTCGCCGCGCGCGCTGCCGAAGGCCCGCTCGGCCAGTGCGGCGACATTCGTGTCGCGCTCCATGACGACGTCGAGGCCGGTCGCCCGGGCCAGGGCGTCGCCCAGGCGCAGGTCGTGGAAGGCCGGACCCAGGTTGGGCGGCTCGAGCAGCGTCGCGCTGGCCGCATCGAGGGGCCCGGGGGCCGAGACGCCGAGGCCCGCGAGGGGCCGCGCGCCGACCGCGGGATCCTGGCGAACCGTGGCCAGCGCCGTGACGCACGCATCGATCACCGCGGCCGGGCCGGCCTGCACGGGCGTCGGACGGGTGTCGCGGGCAAGGACCGTGCCGTCGCCGGCCACGACCGCGGCGCGGATGCGGCTCGCGCCCAGATCGAGCGCCAGCACGGCTGATCCATCGGAAGGCTGATCGACGCGCGTGGGGGCCACCGCCTGCGGCCACGCCGCCTCGACCATCATGTCCCGCGGATTGTACCCTTCGCGCCCTTCGCGACCTGCCGGCGCAAACGGAAGGGACCCCGGCCGCATGGCCGGGGTCCCCTATCAGAGGCTTCTTGGCGAGTGCTCAGCCGCCGATCTTGAAGACCTTGGTGCCGCACACCGGGCAGGTTCCCTGAAGCGCGGGCTTGCCGTTCTTCATGGTGATGTGCTGGGCGTTCTTGACTTCACGCTTGGCCTTGCACTTGACGCAGTAGGCCTCGGCCATCCCATCTCCTCCTTTCCGGCTCGCGCCGGGGGTCTCGGTGGCGGTCCGGGGCGTCTGCCCCGGCTCCGCCGTGTCGCGGGATCTTCAGGACGCCATGGCTGGCGCCCATAGTGACGGCCGCCATGCGGCCGCACCGGCCGCACGCGTCGCCTCGTCCATCTCGGCCAGGATGCCCAATGCCTCCAGGCCGGTCTCGATGCAGGCCGCTTCGGCCTGCTCCTGTGCAGCGCCCTGGACGAAGCGTCCAGTGGTCCGCTGTGCGTACGCCGCGCAGACTACCCCGGCCCGGCATCCGGCGAGGCCGGCCAGCACGAGGAGAGCCGACGCTTCCATCTCGAAGTTCAACACACCCTGGCGCGCCATGTCGGCCGCCAGGTCCGGGAAGCGGATCGGCAGGCGGGCGACGGGGCGGCCCTGGGGGCCGAAGAACCCCGGGGCGGTGGCGGTGATGCCGACGTGCGCGGTGTGCCCCAGGCGCGCCGCCGCCTCGACGAGGGCCGCCACGGCCGCGTAGTCGGCCACCGCCGGATAGCCGTCCCCGACGAAGTAGGCCGTCGTGGCCTCGAGCCGGATCGCGCCCGTGCTGATGACCAGGTCGCCGAGCGCGATGTCCGCCTGCAGGACGCCACACGAGCCGACGCGCACGAGGGTGGGCCGATCGGTGATGGCCAGGACTTCGGCCATGACGATCTCCATGTTGTCGGCCCCGATGCCGGTCGACACGACTGAGACGCGGCGGCCGTGGAACCGACCGGTGACCGACGCGAACTCGCGGTGCTGCCGGTGGAACTCGACACGCTCCAGGCGCGTGGCGATCCGCTCGACCCGCTCCGGGTCACCGGGGAGGAGGATGTATTCGGCCAGCTCACCCCGACCGAGGCCGATGTGGTATTGCCGGTCAGTGTCCGGGAGCGCGACGCGGGGGTCCGCGTTCGGCAAGGCCGTCCCTCACTCGTGCTCGGCCCGGAGGCGGGCCTTGGCGAGGATAGAGCCGCCTTCGCACGAGCGTCAAGCGAACGGCAGCCGAGCGGCAGCCGTGCTCGGGCGACGCGCCCTCCGTTCAGGGCCCTGGCGGGGTCCCTGACGGGCCTTCGGGGGCCGCCGGCGGCCCCAGGGCGACGAGGCGGTCGCGGATGCGCCGGCGGGAGGCACCATCCAGTCGAGCGCGGATTCGCCGCACCGCTCCGGCCAGGAGCAGCAGCAGGGCCGCGGCGGCCCCCAGGGCGGCGCCACCCAGGACCGCCGACGTGCCAGGGTCGACCTCCGCCGTCGTGGCGTCATCCTGAGCGGCCGGCACCGGGGTCGCGGTCGTGGCGGCCGCGGGATCGGCGTCGGGCGCCTGCGCCCCGTTCGGGTCGCCCGCCAGGGCGAGATCGGCCATGGCCTGCAGCTCCAACTGCATCCCGCCGCCGCTCGCGGCCGCCACGCGCGCCACGAGCGTCACGGCCGTGCCGGTGGGCAGCGGCGTCGACGCGGCCGCATCGGCAGGCAGGCGCACGGTGGCCTGGGCCGTGCCGTCATCGAGGGTGAGCTGGTGGACGTCCGCCGCCACGATCACGCCCCCGACTCGGACGACCCGGCCGAGCAGCGCGGGCAGGTCCGCCAGATCGGCGTCGAGCGGCTCATCCGGTGGCGCAGTCCTCGTCACACCGGCCGGCGCCGCTGCGACGGCCCCGCCGCTCGACGGGTCTCGGAGGACGACGAGGTCGGCGGGGCCGCGGAGCATCTCGTAGAGCTGGCCGTCCGCTGAGCCGGTGGCCGGCGGCCGGGCGATGCCGGTGACCGCGACCCGGCTGCCCACGGCGAAGCGGGCAGCGGGCACGGCGGCGGCGATCCCAGCGCCGATGGGGAGGCGCGAGCCGTCGGCGAGGCGGAGCTCGCCACGCCAGCTCGTGGCGCTGCGTCGCACGGCCGTCACCGTGCCGACGGCGACCACGAGGTCCCAGCGGAGACCGGACACGAGCGGGGCATGGGCGATCGGGTGCGCGACAGCTGCCGTGCCCGATGCGAGGGCGACCGGCGGGGCGGCGGCGCCGAGCTCGGGTGCGCCAAGGTAGTGGCCGACGGTGCCGCTGACGCGGACCGATCGCCCCACGGTCGGGAGGCGGACCCCGGCCGGCACCCGGACAAGGATCGCCCCGGACGCGTCCTGCAGGGTGAACCGACGCTGGTCCACCCCCCACAGCATGGCGCCCGAGGTGACGACGCCTTCGACGGTCGCGCGCTGACCGGTCTGCGTGACCGCGGCGATCGGGCTGACCACATCTCCCGAGGAGCTTGGGCGGGGACCAGAGGCCGAGGGGATCGGACTCGGTGACGAGACCGCGGCGACGACGTCGGACGGACTGCGCAGGTAGAGCCGGTAGCCGCCGGTGGTACCGCTCGAGGCATGTTGGCCGAGCACGCCGGTCAGAGCCACGGTCGAGCCGCGGCGGAGGGCCTCGCGAGAGATCCCGGTGGCTGCGCCGGCCACGACCCGCAACGCGCCGCTCCCGTCGTCGACCAAAAGGGCGAAGCCGTCAGCGAGCGCCTCGGGTGTCGTGGTCACGGTGCCGCTGGTCGTCACGAGGAGGCCCTCGGCCGCTTCCCCCGCGTCGCCGGTCGGCAGACCGAGCGGCGCCGGCGCCGCGGCCGGGCCAAGCGGCACGAGCTGTGCGTGGTCGGTGACGCGGACCGTCGCCTGGCCATAGCGGGCGTCGGTCGTGCCGGCCAGCCGGACCGCGGTGCCGGTGGGGAGAGCCGGCCAGCCGTCGCCCGACAGGTACAGCGCGATGCCCGCGGTGGCGTCCTGGACGAACGCCCCCTGGCCACCGTCAGTCAGGCCAAGGGGCGTGGTCAGGACGCCCTCGATGACCACGGCCGTGCCGGGAGCCGCGGAGCGGGCACTCGCGATCGTCGCGGTCGCCTGGGCCGGCGACGCGGTGGGGGTGGGATCGACCGGCGTGGCGGTCGGGGCGGCGGGCGTCGGGGCGAGGGTCGGCGGCGGCATGGCCGTGGGCGTCTCCGTCGGCTCCGCCGTCGGGGTCGCGGTTGGCGCATCCGTGGGCGCGGGGGTGGGCTGGGTGATCGTCGGGGTGGGCTCGATCGGCGTCACGGTCGGGGTGGCAGTGGGCGACGGCGATCCAGGCACGGGCGGATCGACCAGGGCCTGCGGGTCCGGATCCGGCTGGATGAACCAGTCGAAGCTGTCGTCATTGGTATCGACGCCGTTCCCCGCCGCTCCTCCGGGCAGCCGTTCCAGGCTCGAGCCGGCCGGCGGCGCCGAGGCTGTGGTGCCCTCGATGAAGCCGTTCGTGGCGTTGCCCCAGGCGATCGCGTCGAGGACCGACCCGTCGGCCGCGCGCAGCGCCACGGCCCCGCCGGTGGCGGCGAGCCCGCCGGTGTAGGTCGCATCGGCGCCCACGGCGTAGACGCCGGCGCCGTTGGCCACCAGCAGGTGCTGCCCGGGCACCAGGGGCGAGGCGGCGGTCCATGATGCCTTGCGGGTGACCGTCCCGCCGCTCGCCGACACGTACACGACCTCGTCCCCGACCAGGTCGAGGGGGTCGCTCGAGGCGTTGTCCAGCTCGATGAACTCGTCGGACGCGCTGGCGCCGCCCGTCATGACCTCGCTCAGCAGGAGGCCGCCCGACGGTGGCCAGGCCACCGCCGCGGTCGTTGGTCCGCTCGGCGCGGCGCGGACCAAGCCGCTGGCCAGCGTGAGGGTCAGGCAGGCGGCCAGCAGGGACGGGCCGGCCGAGCGGAGACGCGACGACATGCATGACCTCCAGGCGGGCCTGGCGGCGGGTGCTCGGCACGTTGTACGCGGACGGGCTTAGCGCGCGGTTCACACCGGCTTCACGGCGACTTGCGGCGCTGTACGATGCGCCTCCCCAGTCCCACCGCAGAGGAGGCCACGTGGCCCGCGCCAAGCGAACCGACCGCGCCGATGCCCGCCGTCGCTACCGTGCCGCCCAGGCACCGGCGGCCGACCCGGAGGACGACGCTCCGGTCACGCGCGATGCGGCTGCCGCAGTCGCGCCGAGCGGCGGCGGACCGCTGGGCCTGTTCGGCGGCGTCCACCTGCCCGACTTCCGCGGCGACCTGCTGGCGATGCCCGAGGTGGTCCGGACGACCAGGACCCTCTGGGGCGCCTTCGCCCTCGGGCTCCTGGCCGTCGTGGCCGGCCTCACGTTCCCCCTCAACGATCCCGGCCTGACCGGCCTCATCCTGCCCCTGTTCATCCAGGCGCCGGGCATCCCCGTCCTGGTCGGCGGCTTCGTCGCACCTCGAGGGGCATGGCTGATCGGCGGGGTGATGGGCCTCTTCCAGGCGCTCGGCCTGCTGGCCGCCATCTATCGCACGACGCCGGGGGCGATCGACGCCTCCGAGGTCGCCGTCGCCCTGGTCTCGGGGATCGTGCTGGGCATGCTCTTCGGCGGGCTGGCGGCCTGGTACCGGCGCTGGCTGCGCACGATGAGCACGCGCAACGCGGCCCAACGGGCGGAGCGGGCCAAGCAGCAGCGGCGCGACACCAAGCGCACGGCTCGTCCGGCCCGCTGACGGCCGGCCTGATCGGGCCCGGCAGGCAGGTGCCCGCCTAGCCCACGCGGCGCATCCCGGCGTGGCCGAGCTGGCGGACGCCTTCGGGCCGTGGCGGCCCACCGAGCGCCCGCGCCACCTCCGGTAGTGACCGGATGCGGTGGGCGATGAGGTTGACCACCGCGTGCTCGCGCTGGAGGGTGCCCTCCACGTAGAGCAGGGCATGGCGACGCACGACGCCGCGCAGGCGAGCCCAGGCGTCCGGCCAGAGCGTGACGTTGACCATGCCCGTCTCGTCCTCGAGGGCCAGGAAGACGGTGCCCTTGGCGGTCATGGGGTGCTGCCGGGTGACGACCAGGCCCCCGATGGCCACCGGGCCCGGCGCATGGGTGGTGAGGCCGGCGGCGGGGATCGCCCCGAGGTGGTCCAGGGCGGGGCGGAAGAGCTCGACCACCTGGCGTCGGGCGTCCAGGGACAGGATCGCGTAGCTGTCGCCGAGCCGCTCCAGCTCGCTCGGTGGCGGGAGCGCCGGCGCCGGCGTGGGCGGCAGCCGCAGGCCGAGCGGCCGACCGGCCACCCGTTCACCCGGGCGGCCGCGGATGGCGCCGGCCAGTTCACGGACCTGCCAGAGCAGCTCGCGACGTGGCCGGCCCAGGCTGTCGAGGGCGCCGGCCCGGATGAGCCGCTCCAGCGTCTCCTCGGGCAGGCCCGTGCGCGTCACGACCTCCTCCAGCGAGCGGTACGGGCCACGGTCGTGCTCCGCCTCGAGGCGCAGGCCAAGCTCCTCGCCGATGCCGTTCACGAGGTGGAGGCCCAGGCGCATGCCGTAGCCCTGGGCCGTCCGGGGCTCGTCGGGTGAGCCGGTCCACTCGGTGGCCGTGCGGTAGCGGCTGCGGGCGAGGTCCACGGGCAGGATCGGCACGCCGTGGCGGCGGGCGTCGTTGACGAGCACCTCCACCGGGTAGAAGCCCATCGGCTGGGCGTTGATGAGCCCGGTCACGAACTGGGCCGGGTAGTACAGCTTCAGGTAGGCCGACTCGTAGGCCGTCCGGGCGAAGGCCGCGGCATGGCTCTTGTTGAAGCCGAAGCTGGCGAAGCCGGCGACGCGCCGGAAGAGCTCCTCCGCGTCCGCCTCGGTCAGGCCGCTCGTGGTGCGGCAGCCGTCCACGAAGCCCCGGTGCAGCTTCTCCATCTCGCCCGTCGAGCGCCACGTGCCCATCGCCCGCCGGAAACCGTCGGACCCGCCGGGGCTGAAACCGGCCACCTCGATGGCGATGCGCATGACCTGCTCCTGGTACAGGATCACGCCAAGCGTCTCAGCCAGGATGGGCTCCAGGCTGGGATGCAGGTAGGTCACCGGCTCCAGGCTCTGCCGCCGCCGCAGGTAGGGGTGGACCGCGTTGCCCTGGATGGGGCCGGGCCGGATGATGGCCACTTCGACGACCAGGTCGTCGAGCGTCGCCGGGCGTGAGCGCGGCAGGGTCTGCATCTGGGCCCGCGACTCGATCTGGAAGACGCCCACCGTGTCGGCCGCCTGGATCATGGCGAAGACCTCGGGCAGATCCTCCGGCAGCTCGTCCAGGTCCAGCCGGAGGCCGCAGTCGGCCTCGATGTCGCGCAGGGCATCGTCGATGGCCGAGAGCATGCGCAGGCCGAGCAGGTCGAGCTTGATCAGCTTGAGCGTCTCGACGTCCCGCTTGTCGTACTGGACCACGACCCGGCCGGGCATCGTGGCTCGCTCGAGCGGCGCGATGTCGACAAGCGGGGCGGCCGTCACGAGCATGCCGCCGGTGTGGATGGACAGGTGCCGCGGGAAACCGTCCAGGCGGGCACACAGCTCCAGCCAGCGCTCCCACGGCGAGAGGCCGGCCGTGCTGCCGTGGTGGCGTCCCGCCTCCCCGCCGTCGATGCGGCGCTCGGCCGGCAGGGCCACGCCCGACTCGGGGTCCACCGCCTGGACGTCGCCGCGCAGCCAGGCGACGCTGACCGGCGTGTCGCCCGGGCCGCCCTCGTCGTCCGTCGCCCCCCGGCGCCCGAGACGTTCATGGCCCGGCGAGCGGTCCAGGCGGCCCATGCCGTCGACCAGCCCGCGTCGGCGGGCCTGCGCGGCGCCGGCGCGACCGGCGGCCACCGCCGCGACCTCCTCGCCGGGCGCCCGGAAGAACTCGGCAAAGCCCCCTTCCGCCTCCAGGTCACGGCGCACCATCACGGAGTCATACGTCTCGAGCGCCTTGGCCACGCGGTCGACCAGCGGCCGGGGGAAGCCCAACGCGTAACCGACCTCGCGGACGGCCGAGCGGGCGCGGTAGGTGACGACGTTGCAGACCATCCCCGTGTGGGCCTCGCCGTAGCGTTCGTAGACGTACTGGATGACCTCCTCGCGGCGCGACGAGGCGAAGTCGATGTCCACGTCGGGGTAGGCGGTGCGGCCCTCGTTGATGAAGCGCTCGAAGAGCAGGTGGTGGCGGATGGGGTCGACCCGCGTGATGCCCAGCACGTAGGCCACGATCGAGTCGCCCGCGCTGCCCCGTCCCTGGGCCGGGATGCCCTGCTCGCGGGCGAACCGCATGAGGTCCCAGCAGATGAGGAAGAACTCGGCCAGGCCGGTCCGGTCGATGACCCCCAGCTCGTGGTCCAGCTGGGCCTGGATGGCCGGCGTGACCGGCCGGTAGCGACGGGCCAGGCCCGCCTCGCAGAGGCGCGTCAGCTCCTGGAGCGGGGTCGCCCCGTCGGGCACCTGGAAGCCGGGGAAGCGGTAGCGCTCGAAACCCAGGTCCACCTCGCAGCGCATCGCCAGCTCATGGGCCAGCTCGAGGCCCGCTCGCCAGGCCCGTCCGACCGGGTCACGCTCCCCCTCCTGCCCCGGCGGCAGGGCGGCCATCTCGGTCGCTCCGCGCAGGGCGTGGACCGCCCCGTCACGCCGCAGGTGGGCGCTCGTCTCCAGCGTCAGGCCATGCCGGATGGCCACCAGCACGTCCTGCAGCTCGTGGTCCTCCGGGCGTGCGTAGTGCACGTCGTTGGTGACGACGAGGGGCAGGCCGGTGGCGGCCGCCAGGTCCACGGTCAAGGTCACCAGGAGGTCGTCGTCGGGCCGCAGGTGGTGCTGGACCTCCAGGAAGAACCCGCCGCCCCCGCCGAGGCCGGGCACGGCCGGGTAGAGCGCCGCGTACCGCCGGGCCGCCTCCAGGGCGCCCGCCCGATCGCCCGCCAGCAGCCGCCGCGCGATCTCCGAGTGGCGGCACCCGGAGAGCGCCACCAGCCCCTCCGTGTGACGGGCCAGCAGCGCCTGGTCGAAGCGGGGCACGCCCTTCGTGCCGGCCAGGTGCGCCGCGCTCGCCAGGCGGCACAGGCTGCGATAGCCGGTCGCGTCACGGGCCAGCAGCACCAGGTGTGGTCCCCGTTCGCCGTCGCGGATGCCGCGCAGATCCTCCCGGCGGGGCGCCCGGTGCCCCGGCACGCGCAGCCGGGGCGTGCGCGCCGGGACCGGCTGGCCGGCCTCGGGATCCGGCGCGTCCGGGGCCGTGGTCCGGCGGGCCGGCCGTCGGCGGGCCGGGATGACGAGCCCCGCCGGGTCGGGCACGGCTGCGTCAAGGAGTTCCACCTCCAGGCCGATGATCGGCCGCAGGCCCGCCTCCTCCGCCGCGGTGACGAAGCGGACCGCCCCGTAGAGGCCCTGGTGGTCGGTCAGGGCGAGGGCGCTGAGGTCCAGCTCGCGCGCTCGGGCCACCAGGTCGTCCACGGACGAGGCGCCGTCGAGGAACGAGAAGCAGGAATGGCAGTGCAGTTCCGCGTAGGGCAATACCAGGGCTCCGTGGCAGGCGCCGCCCCGGGCCAGCGGCGCCGTCACAGGATAGAACATCCGTTCGATACATGTCGCCCGACGGACCGGCCGCGGGCGGGTATCCTCTGGCCATGCGACCCACGGCGCGGGATGTGCTCGGCGCGGCGATCCTGACGGTGCTCCTGACCGCCCTCGTGCTCCTGCTGGTCGTCGGGGCGTGGGCCGGCCGCCCTTCCTGACCCGATGACGGCCGGTCGCGGCCGCACGATCGTCTTCTTCCCGGAGGGCGCCTTCGGGCCGACCAACAACTGCGTCGGCATCGGCGAGGTGCTGCGCGCCCGCGGCCATCGGGTCGTCTTCATCATCGAGGAATCCTTCGCCGGGACGCTCGCCGCGCGCGGCTTCGAGGAGCGCCTCATGCGGCTCGCGCCGGCGCCGTCCGAACCGGAGGTGCCCGGCCAGTTCTGGAAGGACTTCATCCGCGACACGGCGCCGCAGTTCCGCCGGCCGACCATCGACCAGCTGGCGTCGTTCCTGGAACCCACCTGGCGGGCCCTGGTGGAGGGTGCCATGTACGTCGAGCCGCGCCTCCGCGAGCTGCTGGACGAGCTTGCCCCCGACGCCATCGTGGAGGACAACGTGGTCGCCTTCCCGGCCCTCGCCGGCTCGGGCCGGCCATGGGTGCGCATCGTCTCGTGCAACCCGGCCGAGCTGAAGGACCAGGCGGTGCCGCCGGTCTTCTCCGGTTACGGCGAGGGCGACCGGGCAGCCTGGCCGGCGTTCCGCGAGGCCTACCGGCGCACCCACGCCGACCTGTGGGCGGGCTTCGCCGAGTTCGTGCGGGCCAGCGGCGGCGGCACGCTGGCGGACGGGCCGCTGGGCCCCGACTTCATCACCGAGTCGCCGTGGCTGGACCTCTACGTCTACCCGGCCGAGCTGGACTACGCGCGGGCCGTGTCCCTGAGCCCCACGTGGCATCGGCTGGAGAGCTGCGTGCGGGCCAGCGGGCCGGCCTTCGAGCTGCCGGCCGTCCTCGCCGGGCGCGACGAGCCGCTCGTGTACCTCTCCCTGGGCAGCCTGGGCTCGGCCGACGTGGCGCTCATGCAGCGCCTCATCGACCTGCTGGCGGAGGCGCCGCTGCGGGTCATCGTGAGCCTGGGCCCGCAGCACGACCAGCTCCGCCTGCCGGCCTCCATGTGGGGCGCCGAGTTCGTGCCCCAGCCGGCGATCCTGCCGCTCGTCGACGTCGTCATCACCCATGGCGGCAACAACACCGTCACCGAGTCCCTCCATCACGGCAAACCGATGGTCGTCCTGCCGCTCTTCTGGGACCAGTACGACAACGCTCAGCGGCTCCACGACAGCGGCTTCGGCGTCCGCCTGCCCACCTACACGTTCCCCGACGAAGCCCTGATCGCGGCCGTCCTGCGCCTCCACGGTGACATGCCGTTGCGAGCCCGGCTGGCGACCATCGCGGGGCGGCTGCAGGCCTCGCCGGGGACCGTCCGCGCGGCCGACCTGATCGAGCGGCTGGCGGTCCAGCAGCGGCCCGTGGAGCGCGGCTGACCGGTCGCCGGTGCCGCCCGGCAACGCCTCGCGACTTCCTTCTCCCGTGGCGTCACAGCTCCCGCGGTCCAGCCGTCACAAGACCAGTAGCGTCCGATGAGCGTGCCGATGGCCAAGGGGGTCTGCTCCTCCTCACTCCCGTGGTGGCGGCTCGTTCTCTCCTCTGGCTCGGCCCCGGTCTCCCCCGGGGTCGAGTCATGTCCGGGGCCTGACGAGCGGGGCGTCCCTCAGTCGTAGAGGCGTTCCAGGTGCCACGCGCCGTCGACCTCGTCGCGATAGACGAGCGCCAGCAGGCGCGGACCGACCAGCTTGAAGTAGGCGCGGCGGATGGGCCGGCGCCACCAGGCCTCCTCGATGCGCCACTGGTTGCACACCTCGACCGGTTCCCGGGTGCCCTCCCAGCGCAGGCACGCCGGGCGGCCCAGGGCGTCCAGGTCGACGTCGATGACGGGGTGCTGGCCGAGCAGGCGGGTCATGGCACGGCCGGCCGCCACGCCACGCGGCCCTCCGGCAGCCGGCTCTCCGGGTCGCTCACGCTGGCCTGCCACAGGCGGTCGGGGCCGAAGCGGATGGCCAGGGCCGCCAGCTGCCAGCCCAGGCGATCGGCGCGCGCCGCCTGGGGCGTGAAGAGGCCCAGCTGGGTCGTCGCGGCGGGACCCCGGCCGTCCAGCTCGAGTGCCAGGCGGACCACCGGACCGTTCGGCGGCTGGGCCTCCAGGCGGGCCACCAGGAGCCGCTCCACGAGTTCCGGGACGGCCACCGGCTCGGGCAGGTGCTGGACCAGCCGGAGCGGCTCCCCGCGTTCCAGGTCCAGCCGCAGGACGGCGCGCGACGCGCCGGCGCCATGGGCCGTGAGCTGCTCGCAGAGGGTGGCCGCCAGGTGGTGCAGCACGAACCGTAGCGGCTCGATGGTCTCGACCGGCGGGTCCAGCTCCGCCTCCGCGCACAGCCGCTCGACCGGGCGGCGGGGCACCAGCGGCCGGCCATCCAGCCCCCCGGCCAGGTCGTGGAGCTCGCCGCCGGCCGCCCCGAAGCGGGTCGCCACCGCCGAGCGCGGCAGGCGGGCCAGGTCGCCCATGCGTTCCAGGCCGAAGAGCCGGAAGCGGGCTCGCAGCGCCTCGTCGGCCGGCAGCAGGGAGACCGGCAGGGGGGCCAGGAAGGCCGCCTCGGCGCCCGGCCCGTCCGGCACGATCCTGGGTCGAGGCGGCGCGTCCGAGGTGGCCGCGGCCACCGCCGCCCCGAAGCGGGTGCCGGCGATCCCCGCCCGCGGCGACCCCGGCAGGACGGCCGCCACGCGGGCCGTGACCCGGGCCGTCAGGGTGGGTTCGTCGCCCCACAGGCGGGCCAGGCCCTCGATCCCCAGCAGGACGCGTCCAAAGGCCGGGCTCTCGGGGTCGGTCGCCCCTTCGATGGCCGGCGTGAAGCCCGCCAGGGCCTCCAGGGCGGCCTCCATGGCCGCGCGGTAGGCGGCAGGTCGCGGCGTGAGGAAGGCCGCCTCGGGGACGAGCTTATGGGCCGTGCCCAGCGGTTGCCCGCGCCGCACGCCCAGGCGGACGGCGTCGGGGCTGGCGTCCAGGACGTGACGGGGCTCCCAGGGTTGCCCACCCAGGACGACCGGCCCCGCGGGCAAGGGGCTGGAGGCGGCTTCGAGACGCAGGGGCAGATGCGGCCAGGCGAGATGCAGGAGGCGCATGGGTCGTGATCCGTGAGGACGGGGACGGGGGCATCAGCACGAGGGGCGCGGGCGGCGGGCCGTGGTCCAGCAGACGCGCCAGGTCGGCGGTCTGCTCGCCGTCGGCCAGGTAGCGGATCTCCAGCTCCGCCTGGCGACCGGGGGCGCCCGACCGGTCCTTGGCCACGGTCACCGCCGTGTGCTGGCCCACGATGTCGCGGCCCAGGCGGATCCAGGCCCGCCGTTCGAGCTCCAGGCGCAGGCCGGCCACCTCCGCCAGGGCCCCCTGCAGCGACCCGGCATCGGGCGGCGCGAGCAGGATCAGGCGCACCCCCAGGCGGCGGGCGTGCGCGGCCAGCCGGCGGAGCAGCGGCTCATGGACCGCGCCGAGGCGCGGCGGCAGGTCCACCACCAGCAGGTCCACGGTCCGCCCGGCGAGCAGCGAGCCGGCCAGCCAGAAGCCCTCGGTCGGGTCATGGGGCCGCAGCACGATCAGCCAGCGCAGGTCCACGCCGCGCGCCATCGCCTCCAGCGGGTCGAGGCTGCGGCTGCCGTCCAGCCAGGCGGCGATGGCCCCCTGCGCCTGGGCCTCCGCGATCGTGCGCAACGCCAGCGTGGTCTTGCCCGATGTCCCCGCGCCCCGGAAGACGGCCGTGAGCTGGCGGGGCAGCCCGCCCCGGCCCAGGATCGCGTCGAGCGCGGCGAAGCCCGTGGAGATGACTTCGTCGGACGGCCGGACGGCCGCGGCGGCCTCCGGTGAGGCGGACAGCTCGGGAAGGGGCGCCAGCGCGGTCGCCCCGGCGGTCAGGCTCCCGTCACCGAGCCGGATCGCGGCGCTGCCCCAGCGGGCCTCCAGGCGGGCCATGGCGCCCTGCAGGATGGTGGCGGCGGCGGGCATCGGGTGCGGTTCCATGCCCGGTCCATGATAGAACGGATGTTCTATCCGTCAAGTGCCCGGGGGCCCTCGTCACCGCCCGCGGGCGGCGCGGTCACCTCGGCCGGGAGGGCCGCCTGGTCCGGGCCGGACCACGTGCGCCAGTCGGGGAAGAGGCGCGTGGCGGCGTCGTCCAGGCGCGCGTCGATCCAGGCCGGATCCACGCCGGGCTTGCCGCCCAGCTTGGCCAGCAGGCTGCCCTGGAGCAGGTCGATGAACTCGGCCGTGGCCGGCGTCCGCAGGCTTTCCGTCTCGTGCAGGATGGCCCGCGCCCAGGCCGCATCGCCAGGCGACGGGGTCGCCGCCTGGCGCACCGGCTGCAACGCCCGCCACGCGCGTTCCAGGGCCCACCGCCGATCGGGGCCCCCGGTGAAGCGCACGACATAGGGCCGGGCCAGGGGCAGGATCGCCGCCAGCACCAGGCCGCCGACGACGGCGCCGACGGGCACCGGTTCCAGCCCCACGGCCAGCCCGCCTCCGACCAGGGCGACCGCGATGAGGCCGAGGCCCAGCAGGACGAGGTAGCCCAGCAGGCGCGGCGGCGGATGGCCCGCCGACGGGGCGATCACGTACAGCACCCAGCCGGCGCAGCCGAGGGCGGCGACGAGGGCGAGCAGCAGCGGCACAGGGTCCTTTCGCGAGCCTTCGGGCGGTCGATACGGGTCGTGACGGGGGCCCGGTCGCCCTCAGGCTAGCGGGTCCGCCGCTGCTATACTGCCGCCCGCCCCGTGGGGATGTAGCTCAGCTGGGAGAGCACCGCGTTCGCATCGCGGGGGTCAGGGGTTCGAGTCCCCTCATCTCCACCATCCCCTCCCCGACTCAGTCCAGGGCGTGGCGCAGCTCCGTGTCGTGCGAGCGGAGCCAGCGGCGGGCCGCCTCGGCCTGCGGCACGAGGCCCCGCACCAGGTCCCAGAAGCGTGGCGAGTGGCTGAAGTCCAGCAGGTGGGCCACCTCGTGCACGACGACGTAGTCGAGGACCCAGGGCGGCGTCAGGACGAGGCGCCAGCTGAAGGACAGGGCCCCGCGCCGCGAGGCGCTGCCCCACCGGCTGCGCTGGTCGCGGATGGCGAGACGGCCGATCCGCACGCCCAGGTCGCGGGCGCGCACGACCACCCGTCGCTCCACCGCCGCACGAGCCTCGGCACGCAGCCAGGCCTCCAGCACGGCGGCCGGCGGACGCTCGTCGGCCGGCGCGAGCTCGACCCGCAGGTACGGCTCAGGCTCGTCCTCGTGCACCACCCGGCTGCGGGACCGCTCGGGCCGCACCAGGACGCTCACGGCGTGGTCGATGCCGCCGAAGGAGACGGGTCGTCCGGCGCCGAGCGCGGGCCGGGCGGCGAGGGCCGACCGCAGGCTGGCCAGCCGCGCGCGATGGCCGGCGATCCAGGCGCGGCGCTCGGCCACCAGCTGGTCCGCCCAGTGCTGGGCCATCCGTTGCGGCAGGGTGACGACCACCGTCCCGTCGGGAGCGATCGTGAGACGCGGCCGGCGGGCGCGCGTCGACCGCCGGAGGACGAAGCCGTCGGTCGGATCGCGGACGCCGGGCACCACGGACGCCACCATCCCGCGGATGTTGCCACATCGACGACCCCATTCCCACCGCCCCTCAGGTGAGCCGCAGGCGCATCTCGTTGGTGGGCTCGAAGCCCAGGGTCTCGTAGAGGTGCCGGCCCGCGTCGCTGGCGTGGAGGTCGACCGACTGCAGGCCCTGCTCGCGGAGCCAGGCCAGGATCGCCTCCATGATCCGGCGGGCGAGGCCGCGGCCACGCCAGCCCGGCTCGGTGTAGACGTTGACGATGACGGCGCGACGCGGGTCGCCCTCGCGCGGCCGGGCCAGCCATGGCGTGACGATCACCCCGCCCCCGGCCACGACCTGGCCATCCGCCGTCACCGCCAGCCAGCCGCGGTACGACCCATCCGCCAGCGCGCCCGCCAGCCAGGGCGCGGTCGCCTCGATCATGCGGTCGAGCTGCTCCGACGTCCCGGCCCACATGTCGCGGAACATGCCGCGACGGTGGCCCAGGATGACCGCCTGATCGTCGGGCGTCGCCTGGCGCAGATGGATCGTCTCGTGCTCCATAGCACCTCCGGGCAGGGCGGCAGATGGGCAGTTCCCCTGCGATATACTCGCCGTTCGGCGCACACGGGGCTATAGCTCAGCTGGGAGAGCGTCTGCATGGCATGCAGAAGGTCCGGGGTTCGAATCCCCGTAGCTCCACCAGCCCCAGGGACCCGCCACCTTCCCACCCCTCGCCGAACGGCGGGGGGTGTGCCATTCGAGAGGCCCGTTCGACAGTGACCGTCACCGGATCCGGCGACCGCACCCGCCTGGAGCGCTTCGACCCAACGGCCATCGAGCCGCGCTGGCAGGCACGCTGGGACGAGATCGGGCTGTACGAGACCGACCTCGACGACCAGTCGCGACCGAAGTCGTACATCCTGACGATGTATCCGTACCCCTCGGGCGACCTGCACATCGGGCACTGGTACATCGTGACCCCGACGGATGCGCTGGCCAGGTTCCATCGGATGCACGGCGAGAACGTCTTCTTCCCCATCGGCTTCGACGCCTACGGCCTCCCGGCCGAGAACGCCGCCATCAAGAACGGCATCAACCCGCGCGACTGGACGATGCAGAACATCGAGCACGAGCGGCGGCAGTTCCGGTCCATGGGCGCCGTGTTCGACTGGCGCTACGAGATCGTCACCTGCGACCCCGAGTTCTACCGCTGGAACCAGTGGCTGTTCCTGCGCTTCCTGGAGGCCGGCCTGGCCTACCGCCGGATGTCGCCGGTCGACTGGTGTCCCAACGACGGCACACTGGCGCGCGAGCAGGTGGAGGGGGCCGACCGCCACTGCTGGCGGTGCGGTGCGCCGGTCGAGAAGCGCGACCTGGAGCAGTGGTACCTGCGGACGACGAAGTACGCCGACGAACTGCTCGACTTCACGGGCATCGAGTGGCCGGAACCGATCCGGCTGCAGCAGACGAACTGGATCGGCCGGTCGGAAGGGGCCGAGGTCGTCTTCACCACGGCGCCCGACGATCACCAGGCCGGGGGCGACGAACTGCGCGTGTTCACCACCCGGCCCGACACGCTGTTCGGGGCCACCTTCATGGTGCTCGCCCCGGAGCATGCGCTCGTGGCCAAGCTGACGGCCCCCGGCCGTCGCGCGGAGGTCGACAGGTACGTCACGCGGGCGAGCGCGGAGACCGAGATCGAGCGGCTGTCGACCGACCGCGAGAAGACGGGCGTCTACCTGGGCGCCGATGCGATCAACCCGGTCAACGGCGAGCGCATCCCGATCTGGATCGCGGACTACGTACTGGCCGGCTACGGGACCGGCGCGATCATGGCGGTGCCCGCCCACGACGAGCGCGACTACACGTTCGCCACCCGGTTCGGGCTGCCCATCCGGCGGGTCATCGCCCCGGCGGGCGCGGACGACGACGCCCTCGACGGCGCGTACATCGCCCACACGCCCGACGAGCGGTTGGTCAACTCGGGTCGTTTCAGCGGCCTGACCGCCCCCGAGGGGATGCGCGCCATCGTCGCCTGGCTGGCCGAGGACGGCCGGGCCAAGCCTTCCGTCACCTACCGCCTGCGGGACTGGCTCTTCAGCCGCCAGCGCTACTGGGGCACGCCCATCCCGGTCATCTACTGCGAGCGGGACGGCATCGTGCCCGTGCCCGACGAGGACCTGCCGGTGCGGCTGCCCGAGACGGTCGACTACGGCGGACGCGGCGAGAACCCGCTCAACCACGACGAGGCCTTCCTGCGCATCGACTGCCCGCGCTGCGGCGGCCCCGCGCGACGCGAGAGCGACACGATGGACACGTTCGTGGACAGCTCGTGGTACTGGTTCCGCTACCTCTCGCCGCGGAAGGACGACGGGCCCATCGACCGCCCGCTCGTAGACCGCTGGACGCCGGTCGACCAGTACACCGGCGGCGCCGAGCACGCCGTCATGCACCTCATGTACAGCCGGTTCTGGACCAAGGCGATGCGCGACCTCGGCCTCGTCGACCAGGACGAGCCGTTCAAGCGCCTGTTCAACCAGGGCCAGATCCTGGGCGCCGACGGCGAGCGGATGAGCAAGTCGCGCGGCAACGTCCAGGATCCCGACGACCTCGTCGCGCGCTACGGGGCCGACACGATCCGCCTGTTCCTGATGTTCATGGGCCCGTGGGACCAGGGCGGCCCGTGGTCGCCGACCGGCATCGGCGGCGTGGCCCGCTTCCTGAACCGCGTGTGGACGGTGGTCCTGGACCCGCACGGCAGCGATGCCGGCAGCGGCGCGCTCCCCGTCAGCGATCCGGTGGCCGCCGCGGCGGAGCTGCGCGTCGTCGCCCACCGCACCCTGCGCGACGTCACCGCCGACTACGAGTCGTTCCACTTCAACACGATGGTGGCCAAGCTCATGGAGCTGACCAACCGGCTGATGCGCTTCCGCGGCACGGCCATCGCCGGCGGGGACGCGTGGGACGAGGCGGTGCGCTTGCTGCTGCTGATGCTGGCGCCGGCGGCGCCGCACATCACCGAGGAGTTGTGGAGCCGCCGGCTGGCCGCGGCCAGCGAGGCGTGGCGGTCCATCCACCGCGAGTCGTGGCCGGCCTGGGAGGCCGCCCTGGTGGCCGAGCAGACGGTCGAGCTGCCGGTCCAGGTGGACGGCAAGGTGCGCGACCGGTTGACGGTCCCAGCGGACACGCCCGCGGCCGAGGTCGAGCGCCTCGCCCTGGCCAGTGCCAAGGTCCAGGCCGCGCTGGGCGGCAAGGCCCCGGCCAAGGTCATCCATGTGCCGGGACGGCTGGTGAACCTGGTGGGACGAGCGCCCTAGCCGGACGCCCTCGCGCGACGGCTCAGGCGAGCGGGAGGGCGGTCGGGCGCTCCGTGTCGGTCGCCGTTTCGCGGCGCCGCTCCCGATGGCGGGCGGCCTTGGCGCGGTTGCCGCACGTGGCCATGTCGCACCACCGTCGGCGGCCCGTCCGCGAGGTATCGAAGTAGACCCAGCGGCAGGCGTCGTTGGCGCACACGCGGAGGCGCTCCACGTGGCCCTGGCTCACCTCGCGGGCGACCGATTCGACGAGGCGCCCGAGCGCGCCCTCGATGGGGTCACCCTCGTGGCGGTGGTCCAGCGACACCCCATCCGTGTCGGGCACGAGGACGTAGACGTAGTGGGTGCGCAGCGCGCGGTTGATCTCGGCCAGATGATCGCGTGACGGGGGCCGGCGGTCGGCCTGGGCTTCGACGAGGTCGCGCATCGCATCGCGCACGCGCCTGATCCGACCCAGGATCCGGTCACCCGACGCGGGGTCCGCCGCGGCCCGTTCGCGAGCCGCCTGGACGGCGTCCTGGTGCAGCAGCTGGTGCTGGCGCAGCCAGTCCAGGCTGGTGTCGAGGTCGGTGAGGTGGTCGACCGGGCGGCCACGCTCGAGCTCGAACGTGTTGATGAAATCGAGCCCGATCTGCAGGCCGACCTGGTGGCCATGCGGGACGGTGTGATCTTCGGAGGTGGTGAGGAGGTGCGGTTCGGCCATGACAGTAACCACTATAGTCCTGTTGACAGGTTAGCCGCAAGGGGCTACAGTACGAGTAACCTCTTCAAACGGTTAGAAGGGTTATCACAAAGGAGGGCGGCATGCCCGGTACGGTCGAATTCCTCGTAGGCCTCGGGATCGTCCTCGTGGTGTTCGCGGTCCTCGGGGCGATGGCCCAGCGCTGGGGTGTCGACTCCCGCGGCTGGGATCGTCCCACGCAGGAGCCTTGGCTGGGAGGTCATTGATCATGTGGCAGTACTACCTACTCGGTCACGTCATGGCGCAGCATCGCCGCCGCGAGGCGGCCGCTGATCGCCAGGCGACCGATGCCCGTCGCTCCCAGCGTCGAGAGACCGGCAGCAGCCGGACCGCGCTGCTCATGCTACGTGGTCGGCATCACGAGTCCTGACCGACTTGCGGTGCCGCCGCGCACCACATCCGGAGGTCGCCGCTCGCAGCTAAGCGGCTGATAAGCGGACCACCCTAGAGTCGTCCCAACGCCCACCGGGCCCTGAAGTGCCCCAGGACCGGTGGGCGTTTCCCGTTCGAGATCGGAACGTCGACCGCCGACCGCCGACCGCCGAACGGCCCGCCGATACATCCCCGCCGCCGCCCGCCGCGGAGGCTGCCGATGGATCAGCACGCGATCGACTGGGCCGCGGTCGACGCCGCCCTCGCCGGCGACCGGCGCGACGGCGCAGACGACACGTCCGACCGCAGCCCGCCGGGCCCGCCCGGGCGATCCGAGAGACCCTACGCCACCTGGCTGGTCATCGCGGCCCTGGCCGCCCTGGTCCTTCTCGCGGGCAGCGCGCTCCTCGTGGCGGCGACGCCTGCGCCGGTCGTCACCTTTGACGTGGCCGGCGCCTCACCCCTGACCACCTCGCCGCAGCCCTCATCGCTGCTGGTGGACGTGGAGGGGGCCGTCCGCCACCCGGGCGTGGTCAGGCTGGTCGCGGGCAGCCGCGTCGCCGACGCCATCGCCGCCGCGGGGGGCTACAGCGGGAGCGTCGATGCCGCCGCCGCCTCGGCCGGGCTCGACCTGGCCGACTTGCTCCAGGACGGGGCGAAGGTGCTCGTGCCGCAGCGCGGCGCCTCGAGCGGGGGCGCGGCCGCGGCTTCGGCACGGCCGGGCAAGGTCGACCTCAACCACGCCACCGCCGCCGAGCTTGACGCGCTGCCCGGCATCGGACCGGTCACGGCGGCCAAGATCATCGCCTCCCGCGAGCAGCAGCGCTTCCAGCGCATCGATGACCTGCGCACCCGCAAGCTGATCGGGGCGGCGACCTTCGCCAAGCTCCAGGCGCTCGTCACGGTCTGATGCCCCGGACGGCCTGGGCCGGGCTCGGCGCGGTCGGCGCCGCCCTCCTCGCCCAGGCCCTCTCGATGGCCCTCCCGGGCATGGCGCCGGCCGCGTGGGGCGTCGATACGCTGTTCCTCGGGCTCGCCGGCGCGGCCGGGGCGGCTCTGGCCGCTCCGCGCGACCGCGGCGCCATCGGCGCCATGACCATCGGGGCCGCCCTGATCCTGCTTCGGCTCGCCATCGGTGGGCTCGTGCAGCCGGTGGCCGCGCCGGCCGCCCTTCCCGACGGGCCGGTGGACTGGACGGCGACCGTCGCGAGCGTCTCGGCGCCGGCCGGCGCGACGCAGCGGGCCGTGGTCGACGGCAGGGCCGCAGATGCTCCCGGATCGGTGCGCCTGTGGCTCCTGCTGCCGCGCTATCCCGCGGTGGCCCCGGGCGACCGCATCCACTTCCGCGCGCCGGCCACGCCGCCGCCCTCGGACGATCCCGGCTTCGCCGCGTACCTCGCCGGCATCGGCGCCTCGGGCACGGCCGCCCCGGTGGAGGTCGACCTCCTGGCACCGGACGGTGGGCCGGCGGCCGCGCTCGAGCGCCTGCGCCGTGAGATGGCCGGCTGGCTGGCGACGGCCCTGCCTGAACCGCAGGCCGGGCTTGCCGCGGGCCTCCTGCTCGGCCTCCGCGACCTCGTGCCACGCGACGTCAGCGCCGACTTCACCGCGGCCGGGCTGAACCACGTCATCGCCATCGACGGCTGGAAGGTGGCCCTGGTGGCCGGGCTCATCGGGGTGCTGGTGCGGCCCTTGCCGCGCCGCAGGCGGGCCGCGGCCCTGGCCCTTGGGATCATCGGCTACGCGCTCCTGGCGGGGGCCGGGGCCAGCGTGCTGCGGGCCGCGCTGATGGCGCTGACGGGCCTTATCGCGCGCGAGACGGGGCGCCCCCGGAGCGCCCCGGCCGCCCTCGGCCTGGCCGTCCTGGCGCTGCTCATGCTCGAACCTGCGCTTGGCGGGGATCCCGCCTTCCACCTCTCGGCCGCCGCCACCGCCGGCCTCATCGCCTGGAGCGGACCCACCGCCGCCTGGCTTCGGGCCCGCGTCCCGGCACGTGTGCCGACGGTCCTCCTGGGCTGGACGGCCGTCTCGCTCGTGGCGCAGGCCGTCTCCGTGCCGGTCGTCCTGGTCGACTTCGGACAGTTCTCGCCCGCCGCTCCCCTGGCCAACATCCTGGTCGCTCCACTCGTGCCGCCGGTCGTGCTGGTGGTCCTCGCGGCGCTCGCCACCGGCGCGCTCCTGGCGGCCGGGGCGCCGCACCTGCTCGGCGTGCCGGTGTCGGTAGCCGGCGGCGCCTTGCTCGGCGCGCTGATGGGCTTCGCCCACGCCGTGGCGGCGATCCCGTTCGCCACGGTCGCCCTCGATGGCCCCTCCTCCATCGCGGCCGGCCTCGGCGCGACGCTGGCGCTCCTGGCGGTGAGCCGGCCGCGCGTCCGGGGGGGACTCACCCGCCTGGTGCGTCGTGGCCCACGGCCACCCGCTCGTGCGCCACGCCCACCAGGCACCCCACCCGCCCCGGGTGGCCTCGTGTCACGGCGCCAGGTCCTGGCTCTGCTCGCCCTGCCGGTCGTGGCCGCCGCGGCCGGCATCCTGGTGGCCACCCGGCGAGCCGACGGCCGCCTGCGCGCGACGGTCCTGGATGTGGGTCAGGGCGACGCGATCCTCATCGAGGGCGACCGCGGCGCCCGGCTGCTGGTCGATGGCGGACCCGACCCGGACCGCCTGCTGGCGCTCCTCGACGCGCAGCTCCCACCGTGGGATCGGCGCCTCGACCTGCTGGTGCTGACCCATCCGCACGAGGACCACGTGGGGGGCTTCGCGGCGCTGCTCGGCCGCTACCGCGTCGGCTCCATCTTCGAGCCGGGGATGCTGGGCCCGGGGCCGGCCTACCATGCGTTCGAGGCGGCCCTCCGCGCCGCCGGGCGCGGCACCTTGCGCCTGGCCGATGGCGACACGCTGCGGCTCGACGACGCCACGATCCATGTCCATTGGCCGGTCGCCGGGTCCGTGCCCCGCCTGCCGCCGGACACCGGCAAGGGCATCAACGACGTCTCGATCGTGCTCGACATCCGCTTCGGCCAGCGGCGCCTGCTGCTGATGGGTGACACGGAGGAGGAGGTCGACCCGCAGCTCCTGGAGGCCGGCCTGACCGGGCCGGTCGACGCGCTCAAGGTGGCCCATCACGGCAGCGGCACGGCCTCGACGGCCCCGTTCCTGGCCGCGGTCCGTCCGCGCGTGGCCGTCGTCAGCGTCGGGGCCGGGAACCCCTACGGGCATCCCGCCCCGGCGACGATCGCTCGCCTCCGGGCGGCCGGCGCGGCGGTCTATCGCACGGACCTCGACGGCGGGATCGAGATCAGCACCGACGGCCGTGACCTGGCGGTGCGGCCCGCCGGCGCACGCCGCGTGGCGACGCCCTCGGCGACGGGCTTCGCGGGCCCCGCCACGCCCGGCCCAGCGTGGGCCGCCGCCGAGCTTGCTACGATCGGCTCGTGGCCATCCCCACCCGTCAGCAGGCCGTGGCCATCATCCTCGAGCTCCATGCCTCCCCCCGCCTCCTGAGGCACGTCTGCGCGGTCGCCGACGTGGCCGCCTTCCTGGCCGCCCGGACCGCCGCCCGGGGGCGTCCGGTCGACCGGCGGCTGGTCGAGACGGCCGCGCTGCTCCACGACGTCGACAAGCTCTTCCCGCCGCGCGACCCGCGACGGGCCGGTGGTCACGGCGCGGCCGGCGCGACGTGGCTGACGGAGCAGGGCTGGGCCGAGCTGGCCGGGCCGGTCGCGGGCCACCCCGTCGGACGCCTGCTGGACCACGAGGGTGACGCGGCCGCCTGGCTCGCCGCGGCACCGCTGGAGACGCTCATCGTGGCCTACGCCGACAAGCGGGCCGCGCAACGCCTCGAGCCCATGGCGGCCCGCTTCGCCCGATGGCGGCGCGACCATCCCGACCGCGACGGGTCCCTGGGACGCGCCTGGGCCATCGCCGTGGAGCTCGAGCACCAGGTCTGTGGAGCGGCCGGCGTTACGCCACCGACCGTGGGCAGGCTGCGCTGGGTCGGTCGGGCGACGGCCAGGGCCCGTCGGTGACGACCCCCGCCGTGGCCCTCTTCCGGGGCGAGGATACGTATGCCATCGAGCAGGCGGTGACGAAGTTGGCGGCTGCGCTCGGCGAGCCCGGCCCGCCGCTGCAGCGCTGGCGCGTCGAGGCCGGGGACGAGCGGTCGGCCATGGACCGAGTCCTGGACCGTATCGCCGAGCACGTCGGGACCGCGCCGCTCTTCGGCGGCGGTGAACTGGTGGTCGTCGGCGGCGTGGCGGCGCTGGCGCGTGATCGTGGGCCGCGCGAGCGCCTCATCGCCATCGTGGGGGTCGTGCCGCCGGGCAACGGCCTGGCGCTCATCGACATCCGCGAGGGATCGGCCAAACGGACGGCCGCCGCGGACCCGCTGGGCGAGGCGGTCGGGGCCGCCGGTGGCACGGTGGCCAGCTTCCCGGCCATGACCCGCGACCGCATGACCGGCTGGCTCGGCGAGCGCGCCGCGCAACTCGGGGTGCGGCTCGGGCCGGGGGCCGCCCAGGAGCTGAGCCAGCGGGTCGGCGCCCAGGTGCGCGAGGGCGACATCGACCGCCGTCACCAGGCCAGCCTGGCCAACGGCGAGCTGGAGAAGCTGGCCCTCTATCGCCCCGGCGGCACGATCACCAAGGAAGACGTCGCCGCGCTCGTGCCGGAGGTCGTGCCCGGGTCGGCGTGGGCCCTGCTGGACGCGGTCGGCAGTCGCCAGGCGGGGGTCGCCGCGGGCCTGGCCGAGCGGCTGCTCGCCGAGGGGACGCCGCTCCAGGTGCTGGTGGCGCGGCTGCACGGACGGCTGCGGGAACTCGTGGTCGCCGCCGACCATCTCGCCGCCGGGACGCGACCGGCCGACCTGGTCCGGGCGATGCGCCTCCGATCGTTCCGCGCCCAACGCCTGGCCGAACAGGCTGCGACGTGGACGACGGCCGAGCTGGACGCGGCGGTGGAAGGGCTGGTCGCCGTGGATCTCGCCAGCAAGGGCATCGGGGAGGACGGTGGGCCGGCCCCCACGTCCGAGGAACGGGGACGCCTGGCCCTGGATCTGTGGCTCGCCGAGCGCGTCGCGCGGCGCGGGGCCGACCAGCGGCGCGGGGCCGCCCGGGGTTCAGTCCGCGCTTGACCAGGCCTCTTCCTGGAGGACCAGGTCTGATTCGATGGCGAAGACGCAGCGTCCGGCGCTCAGGTCGAGGAGCTCGATGAGCTCCGGGTCGATGTACAGCTGGTGGCAGTCCTCGCACAGGCCGCCCGGGATGCCGAAGCAGAGGCGTTCCGCGGCGTCGGCCATGCGGAACGTCGTGTCGAAGCGGGTGTTGATGAGCTGCCGCCCGCACTGGGGGCACCGCTCGCGAGGTCGCGCCACGAACGCCACATCCTTGCCTGTGCGGTTGGATCGGCCAACCACCACGGCGGATGCTAGGTAGGGCTTCGCGGACCTCGCATCACCCGGAGGTACCCCGGGGGGAGTACCGCTGCTACTGGATCCGCAGCAGCGTCGGGGCGTCTGCCCAGAGGCGCTCGAGCTGGTAGAAGTCCCGCTCGGGGGGCGCGAAGACGTGCACCACGACGGCACCAAAATCAAGGAGCACCCAGTGCGCCCCGGCCGCGCCCTCGCGCCCCAGCGGGCTGATGCCGTCGGCGGCCAGGCCCTCGGTGATGCCGTCGGCGATGGCGCCGAGCTGGCGTTCGGAGGAGCCAGCGCAGATGACCAGGTAGTCGGCCACCGTCGTCAGCTCACCGATCCCCAGCAGGACGATGTCGATGGCCTTCTTGTCGGCCGCCAGGTCGACCGCCCGCCGCGCCATCTGGAGCGCCGCCGCGGCGTCGAGCGGGACGACGCCGGTGGGCCGGGCCTCCCGCGCGGGCAGGCCGGCACGCCGCGAACCCGGCGCCGGCATCGGGCGGGTCATGGCTGCGCCGCCGCGGTCGGCCAGGCGTCGTAGAGGGCATGCTCATGCACGTACGCGTCGACGGCCGGCGGCACGAGGTAGCGGATGGGCTGGCCGTCGGCCGCGTAGCGCCGGATCAGCGAGGCGGAATGACCCAGCTCCGGCCCCTCGACGAACACGACGTGGTCCTCCAGGCCGGGGAAGTGCTCGCCGAACCAGGCCCGCCCCGGCGCGCGGTAGCCCGGTCGAGGCACGACCGCCACGAGGCACTGGCCCAGGACGCGCACCGGCTCGTGCCAGCCAGGCAGGCCCAGGAGCGCCTCCGTGGAGAGGATCAGGACGTACTCGCCGGAGGCCCGCACGTCCGCGCCGCCCCCGGTCGTGAGGCGCGGCGGGTCGGCCCGCAGCAGGGCCAGCGTGTCGGCGGTGTAGCTGGGCCCCGGGCGGTCGACCTCGATGCGGCAGAGCTGGAAGGCCGGGTTGTCGCCGATGGCCCCCTCCACCATGGCCACCCGGTCGGCGGCGGGGCTGATGGGCTGGCCCTGCTTGTGCGGCGGGATCCCGGCCGGCACGAACAGGACCCCGATCAGGTCGAGCGCCACGCGCACGTGCTCGGCGATAGCGAGGTGGCCGTAGTGGGGCGGGTCGAACGTGCCACCGAGGATGCCCCAGGCGCCACGCGTCCGGGAGCGCAGCTCGGCCGGCAGCACGGTCGGCACGGGTGCGACGGCGGTGTCGGTCAGGCCCACGGCTCGTCGCCCCAGGCCAGCTCGTGGCTCCCGATGCGCACGGTGTCGCCGGCCGTGACGCCGGCGCGGCGCAGCTCCCGGTCGATGCCCAGGCGCTCCAGATCGCGCTGGAACCGTTCCGCGGACTCCTCGTTGTCGAAGTCGGTCTGGGCCACCAGTCGTTCGATGCGCCGCCCGCGCACGCGATAGCCATCCGCCTCGCGCTGGACCGAGAACGTCGCCGCGGCCTGCTCGAAGCGGTGGACGACCACGCCGGCCGGCATGACCGCCTCGTCACTGCCCGCGGGGGGCAGCAGCGTGCGCAGGCGGCCGACGAGCTCCGGCAGCCCCTCGCCGGTCATGGCCGAGACGGCCACGCATGCCTCGCCCTCCGCGGCCACGCTGCGAGCGAGTTCAGCGGCCCGGTCGGCCGCGCCGGGCAGGTCGATCTTGTTGGCGACGACGAACCCCGGCTTGGCCAGGAGGGCCGGGTCGTGGAGGCGCAGCTCCTCGCGGATCGCGGCGTGGTCGGCCAGGGCCGTCGGCGCCGCCACGTCGACGACATGGAGCAGGACGCGCGTCCGCTCCACGTGGCGCAGGAAGGCGTGGCCCAGGCCCGCCCCGCCGCTGGCGCCTTCGATCAGGCCGGGCACGTCGGCGATCGTGGGGCGACGCGTATCGTCCGGATCGACCCGGCCCAGGTCGAGCACGCCGAGGTTGGGCTCGAGCGTGGTGAACGGGTAGGCCGCGATCTTGGGGGTGGCCGCGGTGAGGGCCGCCAGCAGGGTCGACTTGCCCGCGTTGGGCAGGCCCACCAGGCCGATGTCGGCGATGAGCCGGAGTTCCAGGCGCAGCCACCGCTCCGCCGCCGGCTCGCCCCGCTGCGCGTGCCGCGGCGTGCGATGCGTGGCGGTCGCGAAGTGGACGTTGCCCAGGCCGCCGCGCCCGCCGCGCGCGACCATCACGCGCTGCCCCGGGGCGACGAGATCGGCCAGGAGATCGCCCGAGTCGCGGTCGAAGACGGCCGTGCCCGGAGGGACCGCCAGGTCGATGTCGCGGCCGGCGCGACCGTGCCGCTTGGCCCCCGCGCCGGCACCGCCGGCGGCCGCCCGGAAGTGGTGCTTGAAGCGGTAGTCCTGGAGGGTCGTCTGGCCCACGTCCACCCGCAGGTAGACGGACCCGCCGCGACCGCCATCCCCGCCATCGGGCCCGCCGCGCGGCACGTGCGCCTCGCGTCGGAAGGTGGCCGCGCCGGCGCCGCCGTCGCCCGCGGCGACCCAGATCGTGACGTGGTCAAGGAACATCGGCGCCGATCGTAGCAGCGCCCGGGGAGCGGTCGGGTCGGCCGGGGCGAGCGCTCGCCCGGGGCCGCGCGAGGTCGCGGCCGGTCAGAAGTAGTTCAGCGGATTGACGCGCTGGCCGCCATCCCAGATGGGGCCGATCCAGACTTCGAAGTGGCAGTGCGGGCCGGTCGCGTCACCGGTCATGCCGACGCGGCCGATGAACTGGCCCCGCCCGACATGCTGGCCCACGTACACCGCGGTCGACGACATGTGGTTGTAGGTCGTGTAGAAGTTGTGGCCGTGGCTGATCCACACCTGGTAGCCACCGCCGTTGTTCTTCCAGCCGGCGAAGGTGACGGTGCCGGCGGCCGCGGCCACGATGCGCGAGCCCCACGGCGCCGCGATGTCGATGGCCCAGTGCCCGTAGTGGAAGCCCTGGCTGATGTAGCCGCCCGGGACCGGCCAGGCCAGCGGCACGAAGGGGCAGGACTGGCAGCCGGAGCCACCCGTGGAGCCGCTGGCGGCCCTCGTGGTCGGTCGCGTGGCCGTGGTGTGCGTGGCCGGGGCCGGGGCCGTGACGGCGATGGCCGCGCCCACCCCGTCGGGGATCATGATCTGCTGGCCCAGGGTCAGCTCCTCGGACGTCAGCGAGTCGTACTGCATGATGGCCTGCGGGTCGGCGTGGTACCTGGCCGCCACGGATACGACCGTGTCGCCCTCCTGCGCCGTGTACAGCACGCCGTCCACGGGCGGGATGAGCAGCTTCTCGCCGACGTGCAGTTGATCCTTGGCCGACAGCTTGTTGGCCCACCAGATCGTCATCATGTTCAGCCCGAAGTGGCTGGCGATGCCGGTCAGCGTGTCGCCCGACTTCACCACGTAGCTCTGGGCCTGGAAGCTGGCCGCGGCGGCCGGCACGGCGTAGGGCGCGAGGAGCGTGCCGTCGGCGCTGTAGTCGCCCGTGCTGGCCGCGTCCTCTTCGCCGAGGCTGGCCAGCAGGGTCGCGCGCGACACGTCCGTGGAGTCAGCGGTGGAGGCGGCGTCCGCGGGGGTGGCGGGGGCGGTCAGGTCAGCGGCTGCCTGGAGGTCGGCGATCCGCGGGTTGGCCGCCTCGCCGGCTCCGCTCGCGCCACCGATGGCGGCCCCCGATGCCGGGAGCGCGGCGGCGAGGCTGGCGACCAGGATGAGGGCCAGCACGACCACGGGAGCGAGCCGCCGATCCGCGCCGACGCGCGCCAGGATCGGTCGAGCCGCGAGCGGATGGGGCAGGTGCCAGCGCCGCCGGGACGCGGCGCGCGGGGTCTGCCGGCGTGAAGGCCGCAGGACCTGGCCGAAACGGGCCCGGAGCCCATGCAAGTCGTCGGTCAGGCGCGCACGCGCATGCCGGACGGCGACCGGTGCCTGAAGCAATACGGTCTCCTGTGGGGTCCGGGCGGTGAGAAGGTCGCGGGTAAGGGCACGGTGATCGCGGGCCGCCCGGAGGGAGCGGTATGGAGCTAGGGCCTCATTGCCGCTGTGGCCACGCTCGCCGCGGCTCTCCCTGCCGCCCATTCGAGCGTCCGTTGGACCCACCGAAGGTACCAGAGGACGGAGACGACCGTCAAATGGGCGGGCTGCGGCGCGCCCTCAGCGTTCGTCCAGCGAGCCCGAATCGCGGCCCATCCGGCGCAGCGTGTCGGTCACCAGCCAGCCCACCACGGCGCCGCCGAAGACGAAGAAGACGATCAGGGCGTCGGCCGTCGAGCCCAGGACGAGGACGCCCGCCAGCAGGCCAAGGGCGCCGCCCGCGACGATGCCGCCGAGCACGAGGAACACCGTCATGAGGGCCTGGCGGTCCACCACCGGTGCGTCCGACGGCGACCGCGGCGCGCGCGGGTGAGTCCGCATCACGAGGGCAGTGGTGGCCACCGCTCCGCCGGCCACGAGGGCCGAACCGACGGCGTCCAGCACGATCCCCCAGCCCACCACCGGTGTCGCGCCCTGGTCCGACAGCAGGAATTCGAGCTCGTCCAGCGTCCGCCAGGCGATGACCGCGTAGGCCAGGCAGACCAGACCGGCCAGCGCCGGCAGCAGCTGCACGACCAGGGTGTGGCTCCCGCCCGCCGCCCGGGAGCGCAGGAGCAGCACCACTGCCGCACAGGCGACGAGTTGGAAGGCGCCGTCGGCGGCCCCCGTGAAGCCGTTGAGCGTGACCAGGGAGCCGTCGGCCACGACGCCCTGGACCCACGGCCCGAAGACGCCCACGATCACCACGACGACGCCGGCCAGGGCCGTCAGGCGGAACGGGTGGAGGAGCGGGCGCACGGTCTCGCCACCCGACTCGGGGCGTGGGGCCATCACCGCTCCATGATGCACGGTCCGGGGCGAGGCGCGCTGTGGCCGCCCCGGCCCGGGGTCAGGCCTCGGCGGCGGCCTGCCGGGTGAGCGTGGCCAGGAAGGCCGCGTTGGAGTCGGTCTTGGCGAGGCGATTGAGCAGGAGCTCGATGCCCTCGTTCGTGCCGACGGCGGTGAGCATCCGGCGCATCGTCCACACCATGCGCAGGGTGCCCTCCTCGAGCAGGAGCTCCTCGCGGCGGGTGCCCGAGCGCTGCACGTCGATGGCCGGGAAGATGCGCTTCTCCGCCAGCTTGCGGTCCAGGATCAGCTCGCTGTTGCCGGTGCCCTTGAACTCCTCGTAGATGACGTCGTCCATGCGCGAGCCGGTGTCCACGAGGCAGGTGCCGATGATCGTCAGCGAGCCCCCCTCCTCCAGCTTCCGCGCGGCGCCGAAGAAGCGCTTGGGCGGGTAGAGGGCGATGGGGTCGATGCCGCCGGAGAGCGTCCGGCCGGACGGCGGCAGGGCCAGGTTGTACGCCCGCGCCAGCCGCGTGATGGAGTCCAGCAGGATGACCACATCACGGCCGGTCTCCACCTGCCGCTTGGCGATCTCGAGGGCCATCTCGGCCACGTGGGTGTGGTTCTCCGTCGGCTCGTCGAAGGTGGAGGAGATGACCTCGCCCTTGACCGAGCGCCGCATGTCGGTCACTTCCTCCGGCCGCTCACCGATGAGGGCGACCATGAGGAGGATCTCCGGGTAATTGGCGGTGATGCCGTTGGCGATGCTCTTGAGGAGCATCGTCTTGCCCGCCTTTGGCGGACTCACGATCAGGGCGCGCTGGCCCTTGCCGATGGGGTTGACCAGGTTGACCAGCCGCTGGCTGAGGTTCTTGGGCTCGGTCTCCAGGTTGATCAGCTCGATGGGGTGGATCGGCGTGAGAGCGTCGAAGTGCGGGCGCCGGGCGGCCGTGGCGGGGTCGACCCCGTTGACCGACTCGACCCGCAGGAGGCCCCAGTACTTCTCCGCTTCCTTGGGCGCGCGGGTCACCCCACCGACCCGGTCGCCGGCGCGCAGGCCGAAGCGCCGGACCTGGCTGGAGCTGACGTAGATGTCGTCCGGGCTGGGCATCAGGCCGTGCCGCCGGAGGAAGCCGTAGCCGTCGTCGACGAGGTCCAGGATGCCGGTCGCGTAGACCTGGCCGGAGCGCTCGACCTGGCGCTGGAGGATCGATTCGACGAGATCCTCGCGCCGCATCTCGCGGGCGTCCAGGACGTCCAGATCGCCGCCCATCTGGACCAGTTCCTTGATGTTCATGTCCTTGAGTTCGTTGATATTCATCGTGGGGTACAGGGTTCCTCAGGTGGGACGGTGGGTGCGAGCACGGGACGGGTTGTGCCGGTCGCTTCGCTGGTGTGTCGACGCGTGATGCCAGACCTCGGCAGCCAACGCACGAGCGGTATGGAAAGCCCCTGCCGCACGTCGTGGGGGCGCCTCTGCACGCACGGCCGCTGCCGCGGTGCGGGCGAATGGGACCCCCCGATGATAGCACGACCGGCCGGTCGGTCAAGGGCCGGCCGGCCCCCCGTCACCTCGGCTTGGTCTTGGCCGTGCTCGCCGGCGTGCCGGCGTGCTGGGCCGCCGCCCAGTCCTTGCGGAACTGGACGATGCCCTTGTCGGTCAGCGGGTGGTGGACCATCTGCTGCAGGACCTTGAACGGCACCGTGGCGATGTGGGCGCCGGCCAGTGCCGCCTCCGTCATGTGGCGCGGATGGCGCATCGAGGCCGCCAGGACCTCCGCCCCCAGGTCGAACAGCTCGACGATGCTGACCAGCTCGCGCACGACCTCCATGCCGTCCTGGTTGATGTCGTCCAGCCGGCCCACGAACGGCGACAGGAGCGAAGCGCCTGCCTTGGCCGCCAGGAGGCCCTGGTTGCTGCTGAAGATCAGCGTGCAGTTGGTCTTGATGCCCTCCTCGGCGAAGCGGGCGATGGCCTCCAGGCCCTCCTCGCTCATGGGCACCTTGACCACGATGTTGGGGGCGATCTTGGCGAAGTGACGGCCCTCCCGCAGCATGCCGCTGACGTCCTCGGCGACCACCTCGGCACTCACGGGCCCGGAGGTGATGGCGCAGATCTGGCGCAGCACATCGTCGTAGCTGCCACCCACCTTGGCGAAGAGGGTGGGGTTGGTCGTCACCCCATCGAGCACGCCCCACCGCGCGGCGATGCGGATCTCTTCGATCTCGGCGGTGTCCAGGAAGATCTTCATGGGGTGGCGGCTCCTTGCGGCGGGAGGGCCGATTCTACGACCGCCACGTTTTGACGCCCGCGAGCCAGGCCATGGGAGGAGGGCTTCGTCAGGCGAGCGCTTCCACCGACTGCGGCTTCGGGGCTACGGCGCGCCCGTCGCGGGCCACAGGGCGCCCGCCGTGGGCCACCGCGGCCCGCACGAAACCGCCGAACAGGGGGTGCGGCCGGTCCGGCCGCGACTTGAATTCGGGATGGAACTGGCTGGCCACGTACCAGGGGTGGTCGCGCAGCTCGACGATCTCCACCAGCCGGCCGTCGGGCGACTGGCCGGACAGGATCATGCCGGCCGCCTCCAGGCGGTCGCGGTACTGGTTGTTGACCTCGAAGCGGTGGCGGTGGCGCTCGTAGATGACCTCGCTGCCGTACGCCTCGGCGGCCTTGGAGCCGGGCGTGAGGCGGGCCGGGTAGAGGCCCAGCCGCATCGTCCCGCCCTTGTCCTCCATGTCGCGCTGGTCGGGCATGAAGTCGATGACCGGGTCGGGCGTGAAGAGGTCGAATTCGGTCGAGTTCGCCTCGGGCGCGCCGGCCAGGTCCCGTGCCACCTCGATGACGCCGCACTGCAGGCCCAGGCACAGGCCCAGGTAGGGCACCCTGTGCTCGCGCGCGTGACGCGCCGCCAGCACCTTGCCCTCGATGCCGCGATGGCCGAAGCCGCCCGGCACGAGCACGCCGGCCACGCCGGCCAGGCGCTCGGCGACGTTCTCCGGCGTGAGGGCCTCCGAGTCGACCCAGCGGACCTGGATCGTGCGGTCGTGGGCCCACCCCGCGTGGCGCAGCGCCTCGGTGACCGAGAGGTAGGCGTCGGGCAGCTCGATGTACTTGCCCACGAGGGCGATCTCGAGCTCCGGCTTGGGTCGCTTGATGCGGTCCACCAGGGCCCGCCAGGCGGTCAGGTCGGCCGGCTTGGCGGTGGCCCCGAGGCCCAGCTCGCGGACGACGAGGTCGCCCAGCCCCTGGGCCTCCAGGAGGAGCGGCACCTCGTAGATCGTGGACGCCGTCTCGGCCGTGATGACGGCTTCCTGGGCCACGTCGCAGAAGAGGGCGATCTTCTCGCGCACCTCGTCGCTGACCGGCTGATCCGAGCGCAGCACGATGACGTCCGGCTGGATGCCGATGCCACGCAGCTCCTTGACCGAGTGCTGGGTGGGCTTGGTCTTGAGCTCGCCGGTGGCGGCCAGCGCAGGCAGCAACGTGACGTGCACGTAGAGCACGTTGGTCCGCCCGACGTCCTTGCGCAGCTGGCGGATGGCCTCCAGGAAGGGCAGGCTCTCGATGTCGCCGACGGTCCCGCCGACCTCCACGATGACCACGTCGGCGCGGCCGTCGCGGGCCACCCGCTGGATGCGCTCCTTGATCTCGTTGGTGATGTGAGGGATGACCTGGACCGTGCCGCCCAGGTAGTCGCCGCGCCGCTCCTTGGCGATGACCGCCTGGTAGATGCGGCCGGTGGTGACGTTGCTGAGCTGGGTCAGGTTCTCATCGATGAACCGCTCGTAGTGGCCCAGGTCAAGGTCCGTCTCCGCCCCGTCGTCGGTGACGAAGACCTCGCCGTGCTGGTAGGGCGACATCGTGCCCGGGTCCACGTTGATGTACGGATCGAGCTTGAGGATGGAGACGGAGAGGCCGCGGCTCTTGAGCAGGCGGCCGACGCTGGCGGCGGTGATGCCTTTGCCGAGTGAGGAGGTCACGCCTCCGGTCACAAAGACATACTTCGCCATGGGTCGAGTCCTCCGGGGTTTTTCAAATGGTACCGGAAGCCGGCCGCCGGGGCAAGCCGCGGACCCTCCGCGGCGCCGCCAGGGACCTTACAGGAGGCTCACCGGCGTGGTCCGGCCGGGGCCCCATGCCTCCGGGCCGCAGATGAAGGGCCGGACCGCGCGCGCCGCCATGGAGGGGTTGGCGATCCGCCAGGCGGGCACGTCGGCGGCGCTCGAAGGCAGGGCGCCCGCGGCGATGGCGTCCGTCAGCCAGGCGGTCACCTCGGCGAAGTCGCTCCACGGCCGGAAGAGCCAGCCGGCCGCCGCGCAGAAGGCGGCCAGGTCGCCCTTGGCGAACACCAGGTCGGCGTGGAAGGCCGCGTAGCGATCGCTGGACCCGTCGCCGATGAAGACCACCACGCGCCCCAGGGCCTGGTGGGCCCGCACCCGTTCGCGCTTGCAGGTGCCGCACACGAAGCAGGCCGGGTGGCCGTACGGGAACGACAGGCCCCGGCCGCCGTCACGCAGGCGGTTCTCGTTGGTGGCGAGGGGCAGATCGGCCAGGCCCAGGCGGGCCAGGTTGGGCGCGACGTAGAAGCCCAGGCCGTCGCTGACCACCTCCACGGCCGCCCCAGCCTGCCGTGCGGCCGCCACGAGATCGGGGAAGGCGTCGTCCTGGCCGGCCGCCTCGGCCTCGCCGCGCAGCAGCTCGGGATCGTCCGGCAGGACGTCCATGTCCCAGCGCATCAGCTCGCGGGAGCCGACCCGTCCGGCATCGTAGGCCGCGTCCTGGCGGGCGATCTCCGCCGCGTCCGGACCGTGGCGGCGCACCAGCTCGTCGCCCACGTCGAGGCGCGAGATGGTCCCGTCGTAGTCGACCAGGATGCTCACGCGGAGCCCGCTCGGCGGCACGCGCGGCGGCGTCTCGGCCTGGGTGCCGGCCGTCACTCCCCGGCGGCGCGGGCAAGGCTCCGCGCGACGGCGAAGCCCTCGGGATAGCGCGCGGCGAGCTTGGCCCCGTTGCGGCGGGCGACCTCCTCGAGCGAGATGTCGAGGGCCCGCGCGGCCTTGGCCAGGTACCACAGGATGTCGCCGGCCTCGTCGACCAGCGCGTCGCGATCCAGGGCATGGCCCTGGGCCACGATCTTCTTGACGCGATCGGCGAACTCACCGGCCTCGCCGGCCAGGCCAAGGGCCGCCACGACGAGCGCGTCGCCGGCGTTGGAATCCGTGCGGGCGGCCAGGGCGACGTACTCGTCGAAGGTCATGGCAGCGCCCGCGTCAGGCCGGCAGCCCGGTTCGGCGCCGGCCGGCAGGTGGCTCGACCGTGCTTCAGGCGGCTTCGGGCTCCAGCTCGAGGCCGTCCTCGTCGCTGTCCTCGGTCAGCTTGAGCCAGATGAAGAGGCCGGCCAGCACGACCAGCGGGATCACGATGAGGGCGCCCAGGGTGACACCAAGGGCGACGGCCACGACTTTGAGGGCTTTCATGGATGGATACCTCCGTTACGGGGCGGGGCCGCGGGCGGCCTCAACCCTTGGCTGGAGCCGCGCCGCCGCTCGCCGCGGCGGTGGGCGTGGTCGATCGCGTCTGGTTCCGCCAGCCGGGACCCTGCGTGATCATCTGCTCGATGTCGTCGGGGGTGAACTCGGCCAGGGTGTGCTGCGCTCCGCTGCCGGCTGAGCCCAGCATGCGGATGACGAAGGAGCCACCCTGCTCGAAGAAGAAGACGTCGCGGGGCTTCTGCTCGTCGATGAAGCGCCCCAGCACGCGGAGCGCTCGCTCGTAGGGGCCGGACTTGGTCCAGTCGGGCGCCGGGGTGCCGCTCTTGCGGCGCGCCAGCGCCTCGTCCATGAAGCGGCCGACGTCGTCGTCCAGGAAGGTCAGCGTCTCCTTCTGGACCTGGCCGACGTTCTCCGACCAGCTGCTGCCCGACTCCTGCTGGGCCACCAGGCCCTGCACGATGAAGCCGTCGGGGGCCTCCACGAAGAGGACCTCGCGCATGCCCCGCTGGTCCAGGAATGCGCCGATCGAGCGCAGCACCTCTTCGTAGTCCTGGCGCGGGCTGCCCTCGTAGATCCGCATGGCGCCTCCGTCAGGAACCGGTCGTCCGGTCGATCAGGCCGCGGTCCTTGGCTCGCCGTTCGCTGAACCGGAAGAGCACCGCGGTCACGAGTGTAACGAGGGCGGTCGTGGCCAGCAAGGCGAGCACGATCGTCGGGGTGTCCGGTGTCGCCGCGCCGGCCAGCGCCTGGAACAGCGAGCCGTGGCCGCCCACGGAGCTGATGGTGGCGGGGAAGACGGCCTGCCGGAAGCCGGCCATCCACCACGTCAGGGGCAGGAGCAGGCTGACGCCCTGGACCGGCAGGGGCAGCACCGACAGGGGGAAGACCGCGCCCACCAGGAGGAAGAGGGCGCCCGCGACCGCCTCGGGGTAGGACCACGACTCCTGCCGCGTCTGCAGGCAGACGGCCGCCATGAGGATGCCCAGGGCGACGACCGCGGCGAGGCCGCCGAGCATGATCAGCGCGCCCAGGCCCCAGTCCGCACGGCCCGGGTCGAAGGGGACTCCCAGGAAGATGACCCCCGCGGCCAACGTGATGAGGGCCCCCATGCCGCCCACGCCCACACGCGCCACCCCACGGCCGACCAGCACGACCAGGAAGTCGCTGGGGCTGACGTACAGGTACTTGAGCATGCGGTACCGCTCGCGGTCATCGAGCACCGACCAGGCGATGCCCTGCACGCCGGCCAGCACGAACGACCACAGCGCGCTGCCGATGACCACGAAGGCGCGCGCCGAGGCGGCCCCCGTGCCGCCGCCGCTGACG
>DATBOX010000134.1:0-8067 GCA_036561685.1 Candidatus Limnocylindrales bacterium | reverse complement strand
CTCAACGGATAAAAGCTACCCCGGGGATAACAGGCTGATGGTGCCCAAGAGTTCACATCGACGGCACCGTTTGGCACCTCGATGTCGGCTCGTCGCATCCTGGGGCGGAAGTACGTCCCAAGGGTTTGGCTGTTCGCCAATGAAAGCGGTACGTGAGCTGGGTTCAGAACGTCGTGAGACAGTTCGGTCTCTATCCAGCGTGGGCGCAGGGAACTTGAGAGGAGCTGCTCCTAGTACGAGAGGACCGGAGTGGACGAACCGCTGGTGTGCCAGTTGTCCTGCCAAGGGCATCGCTGGGTAGCCATGTTCGGTCGGGATAAGCACTGAAAGCATCTAAGTGCGAAGCTCGCCTCAAGATGAGGTTCCCCACCGGGTTAACCGGGTAAGACCGCAGGGAGACCACCTGTTCGATAGGCGGCATGTTGAAGTCGGGCAACCGATGAAGCTGAGCCGTACTAATGGTCGAGGGCTTGACCTCTTTCAGCAGTTCACCCAGCGGTGACTGCGGGAGGCGGGAGCACCACCATGTCGCGCGCCCCGAGGGGCGATCGCGCAGACATTGAAGATCACGCGGCTTGCCACGTCACATCGTCACGCTCGAAGAAGGATCCTGGTGACCCTAGCGGAGAGGCCACACCCGTTCCCATCCCGAACACGGCAGTTAAGCTCTCCAGCGCCGAAGATACTGAGGGGGTAGCCCCTCGGGAACATAGGTCGTCGCCAGGGTCTTTCTTCGTTTCCGGCCCTATCATCGACGCGATGAGCGCCACCGCCGGCCCGGCTGCCCGCCGTGATCCGGCTGGTTCGGACGCCGCGACGGTGCTGGCCGGCCTCTGTCCCTACCTCCTCGCCGAGGGTGGTGCGTGGCGCTCCGCGCGTCCCGCCTCGGAGCACCGTTGTCACGCCGTGCGGCCGCCCGCCGCGCTCACCGGCGATCAGCAGCGGCGGCTCTGCCTGGTGGCGGCCCACGCCGAGTGCCCCACCTTCGTCGACGCCCGCCAGCATCACCGGCAGGGCCTGCTCGACGCGGGCGTCCACGTGGAGCGGCTGGCCGGCCGCCGCACGACCGCGCTCACGCGGCCGATCCCGGTGCTGCTCGAGCGCCCCTCCAGCGGGCCCCGGGCCCCGTCGATCACCGGCCGCACCCGGCGCCTGGCCGAGATCGGCCTGGTGCTGATCATGCTGCTGGCGGCCGGCCTCGTCCTGGCCGCCCGGTTCGCCGGCCTGGGGTTGCTCGGCGCCAACTAGCCCACGTGCGCGCACGCGCGAGGCCGGCGGTCAGCGCTGGCAGCCGCGACAGAACGTCGTCACGAAACCACCCGGCGCCACCTCGCTGAGCGTCGTGCCGCAGCGCGGGCATGCCTGGCCGCCCTTGCGATGGACGTGCAGGAAGTCGCGCACCTCCACCTCGAAGCGCGGCGGCACCCGCACGCGCAGCTCGTCGATGGCCCACGGCAGGACCTCGCGCATCGCGGCGTGGAGGCCGTCCACCTCCTCCTCCGCCAGGGTCGAACGACGGCGGAACGGCGCCAGCCGGGCCGCCCACAGGATCTCGTCGCTGTAGCCGTTGCCGATGCCGGCCACGAAGGCCTGGTTCTTGAGCAGGTTCTTCAACTCACCCGAGTGGCGCCGGATCCTCGCCCGCCACGTCGGCAGGTCCAGCGCCGGGTCATCGGCGTCGGGGCCCTGTTCGTCCCACCCGGGCACCGGCCGGGCCGCATCCGCCGGCAGGAGGTAGACCTTGCCCATGCGCGTCGGGTCGCGGTAGCGCAGCTCGAGCGGCGCGGCATCGGGAGGCAGCCACGGCGCGTCTACCGTCCACGGCGCTGCCGCCGGTGCGCCACGCCGCCGCACGGGCGTCTCGCGCGGGCCCAGGCGGAGGACCGCCGCGGTGTCCCGCAACGCCTTGGCCCCCGGTGCGTCCAGGCCAAGGCGGCCGGTCAGCATGGCGTTGATGACGATCCGGTCGCGCGCCAGCTGGAACGTCAGGAACTTGCCGCGCCGCGTCACTGACTCCACGCGCTGGCCGGCCAGCGCCGCGGCCTCGGCCGGCGTGCCCCGCACCACCAGTGCCTCGCGCACGTCCAGGGCCTCGACGGGACGTCCCACGAGGGTGGCCTGGAAAGCGTCGGCCAGGATGGCGAGATCGGGCAACTCCGGCACGGCCGGCCGAGCGTAACACCCGTCGCGGAGGCCCTCTGGTTTCGATCCACGAACGATGAGCACGCTGGAGGCGCGTGGTACCATGCGCGGGCCCTGAAGGGGAACAGCAGAGCCGGCCGGCCAAGCCGACGCGATCGAGGAGCCTCACCAGCCCACCGGTTGACGAGCGACACCATCCCGACCATCGAAGGCCCGGGCGTCGCTCGGGCCTTGTTGATTCCCAGTCAGGAGACCATCGAAGGAGACAGACCTTGACCGCAGAGCCCCAGGGTGGGCCGGAGCTGACCGACGAGGCGCAGGCCTCGCCCGAGACCAGCCCCGCAGAGACCGTCGCGACAGCCGTCGCCGACGAGCCCGCCATCGCCGGAACGACCACCGAAGCGACCCAGGACGCGCCCGCCCAGGCGGATGCGCCGGAAGCCGCCCCCGCGCCCGAGGCCGTGGCCGAGGTCGCCGCCCCAGTCGCGCCGGCCGAGCCTGCCGCGGCCCCGGAGCCCGAGCCCGAGCCCGCGCAGGCTGCTGCCGCCGCTGAGCCCGAGGCGGCCGCGGAGCCCGCTGCCGCCGTACCGGTGGCCGAGGCTGAGCCCGCGGTCGAGGCTGCTGCGGAGCCGTCTGCCGCCGAGGCCGCCGTCGCCGAGGTGCCTGCCGACGAGGTCGAGGCTGCGCCCCCCGCGGCCGACGAGGTCGAGGCCGCCCCGCCTGTCGAGATCGTCACTCCGCCGCCGGTCGCCCCTGTCGCGCCGCCCGCCCCGCCGCGCTACGAAGGCCCCGAGCCGACCACCATGGAGGAGCTCCTGGCGAGCTCGCCGGAGGAGATCCGCAGCCTCAAGCACGGTGACGTCGTCGAGGGTTCGGTCGTCCGCATCGACAAGGACGAGATCCTGGTCGACATCGGCGCCAAGTCCGAGGGCGTCGTCAGCAACCGCGAGCTGTACGGCCGCCATGCCGAGGCGCAGCCCGTGCTGGCCGTCGGCGACGTCGTCCTGGTCTACGTGCTGCAGCCGGAGTCCGAGGCCGGCCATGCCGTGCTCTCGCTCCGTCGCGCCGGCCTCGAGCGCAAGTGGCGCTCGATGCAGGAGCAGTTCGAAGCGGGCGTCATCATCGAGGCGCCCGTCATCGACCACAACAAGGGCGGCCTGATCGTCGACTGCGGCATCCGTGGCTTCGTGCCCATCAGCCAGATCGTGGACTTCCCGCGGCGGCCGCAGAACGACCAGCCGCGCGACGCGGCCCAGGAGATCGCGGAGAAGCTGCAGCCGTTCGTCGGCCGCAAGCTGCGCCTCAAGATCCTGGAGGTCAACCGCAAGGCGAACCGCCTGATCCTCTCGGAGAAGGTAGCCCTCTACGAGGAGCGCCGCGAGAAGCGCGACGAGCTCTTCAGCAGCCTCCAGGTCGGGCAGAAGGTGACCGGCTCGGTGCGCTCGATCGCCCCGTTCGGTGTCTTCATCGACCTCGGCGGCATCGACGGCCTCGTCCACAAGAGCGAGCTCTCGTGGAACAAGGTCAACAACCCCGAGTCCGGCTACAAGGTCGGCGACGAGGTCGAGGCCGAGGTCATCGACATCAACCACGAGCGCGGCCGCATCAGCCTGTCGATCCGCCGCCTCCAGCCCGACCCGTGGAACTCGACCGTGGCCGATTTCAAGGTCGGCGACATCATCGACGGCACGGTCACCAAGATCGTCAACTTCGGGGCGTTCGTGCGCGTGCGCGACGGCCTGGAGGGCCTCATCCACATCAGCGAGCTGTCCCACCAGCGCGTGGCCCATCCCGGCGACGTCGTCCACGAGGGCCAGCAGCTGAAGCTCAAGATCATCTCGCTCGACTCCGACCGTCACCGCCTGGGCCTCAGCCTCAAGCAGGCGGAGGAGGCGCCGGCCCGCCCGGCCGCTGCGGAGCCCCGCGAGCGCCGCGGCCGCTCGGAACGCTCGTACGACGCGTCACAGGCCATCCAGGAGCCGGAGGGCGGCATCGACAACACGCTCGCCGCGGCCTTCGCCCAGGTGCGCCAGCAGATGGCCGCCTCCGAGGGCGACGGTGGCTCGGCCGCGACCGAGACCGCCGAGCCCGAGGCCGTGGACGCTGAGGCCCCTGCCGCCGAGGCCTCCGCGGACGAGCCGCTGACCGCGTCAGACGTGGTCGCCGCGGTCGCCGCCGACGAGGTCGAGGAGGAGGCTGCCGCGGCCGAGGAGATCGCCGGGCTGCAGGATGCGGCCGCCGCGAACGAGGCCAACGAAGCGCCGGCAGCGGCCGACATCGCCGACGTGGTGCTGGACGTGGCCGCCGACGAGGAGGCCGAGGAGGCTGCCGCGGCCGACCTCATCGCCGCCCTGCCGGTCGAAACCGAGGCCGCCCCGGCCGACGAATCATCGGTCGAGGAGCCGTCGCCGGACGCCTGAGTGGCGGGCGGCACCCGGCGGGACGCCGGAGGCCCCGTGCTACGATTAGGCCCAGGGTAGGCGGCCTGCCTCCCCGACGGGTAGAACAGGCGTTCAAGACTCCATGGCCACCAGCGACCGCTTCGACAAGTTCACCGACCGCGCCCGCAAGGTCCTGACGCTCGCCCAGGACGAGGCGCAGCGGTTCAACCACGGCTACATCGGCACGGAGCACCTGCTCCTTGGCCTGGTGCGCGAGGGCGAGGGCGTCGCCGCGCGGGTCCTGGAGAACATGAACGTCGAGCTGCCCAAGGTGCGCACGGCGGTCGAGTTCATCATCGGCCGCGGCGATCGACCGGTCGTCGGTGAGGTCGGTCTGACGCCCCGGGCCAAGCGGGTCATCGAGCTGGCCATCGACGAAGCGCGCCGCCTGGGCCACAACTACATCGGCACGGAGCACCTCCTGCTGGGTCTCGTGCGCGAGGGCGAGGGTATCGCGGCGGGCGTGCTCGAGTCGCTCGGCGTCAACCTCGACAAGGTGCGCCACGAGGTCATCCGCGTGCTGTCGCAGTCGAGCAGCGCGAGCCCGGCCGCCGAGACCAAGCGGGCCAGCAAGACCCCCACGGTCGACCAGCTCGGCATCAACCTCACCGACGCCGTGCGAGCGGGCAAGATCGACCCCGTCATCGGGCGCGAGAAGGAGATCGAGCGGGTCATCCAGATCCTCTCCCGCCGGACCAAGAACAACCCCGCCCTCATCGGCGAGCCGGGTGTCGGAAAGACCGCCATCGCGGAGGGCCTGGCCCAGCGGATCGTGGCCGGCGACGTGCCCGAGACGCTCATCAACAAGCGCGTCCTGACGCTGGACATCGGGTCGCTCGTGGCCGGCACGAAGTACCGCGGCGAGTTCGAGGAGCGCCTCAAGAAGATCATCGAGGAACTGCGCAACACCAACGACGCCGTCCTCTTCATCGACGAGCTGCACACCCTGGTGGGGGCCGGCGCCGCCGAGGGCGCCATCGACGCCGCCAACATCCTCAAGCCGCCCCTGGCGCGCGGCGAGCTCCAGTGCATCGGGGCCACGACGCTCGACGAGTACCGCAAGTACATCGAGCGGGACGCGGCCCTCGAGCGGCGCTTCCAGCCCGTGATGGTGGAGGAGCCCACGCTCGAGCAGACCATCGACATCCTGATGGGCATCCGCGAGCGCTACGAATCCCATCACCACGTCAAGATCACCGACGAGGCGGTCAAGGCGGCGGCCGACCTGTCCGTCCGCTACATCACCGATCGCCACCTGCCGGACAAGGCCATCGATCTCATCGACGAGGCTAGCAGCCGCGTCCGCCTGCGCCACTCCTCCGCCCCGCCCGAGCTCAAGGCGGCCCAGAAGGAGCTGGAGCGCGTCACCAAGGAGAAGGACGCCGCGATCAACAGCCAGGACTACGAAGGCGCGGCGACCATGCGCGACGTGGAAGAGACCGCCCGCGCCAGCATGGAGGAGCTGCGCACCGCCTGGCAGGCGCACCTCACGGAGGAGGCGCCCGAGGTCGGCGAGGAGGACATCGCCCAGGTCGTGGCGATGTGGACCGGCATCCCCGTCACGCGCATCGCCCAGGAGGAGTCGGATCGGCTGCTCCACATGGAGGAGGGGCTGCACGCGCGGGTGATCGGCCAGGAAGAGGCCATCTCCACGATCAGCAAGGCCGTCCGCCGGGCCCGCGCGGGCCTCAAGGATCCCAAGCGGCCGATCGGCTCGTTCATCTTCCTGGGCCCCACCGGTGTGGGCAAGACGGAGCTGGCCAAGAGCCTCGCCGAGTTCATGTTCGGGTCCGAGGACGCGCTCATCAAGATCGACATGAGCGAGTTCATGGAGCGCCACAACGTGAGCCGGCTGGTGGGCGCGCCGCCAGGCTACGTCGGCTTCGAGGAAGGCGGCCAGCTGACCGAGGCGGTCCGCCGCAAGAGCTACTCCGTGGTGCTGCTCGACGAGATCGAGAAGGCCCACCCGGAGGTCTTCAACATCCTGCTCCAGATCCTGGAGGACGGCCATCTCAGCGACGCCAAGGGGCGCCGCGTCGACTTCCGCAACACGGTCATCATCATGACCAGCAACGTCGGCGCCAAGTCCCTGCTGAAGGACACCAGCCTCGGCTTCAAGCCGATCGGCGAGTCCAGCGAGGAGATGGCCCAGGGCCAGTACGACCGGATGAAGGAAAAGGTCCTGGACCAGCTCAAGACGCAGTTCCGGCCGGAGTTCCTCAACCGCGTCGATTCGCTGGTCGTCTTCCGCTCGCTCACGATCGAGGAGATCGGCCAGATCGTCGACCTGATGCTGGCCCGCGTGCGCGAGCAGCTTCGCGCCCAGGAGATGCAGCTCGAGGTCACCCAGGCGGCCAAGGAGCACATCATCCGCCTCGGCTACGACGCGGATTACGGGGCGCGGCCGCTGCGGCGGGTCATCCAGAACATGATCGAGGACCCGCTGGCGGAGGCGCTGCTGATCGGCCGCTTCCAGGCCGGCCAGACGGTCGTCGTCGACCGGGCGGAGGAAGCCGGGCTGACGATCGAGCCGCTCGTGGAGAAGACCCCCGTCGCCGCCGCCCATTAGCCACGCTTCCGGCCCCGCCATGTGGCCGGCGCGAGGCGCTCGCTAGACTCGCCGGATGGCTCGTACCCAGAGTCGCTACGTCTGCCAGGCCTGCGGGGAGTCGTTCCTGCGCTGGGAGGGCCAGTGCCGCACCTGCGGCGCGTGGAACACGCTGGTCGAAACGCTCGTCCACGAGCGCGCGGCGGGCGCGCGCGGCGGAAGCAAGGCTGGTCACACGGGCGGCAGCGTCCCGGTCGCGCTGCGCGACCTGACCGAGGCGCCGCTCCAGCGACGCCCCACCGGCATCGGCGAGCTGGACCGCGTTCTGGGGGGCGGCCTCGTGCCCGGATCGCTCGTCCTGCTGGGCGGCGAACCTGGCATCGGCAAGTCGACGCTCGTCCTTGAGGCCGCCGCCGGCATCGCCCGCGGCGCCCGGCCGGGTGCGGAGATCGCCGTCCTCTACGCCTCCGGCGAGGAGTCCGGCGGGCAGCTCCGGCTCCGCGCGCAACGGCTGGGGCTGGCCGACGATCCCGCCGGCGAGCGCGTCCACGTCCTGGCGGAGACCGATGTGGAGCGGATCATCGAACATGCGCTGGCCAGCCGGCCAGACCTGCTCATCGTGGACTCCATCCAGACGGTGACCCTGGACGCGCTCGACGGGCCCGCCGGCTCGGTCGGCCAGGTGCGCGAGGCGGCCTCGCGCCTGCTGGGCTTCGCCAAGGATTCGGGCGTGCCGGTCGTCCTCGTGGGGCATGTCACCAAGGACGGCTCGCTGGCCGGGCCCAAGACGCTCGAGCACCTGGTGGACGCCGTGCTGGCGCTGGAGGGCGAGCGTTTCGGCACACTGCGCCTCCTGCGGGCGACCAAGAACCGCTTCGGCTCGACCGAGGAGGTGGGCGTGCTGGAGATGGCGGGCAGCGGCCTGCGCGAGGTGCC
>DATBOX010000133.1:0-9185 GCA_036561685.1 Candidatus Limnocylindrales bacterium | reverse complement strand
CAAGCTCGTCGAGGTGCTCAAGGTCGTCGAGCTCGACCCGACCGCCTCGGTGCAGCGCGAGATCCTGCTGGTCAAGGTCCGAGCCGACCTGCAGAGCCGCAGCCACGTGCTCGAGACGGTGCAGCTGTTCCGTGCCAAGGTGGTCGACGTCGTCAGCGACACGCTCACCATCGAGGTCACCGGCAACCGTGACAAGCTCTCGGCCTTCCTCGAGGTGCTCGAACCGTTCGGGGTCAAGGAGCTCGTCCAGTCGGGGATGGTGGCCATCGGACGCGGTCCCCGCTCGATCACCGACCGGGCGCTGCGCTCGGCCTGACAGCTTCCGCGAGGGTGACCTCGCGGCATACCCGAGAACCACCTGCAAACCCAACCAGAAGGAGTGGCCACCGTGGCCGAGATGTTCTACGACGACGACGCTGACCTGAGCGTCATCCAGGGCCGGAAGGTGGCCGTCATCGGCTACGGCAGCCAGGGCCACGCCCACGCCCAGAACCTGCGGGACTCGGGCTACGACGTGGTGGTGGGCCTGCCGCCGTCCTCCAAGAGCCGCGCCCTCGCCGCCGACGCCGGCCTGCGCGTGCTCGACGTGGCCGAGGCGACGCGGCAGGCGGACGTCCTGATGCTGACCGTGCCCGACACGGCCCAGCAGGCGGTCTACGAGCAGGACATCGCGCCCTACCTGCGGCCGGGCCAGCTGCTGCTGTTCGCCCACGGCTTCAACATCCGCTTCGGGCGCATCGAGCCGCCCGACTTCATCGACGTGGGCATGGTCGCCCCCAAGGGCCCGGGTCACCTGCTGCGCTCGGTCTACGTGGCGGGCGGCGGCGTGCCGGCCCTCTTCGCCGTCCACCACGACGCGTCGGGCACGGCCCGGGCGCGCGTCCTGGCCTACGCCTACGGCATCGGGGCCACGCGGGCCGGCGTGCTGGAGACGACCTTCGCGGAGGAGACCGAGACGGACCTCTTCGGCGAACAGGCGGTCCTGTGCGGCGGCACCGCGGCGCTCGTCAAGATGGCCTTCGAGACCCTCGTGGAGGCCGGTTACCAGCCCGAGCTGGCCTATTTCGAGACGCTCCACGAACTCAAGCTGATCGTCGATCTGCTCTACCGCGGCGGCCTCGACTTCATGCGCTTCAGCGTCAGCGACACGGCCGAGTACGGCGACTACGTCTCCGGCCCGCGCATCATCGACGACCATGTCCGCGCGACGATGCGGCAGGTCCTGGCGGAGATCCAGGACGGCACCTTCGCCGACCGCTGGATCGCCGAGGACCGCGCCGGCCGCCCTTCCTTCGAGCGTCTGCGGGCCCAGGACCGTGACCACCAGATCGAGCAGGTCGGCGCCGCCCTCCGCTCGCAGATGGCGTGGCTGGACCCGGTCGAGGTGACGGCCGGGCAGGCGCAGGCGTCGGCCGGGCGCCGACCCGCCGCGGGTGCCTCGTGAGCACCTCGCCGGCCGGCCGCGTCCGCGAGAGCGGGCGCATCCGCGTCTTCGACACGACCCTTCGTGACGGGGAGCAGGCACCCGGCGCCGCGCTGACGGCCGAGGAGAAGATCGAGGTCGCGCGCCAGCTGGTCCGCCTCAATGTCGACGTCATCGAGGCCGGTTTCCCGGCCGCCTCGCCGGGTGACTGGGACGCCGTGCACCGCATCGCCCGGGAGACCCGCGGCGTGGCCGTGGCCGCCCTGGCGCGCTGCCGCGACGGCGACCCGCAGCGGGCCGTGGAGGCCATCGGCATCGCCGAGCGACCGCACCTCCACGTCTTCATCGCCACCAGCGACATCCACCTCGTCCACAAGCTGCACCTCGACCGCGAGCAGGCGCTCGTGGAGGCGGCCCGCTGGGTCCGCTACGGCCGCCAGGCGCTCGGCCCCGATGCGGAGATCGAGTTCAGCGCGGAGGACGCCTCCCGGACCGACCCGGAGTTCCTGCTGCGTGTCTACCGGGCCGTCGTCGACGCCGGCGCGAGCACCGTCAACATCCCCGACACGGTCGGCTACGCCATCCCCGACGAGTTCGGCCGGCTGGTCACCGCGGTGGTCGACCTGGTCGGCTCGGAGGCGACCGTCTCCGTCCACTGCCACAACGACCTGGGGCTGGCCACGGCCAATACGCTGGCCGCCGTGCAGGCCGGGGCGCGCCAGGTGGAGGTCACCATCAACGGCCTCGGCGAACGAGCCGGCAACGCCTCCCTGGAGGAGGTGGTGATGGCCCTGCGGACTCGCCCGGCCCGTTTCGACCACGGCTCGACGCGGGTCGCCACCGAGCAGATCACCGCCGCCAGCCGTCTCGTGAGCTACCTCACCGGCTTCGTCGTGCAGCCCAACAAGGCCATCGTGGGCGGCAACGCCTTCGCCCACGAGTCGGGCATCCACCAGGACGGGGTGCTCAAGAACCCCCTCACGTACGAGATCATGACGCCCCAGTCGGTGGGCCTCTCCGGGTCGATCATCTCCGTCGGCAAGCTGTCCGGCCGGCGCGGCCTGCAGGGCAAGCTGCGCGAGCTGGGCCACGACCTGGAGGGCCCCGCGCTCGACGCCGTGTACCGCGAGGTCATCGCCCTCGCCGACACGAAGAAGGAGGTCACCGACGCGGACCTGCTGGCGCTGGTCGAGCAGCGGACCACGCAGGCCGGCCCGACCGTCAGCGAGGCGGTGACGCTCGATGGCTGGAGCGTCACCTCGTCGGCCGGCGGCCGCTCGTCCGGCAGCGTGGCCCTGGGCATCGGCGGCGAGGTGCGCCACGCCGAGGCGACCGGCAACGGACCGGTCGACGCCCTCTTCGGCGCCGTCGACGTGGCCGTCCAGGCGGCCCTGGGCTGGCACCCCGTCCTGACCGAGTACGAGATCCGGGCGGTCACCGCCGGCGAGGATGCGCAGGGGCAGGCGCTCGTGCGCTGCCGGCGGTCGAGCGACCCGTCCGACACCCCGCCGGCCACCGGCCATGGTCTCTCCACCAACATCATCGAGTCGTCGCTGGAGGGCTACCTGGCGGCCCTCAACAAGCTCGCCGGACGCCGCACGGGCGTGGCGGCATGACGGCGGGCCGCTACCGGGTCGCGGCGATCCCGGGGGATGGCATCGGGCCGGAAGTGGTGAGGGCCGCGCGCGCCGTCGTCGATGCCGCCGGCGCGAGGTTCGACTTCACGGTCGAGTGGCAGGAACTCATCGTGGGCGGCGCGGCGATCGACCGCTACGGCACGGCCATCCGCAACGAGGATCTGGCGGCCTGCCAGGCGGCCGACGCCGTACTCCTGGGCGCCGTCGGGGGTCCCCGCTGGGACGATCCCGGGGCCGCCGTGCGGCCCGAGCAGGCCCTCTTCGCCATGCGCGGCGGGCTCGGCCTCTACGCCAACCTGCGGCCGGTGACGGTGGACCCGGCGCTGGTCGACGCGTCGCCCCTGCGGCCGGAGCGGCTGGCAGGGGTGGACCTGCTGATCCTGCGCGAGCTGACCGGCGGGCTGTACTTCGGCAGGCCGTCGGAGGAGCGCGTCACGGCGGCCGGACGCGAGGCGATCGACACGCTCGTCTACACCGAGGGCGAGATCCGCCGCCTGGTCCGCCTGGGGTTCGAGATGGCGCGCGGCCGCCGCCACCATGTCACGAGCGTGGACAAGGCCAACGTGCTGGCCACGTCACGGCTGTGGCGCAAGGTGGTCGAGGAGACCCGCGCCGATTTCCCCGACGTGACCGTGGAGCACCGCCTGGTCGACGCGGCGGCGATGCTGCTCATCCAGCGCCCCTCTGGGTTTGACGTCATCGTCACGGAGAACCTCTTCGGCGACATCCTGTCGGACGAGGCCTCGGTGCTGGCCGGCTCGCTGGGCATGCTGCCCTCGGCCTCCCTCGGCGACCGGCTCACCGCGGTGGGACGCTTCGGGCTCTACGAGCCCATCCATGGCTCCGCCCCCGACATCGCCGGCCAGGGCAAGGCCAACCCGATCGGCACGATCCGCTCCGCGGCGATGCTGCTGCGCTGGTCGCTCGGCGAGGCCGACGCCGCGCAGGCGGTGGAGGCGGCCGTGGCCCAGGCGCTGGCGGACGGGCACGGCACGGTGGACCTTGGCCGGACCGACGACACGGACGCCATGACCGCGGCGATCATCGACCGCGTGACCCGGCGCGGCGCCGCCGCGGCCGCCGGCCAGGCCGCGAGCGCCGCGCGGTGAGCGACCCGGTCGTGCTCTACGACACCACGCTGCGGGACGGCACGCAGGGCGAGGGCCTCGTCCTGTCGCTGGCCGACAAGCTCAAGATCGCCCATCGGCTGGACGACGCCGGGCTGACCTACATCGAGGGCGGCTGGCCGGGGTCCAACCCCAAGGACGTCGAGTTCTTCGCCGAGGCCCGGCGGGTGACCTGGCGGCAGGCCCGCATCGCCGCCTTCGGTTCGACGCGCCACCGCTCCAACCGGCCCGCCGACGACCCGAACCTGCAGGCGCTCGTGGCCGCCGGGACGCCCGTGGTCACCATCTTCGGCAAGAGCTGGCTGCTCCACGTGACCGAGGTCCTGGGGGCGACCCCCGAGGAGAACCTGGCCATGGTCGGTGACTCGGTGGGCTTCTGCCGGGTCGACGGCCGCGAGGTGGTCTACGACGCGGAGCACTTCTTCGACGGCTACAAGGCCGATCGCGCCTACGCCCTCGCCACCCTGCGCGCGGCCCTCGCGGCGGGTGCCTCGACGCTCGTCCTGTGCGACACGAACGGGGGCTGCCTGACCGACGAGGTGGCCACCATCGTGCGCCAGGTCATCGACGAGATCGGGGGGGTGGTGCGCTACGGCATCCACGTCCACGATGACGCGGGCCTCGCGGTGGCCAATTCGCTGGCCGCGGTGGAGGCCGGGGTGCGCCACGTCCAGGGCACCATCAACGGCTACGGCGAACGCTGCGGCAACGCCAATCTGGTCACCATCTGGGCCGACCTGGCCCTCAAGGCGGGGCGTGAGACGGTCCCCGCGGGCGCCGACCTGACCCGCCTGACCGACCTCTCGCGCTTCGTGGCCGAGGTCGCCAACGTGACGCCCGATGCCTTCCAGCCGTACGTGGGCCAGAGCGCGTTCGCCCACAAGGGCGGCGTGCACGGCGCCGCCACGGCCAAGGTGCGCCACAGCTACCAGCACGTCGACCCGGCCCTGGTGGGCAACGAGACGCGACTCGTCGTCTCGGAGCTGGGGGGCCGCGTCAACACCCAGTGGCGCGCCGAACAGCTGGGCCACGAGCTGGCCGGCGTGCTCGACCCGCGCGAGCTGTCGGCCCTCATCAAGCGCCTCGAGGCCGAGGGTGCCAGCTTCGAGGGCGCCGACGCGTCGTTCGAGTTACTGATCCGCCGTCAGCGGTCTGATTACCGGCCGCCGTTCCGCCTGCTCGACTTCACCGTCCTCGTCGAGCAGCGCGACGGGGCCGAGCTGCGCGCCGAGGCCACCGTGAAGGTGGAGGTGGAGGGCGAGGTCCTCCATACGGCGGCCGACGGGAACGGTCCCGTCAACGCCCTTGATCAGGCCCTCCGCAAGGCGCTCCGGGCCTTCTATCCCGAGCTCGACGCGGTCCACCTCGTCGACTACAAGGTGCGCATCCTCGACGGCGCCTCGGCCACCGCGGCCAAGACACGCGTGCTCATCGAGTCGAGCAGCCCGGCGGGCACATGGAGCACCATCGGCAGCGACACCAACATCATCGCCGCGTCGTGGCTGGCCCTGGGCGACTCCCTTGAGTACGCCCTGTGGAAGGGCGAGGCGCGCCTCACCCGCCGCGACGAACGCCACTTCACCACGATCCAGGGAGGACGACCGTGAGCGGTCCCGAGGCGACCCAGAGCATCCGTCTCTCCCGCTGGAGCTGCACGACCGGTTCCAACGTGCAGAGCCGCGGCGTCGTCATCGTCGAGAGCGGTGACCACCAGTGGCACGGCACCGCCGAAGGCAACGGGGCCATCCATGCCCTGTTCCGGGCGGTGGACGACGCCCTCGAGAGCGTGCTGGAGGGCCATCCGCGGCTGGTCGCCTACGACGTGCATGCCGTGGCGGAGGGGCCGGACGCCGAGGGCGAGGTCAGCGTGCGGCTCGCGCCCCCCGGTGGCGCGCGTGGGCGGCGCGCCCAGGGCACCTATGCCGCCACGGCCAAGGGCACCAACATCGTCGCCGCCTCCGTGGAGGCCTACATCGCGGCCCTCAACGGCCTGCTCGCAGAGGCCCACTGGGCCGGCGCGACCGAGGCCGCGGGCAACGCCCGACGGTCACGGTCGAAGCGGCAGGTCCAGCCCGCCGCCGAGTTCGACGAGGCGGCCGGCAAGCACGACACGACGGCCTGGTTCGAGCGCTGACCACAGGCCCGGCCGACACCGGCCGGTGCCTCGTCAGATCGCGCTGGTGCAGGCCTTGCACTTGGACGCATCGACGGCGTTGGCTTCCTTGCAGAAGGGGCACGTCTTCATGTCGGCTGCCGGCGGTTCCTTGATGAACGAGCGGGCGATCATGAACACGACGAAGGCGATGACGACGAAGGTGATGACGAAGTTGATGAAGGTGCCGTAGCGGATATCGACCTCCGGCACGGGCTTGCCGGCGGCATCGACCGTCGCATCCTTGAGCTTGATGACGAGCGAGGAGAAGTCGACGCCTCCCAGCAGCACCCCGACGGGCGGCATGATGATGTCGTTCACCAGCGACCCGACGACGCTCCCCAGCGCCGCGCCGATGATGACGCCGATGGCCAGGGCGAGGGCGTTGGTCTTGAGCAGGAACGCGCGGAACTCACTGATCACGTCGATCCCTCCACGGCGGCGGCGCAGCGGGCTGGGTGTCCGCCGGGCGGCGCCCGTTCTCGTCATCATGGGCCGATGACGACGCCCGCGTCACGATGAACGAACAGCGTATCGACGGCGCGGTCGCCTACCCGGGCGAGCCGGGATCCTTCGCCGAGGAGGCGGCCCTGGCGATCGGTGGCGGCCTGGCGCCGCCGCGTGGCGCGGCCGGCTTCCGTGAGGTCTTCACCGCCGTGTCCGATGGGTCGGCCGCGGCCGGCGTGCTGCCCATCGAGAACGTCCTCGGGGGGACGGTCCGCGAGACGTACGACCTGCTGCTCGAGTTCGAGCTGGTGATCGTCGGCGAGGTCATCGTGCCGGTCCGCCTGTGCCTGGCGGCGGTGCCCGGTCAGCGCCTCGACCAGGTCGAGCGCGTCTACTCCCACGTCCAGGCCCTGGCCCAGGCGGAGCGCTTCCTGCGCACGCGCGCGTGGACGCTCCTGACGACCTACAACACGGCGGCCGCGGCGCGCATGGTGGCCGAGCGGGGGGAACGCGGCGCGGCAGCAGTCGTCTCGCCACGGGCGGCCGAGCGGTACGGCCTGGAGGTCCTCGCTGCCGGGATCGAGGACACGCCCGACGACCGCACCCGCTTCCTCGTGGTGGCCCGGCCTGACGGCTGGACGCCGGGTGCGGTCGCCGGGACCGCGCCGGCCGGCGCCAGGCCCATGCGCACCACGCTGGTCCTTGGCCTGGCCAACGAGCCGGGCTCCCTCGTGCGTGCCCTGCGGGTCCTCGCCGAGGGCGGGCTGAACATGAGCAAGCTCGAGTCGCGGCCGCTGCGCGGGCGCGCCTGGCAGTACGTCTTCTGGATCGACCTCGACGCCGACGCCGTGGAGCCGGGGGTCGCCGCGACCCTGGGGCGCCTCAGCGAAGCCGTCTCGTTCCTGCGGGTGCTCGGCAGCTACCCGCGAGCCGCCTCCGCCTGACCCGCCGAGGGCGCTGTCAGGGCACCTCGAGCGTGCCCGACAGCACCGGGACGGTCCGCCCCGTGAGACGCACGCTGCGCGGCTGGCCGTCCGAGTAGAAGGCGGCCTGCACGTCAAGGCGGGAGGGTCGGCCGATCTCCACGCCCTGCTCGATGACCAGGTGCCGCACCTCGTCCTGGGCGCCCCCGAGGACGCCGAGGTAGACCGCGATCGGCCCCGCCGCCGACCCCGTGGCCGGGTCCTCCTGGATGCCGACCGCCGGGTCGACCAGCACGCGCACGTGGACGTCCCCATCCTCGATCGCCCCGGAGTTGCCCGGGGCGACCAACGCGACGCTGTCGCAGCCGTGGCGCCGCGCCACGACCGAGGCTGGGGCATTGCGATCGCTGCTCACCCCTGCCAGGACCGCCCGGTCGCGGAAGGGCACCACCAGGTAGGGCAGGCCGGTCGTGACGACCCGCGGCGGGACCCGGCCGCCGTCGTGCGCCGTGCCGTCGGCATCCGTCCAGCCGAGCGCGTCCACCGGCACGCCGAGCGCCTCGGCGAGCGCGGCCAGCTCGGCCGCCGGCAGGATCGCCCGGAGCTCCGGCGCGCCCTGCGTCATGGTCACCGCGCCGGGACGTCCGTCGGCGGCCTCGATGGCCAGCGGCAGCACGCCGATCTTGATCTCCTGGCGCACCTCGGTCACCGGTCCGGGCAGGGGGAAGGCGCCCTCCTCGGCGAGGACCCAGGCCGTGCCGACCGACGGGTGGCCGGCGAACGGCAGCTCCACGCCAGGCGTGAAGATGCGCATGCGGTAGGTGGCGCCCTCGGCCGCGCCGGCCGCGGTCACCGGCAGCACGAACGTCGTCTCCGACAGGTTCATCTCGCGGGCGATGGCCTGCATCTCATCGTCGGACAGGCCGTCAGCCTCGGGGAAGACGGCCAGGGGGTTGCCGGCGAACGGCCGGTCGGTGAAGACGTCGACCTGGCGGAAGCGGTAGCGGCGCGCCATCGGGGCAGGATACGGGCCCCCGGCCGCCGCCGCCGGACCGACGTGCCCGGGACGTAGAATCGGTTGCCACCCGCAGCCCGGAGCCAGACCCCATGACCATCACCGGCACGAAGCCCCATCCCATCTTCCTGGCCGGCCGCTGGGTCGATTCGCCCGAACGCCTCGTCGTCGACGACCCGGCCCATCCCGACACGCCCGCCGGCGAGACCTACAGCGCGTCGGCCGAACAGGTCGAGGCGGCCATCGCCGCGGCGGTCGACGGCTTCGAGGTGACGCGCCGCCTGCCCGCCTACGAGCGGGGCGCCATCCTGCGCAACGTCAGCGCCGGCCTCAAGGCGCGCCGCGAGGAGCTCGGCCGGCTGATGGCCCGCGAGGCCGGCAAGCCCGTGCGCGATGCGCTGGTGGAGGTCGACCGGGCGACCCTGACCTTCCGCCTGGGGGCGGAGGAGGCCGAGCGGATG
>DATBOX010000132.1:0-20929 GCA_036561685.1 Candidatus Limnocylindrales bacterium | reverse complement strand
GCTGGCCGGCCCGCGGTCGCAGCGGGCCACGATAGAATGCCGGTGCGGGCAGAACGCCGGATCGACCGTGCCCCTTGGTCGCCGGCGCCCGGCCCGATGGGTGACCTGACCGCAATCGCGAGGACCCGTGACGCAGCTCTGGTACGTGCTTGGTTTCGCCTTCGCCGGCGTCAGCTTCGTCTTCCTGACGATCGGCGCTGCGTGGCTCCTCAGCCATCGCAGCAAGGGCGATCGCCACAAGGGCCTGCCCTACGAGTCGGGCATCGACACGTTCGGTGACACGTGGGGCCGTTTCGGGCTCTCGTTCTACATCTATGCCCTGCTCTTCGTGGCCTTCGACATCGAGGTCGTCTTCATCTACCTCTGGGCGCTGGTCTTCCGTGACGTGCTGCTGGGCGGCTTCGTCAGCATGCTGATGTTCGTCGGCATCCTCCTCGTGGGCCTGGGCTACGCCTGGCGGAAGGGGGTCCTGACGTGGAAGTGAACGAGCCGCGGGACCTGCCGGCGCCGGTGGCGGAGCCCGACGGGAGCGTCGATCGGCCCCTCGTGGTGGCCAACTCGCTCTGGTCGGCGGCCGATCCGGCGGCCTACGACGGCGGCCGCCCGCCGACCATCACGCACCTGCGCGAACTTGAGCTGTATGGCGACAAGAGCGACAACGCCCGCTTCAGCGGCGCCCTCGAGATCATCCCCACCAAGGCCGATTACGTCCTTGACCTGATCCGCGCCAACAGCCTGTGGCCCCTCCTGTCGGGGCTGGCCTGCTGCGCCATGGAGATGATGTCCGCCGCCACCAGCAAGAACGACATGGACCGCTTCGGCATGTTCCCCTTCCGGGCCAGCCCGCGCCAGGCCGACGTGCTCATCGTGGCCGGCACGCTGACGACCAAGATGGCCGGCCCGCTGGTGCGCCTGTGGGAGGAGATGCCCGAGCCCAAGTGGTGCGTGGCGATGGGCGACTGCACCTGCTCCGGTGGCCGCTACAAGCGCTCCTACGCCACCGTCCAGGGCATCGACCGGGTCCTGCCCGTCGACGTCTACGTGCCGGGTTGTCCGCCCCGCCCGGAGGGCCTCATCTACGGCATGCTCAAGTTGCAGCAGCTGATCATGGCCCGGCGCGGCCACTGGCCCGAGCGCCAGGTGGGCCCCTCCGTGCCGACGGGCGTGTAGGCCGGCCAAGGGAGGCTTCGACCTGGACAGGGCCCTGGCGCGCCGCCTGCAGACCGCGCTCGCTGGTCGCCTGCGCGCGCCCGTCGGCGGGCGCGGCGACACGACCGAGATCCTGGTCGACGTGGCCGACGTGGCCGACGTCATGCGCACCATCCATGACGACCCCGCCCTCCGGTTCGAGCTGCTGGCCGACCTGTGCGGCGTGGACACGGGCACGGCCATGGAAGTCGTCTACCACCTCTGGTCGGCCGGCACGCGCGACTGGCTGCGCGTCGTCGCCTCCGGCCTGTCGCGCGAGGATCCGCGCGCCCCGTCGGTCACCTTCCTGTGGCGCGGGGCGGAATGGGCCGAGCGGGAGGCGTACGACATGTTCGGCATCGTCTTCGAGGGCAACCGCGACCTGCGCCGCATCTACATGCCGCCCGACTACCGCAGCTTCCCCCTGCGCAAGGACTTCCTCCTGCCCGACGACGCCAGCCGCTCGCCCGGCGAGGGCGTGCGGCCCATGGAGGCCGCGCCCGAGCCGGCCGTGCTGACGGGCACGCCGGCCGATCTGCGCCACGCCCGCGGGGCCACCCCATGACCTCGCCCGAGACCAGGATCCGCTCGCTCGACGACCCGTCGCTCTTCGTCGACACCCCGGCCACCATCTACGACGCCATCCCGCCCTATCCGCCGCGCACCGAGCGGGAGGCCGAGTTCTACACCCTGCGCGAAGGGGAGATGCTCATCAACATCGGCCCGCAGCACCCCTCGACGCACGGCGTGCTGCGCGTCGTCCTCAAGATCGACGGCGAGCGGATCGTCGACCTAGACCCCGTGCTGGGCTACCTCCACCGGGGCGTGGAGAAGATCTGCGAGAACAGCGACTGGCACATGGTCATCAGCCACTGCGACCCGCTCGAGTACATCGCCTCGATGTTCAGCGAGTACGTCCCGGTGCTGGCCGCCGAGAAGCTGCTGGACGTGACCGTGCCGCGCCGGGCGGACTACATCCGGGTCCTGGCCTGCGAACTGAACCGCATCTCCAGTCATGCCCTCTTCATGGGCTGGCTGGCGCTTGACCTCGGCGGCATCACGCCGATCCTGTACGGCTTCCTCGAGCGCGACGAGATCGTCGAGATGCTGGCCGCCCTGACCGGCCAGCGGCTGCTCTTCAACTACATGCGCATCGGCGGCGTCAACGGCGACCTGAACCACGAGTTCATGAGCCGGCTGGGCGACTGGATGAGCCACGCCCTGCGCCACATCGAAGACAGCATGACCCTCATCAACAGCAACGAGATCTTCGTCGGGCGGACGCGCGGCCTGGGCCGCATCGACCGCCAGACGGCCCTGCGGATGTGCCTCAGCGGCCCACCCCTGCGCGCCACGGGCATCCCCTACGACGTGCGGCGGGCGCATCCCTACTCGGTCTACCCCGAACTCGAGTTCGAGATCCCGACCCGCGAGGAGGGCGACTCGTACGCCCGCTACCTGCTCCACCTCGACGAGATCAAGCAGAGCATCCACATCATCGACCAGGTGCTCCACCGCATCCCCGACGGGCCCATCATGGCCAAGCTGCCGCGGCTGCTGCGGCCGCGACCGGGGCGGGCCTGGGCGGCCATCGAGAGCCCACGCGGCCAGTACGGCGTCTACGCCATGAGCGACGGCACCGACCAGCCCTTCCGGCTGCGCATCCACGACCCCTCGTTCTTCAACCTGCAGTCGGTGGGCCTGCTTTCGCCGGGCCATCTCATCGCCGACATCATGGCCATCATGGCCAGCCTGGACCCGATCATGGGCGGCGTGGACAAGTGACCATCGTCTCGCGGCCGTGGCAGCGCCTCTCGCCGGCCGGCCGCGTCCTGCTGCCTCTCGCCGCCGTGGCCGGCGGCCTCGCGGTGGTCTTCCTGGGCGGCGTCTCGAGCGGCATCCTGCCCAACCTGTGGAGCTGGATCTACGAGGCGCTCAACGACAACGTCCTGCTGTTGCGCTTCCTCGTGGCCGCGACGGCCGTGCTGCTCTTCACCGTCCCCACGGCCTTCGTGATCATCTACCTGGAGATGAAGGTCATCGCCCTGCAGAACCTGCGCCTCGGCCCCAACCGCCAGGGCCCATGGGGCGTCCTGGCGTCGACGCTGCACGGCTTCAAGGTGCTGGCCAAGGAGGACTTCACCCCGACCGGGGCGGACGTGCCGGTCTTCACCCTCGCGCCGGTGGTCGTCTACCTCGCCTCGGTCATGAGCTTCCTGGTCATCCCCTTCGCGCCGGGGCTGTTCGCCCAGGACATGAACCTGGCCCTGCTCTACTTCTTCGCCGTGGGGGGCCTTGGCGTGGTCGGCCTGATGATGGCCGGCTGGTCCAGCTTCAACAAGTATTCGCTGCTGGGGGCCCTGCGGGCGGCGGCCCAGATCATCAGCTACGAGATCCCCCTGACCCTCTCGGTGGTCGGCGTGATCATGCTGGCCGGCACGCTCAGCCTCAACACGATCGTCCACCAGCAGTCCGGCTCGTTCCTGGACTGGTACGTCTTCCGCCAGCCACTGGCGGCGGTCATCTTCTTCGTCGCCGCCACCGCCGAGGGCAACCGCACGCCGTTCGACCTGACCGAGGCCGACAGCGAGATCGTGGCCGGCTTCGCCACCGAGTACAGCGGCATGCGCTTCGGCTTCTTCTTCTTCGCCGAGTACGTCAACGTCTTCATCCTCTCGGCCCTCACCGTGACCCTCTTCCTGGGCGGCTGGAACGCGCCGCTCGACCTGACCCCGGTGTGGCAGGCGCTTGGCGCGCATCCGGGCGCCATCGACCTGAGCGGCCTGGGCGTCGGCCTGCTGATCGCCGTCCTCGTCGTGCCGCCCATCCTGACCGCGCTGCTGGCGCTGCCGTTCTGGATGCTCTTCACCAAGCTGCGCTTCTGGCAGGCCCTGGCGATCGGCTTCCTGTGCTTCAACGCCCTCGTCGGGGCGGCCGTCCTCATCTGGGCCGCCTTCAGCTTCGACGCGGTCATGGGCCTGATCTGGTTCCTGGGCAAGACCTATGTCTTCGTCGTCATCTTCGTGTGGATGCGAGCCACCCTGCCGCGCGTGCGCATCGACCAGCTGATGGGCTTCGCCTGGAAGTGGCTTCTGCCGGCCTCGCTGGCCAACCTGTTCGTGACCGCGCTGGCCATCCTGATCATCGCCCAGGTCCGCGGATGAGCTTCGTGCCCGGCCTGGGGATCCTCAAGGGCATGGCCCTGACCTTCCGCAACATGCTGCGCCTCAAGCCGACGGTGCAGTACCCGGAGGAGGTGTACCCGGTCGCGCCCCGCCATCGCGGCCGCCTGCTGCTGCTCTACGACGAGGCCGGGGCGCTGAAGTGCGAGACCTGTTTCCAGTGCGCGGCGGCCTGCCCGATCGAGTGCATCGACATGGGCGGGGTCGACACCCGCAACCGGTACCACGTCCACTGGGGCCCGGCCGAGCAGTACGGCGAGCGGCGCGAGGAATCGGCCCTCCGCCGCTCCGGGCGGACGGTCCCCGACCCCACGGCCACGCCGTTCGAGCCGATCGACACGGCGGCGCTCGACGCGATCCTGGCCGACGAGGCCTACGACCCTCGCCACATGCTGGCGATCCTGGGCCGGACCCAGGAGGCGTACGGCTACCTGTCGGTGGCCGCCCTCAAGCACATCAGCCACGCCACGGGTGCGTGGTACGCCGAGGTCTACGGCACGGCCACGTACTACGACCAGCTGCGCATGGCGCCGGCCGGCGGCCACGTGCTGGCCATCTGCCGTTGCCCCAGCTGCACGTTCCGCGGCGCCGGCCGCGTCCTGGCGGCGGCCGAGGCGGCAGCCTCGACCACGCTCGGCGGCACCAGCCCGGAGGGCGCCGTGCGGCTCGAAGCGACCGCCTGCCACGGCGGCTCACCGGGGGCCGTCTACGTCACGCTCGATGGCGCCGTCCAGGCGGAGCCGACGGCCAAGGGGATCGCCGATCTGCTCACCCGCCTGCGGGCCGGTCACGCGCCGGCGGGACGGGCCTGAGATGGCCGCCCCGATCCTGCGCCAGCCGGCCGGCTGGCCGTCGGTGCTCCTGGCCCGGGCCGGCAAGCTCGAGGCGCGGGCCGGCCTGGCCGAGGCGGAGAAGCTGGGCGCCTGGGTGGCCTGGAAGTCGGCCGTCCGCCAGGGCCCGGAGGCGGTGGTGCGGGCCGTCGGCGAGGCGGGGCTGCGGGGCCGTGGCGGGGCCGGCTACCCGACGGCCGACAAGTGGCGCGCGGTGCGGGCCCAGCCCGCGCCGGTGCGCTACGCCGTGGCCAACGGCTACGAGGCCGATCCCGGCGTCGTCGTCGACCGCACCCTGATGGCGGCCGACCCCCACGCCGTGCTGGAGGGCCTGGCCCTCGCCGCGTTCGCTGTCGGGGCCGAGGAAGGGTTCCTCGTCGTGCGCGCCGACGCGACCGCCGCCATCGAGCGGCTCACGGCGGCCCTGGAGGCTGCCCAGACCGCCGGGTATCTCGGTTACGACGTGCTCGGCAGCGGCGTCACGGTGGAGATCCAGATCCGGCCGCTGGAGGGCGGCTTCCTGCTGGGCGAGGAGACGGTCCTCATGCGGGCGCTCGAGGGCAAGCGCGGCATGCCCGACCAGCGGCCGCCCTACCCCTCCGAACGCGGCCTCTTCGGGGCCCCCACCGTGGTCAACAACGTGGCCACGCTGGCGAGCGTGCCGTGGCTCCTCGTCAACGGTCCGGCCAAGTTCCGGGCGATCGGGGATCCGGACTTCCCGGGCACCGTCCTCGTGCAACTCAGCGGCGCCGTCCACCGTCCGGGCGTGGCCGAGGTGCCCACCGGCACCCCCCTTGCCGTGGTGGTCGACAAGGCCGCCGGCGGCGCGACCGGACAGCTCAAGGCGGCCCTCGTGGGCGGCCCGTCGGGCGGCTTCCTGCCCCCCGACGGCCTGGCCACGCCCCTCGCGCCCGGCCCGCTCGAGGCGGCCGGGGCGATCCTGGGTTCGGGCTCGGTGCTCGTCCTGGACGAGCACGCCTGCATCGTCGAGCTGGCCACGCTCATGGAGCGCTTCATGAACGACGAGTCGTGCGGCAAGTGCATCCCCTGCCGCATCGGCACGCGACGCCTCACGGAGATCGGCGAGCGGTTCATGACCGGCCGTCCGCGGCCCACCGACCCGGGCCTGCTGCTGGACCTGGCGGCCGATGTCCGGGACGGCTCGCTGTGCGGCCACGGCATCACGGCCCCCAATCCGCTCACATCGGGGATGCGATACTTCCGCCAGGAGTTCGACGACCACATCGTGCGCGGCCGGTGCGCCGCCGGGGTGTGCAAGCCCCTGCGCGTCGCCGCCGGAGCCGCCCGATGAGCCTGTCCCTCGCCAGCCAAGGACCCGTCCGCGCATGACCGACCTGCTGCCTGCGCCGACCGCCGCCCAGGACTCACTCGCCGACCGCCTGCTCGACACGCAGGCGCCGCAGCGCCCCCAGGTCAGCCCGGCCATCACCATCGAGGTGGACGGCCGGCAGATCACCGGTCGCGAGGGCCAGACCATCCTGGAGCTGTGCCGTGACAACGGCATCGAGATCCCGACCCTGTGCTATGAGCCCAAGCTGCCGGGCTTCGGCGCCTGCCGCATGTGCGTCGTGGACCTTGCCGGTGAGGACCAGCCGCCCATCAGCTGCTCCCGCGCGGCCGAGGCGGGCATGGTCGTCCAGACCCAGACCGCCCGCATCCGCCAGCTGCGCAAGACGAACCTGGAGCTGATCTTCAGCGACCACAACGCCTACTGCCTGCCGCCGTGCCAGAACAAGTGCCCCAGCCACATCGACATCCCGGGCTTCCTGAAGGCCAACACGGAAGGCAACTTCGTCGAGTCGGCCCGCATCTTCAAGCGCACCATCCCCTTCCCCAGCATCCTCGGCCGGGTCTGCCCCGCACCGTGCGAGGAGCACTGCCGCCGCGACGAGGTGGACGAGGCCATCGCCATCCGCGACAGCCACCGCTACGCCGGGGATCAGGTCATCAAGGCCCTGGGCCGGGGCCAGAAGGCGCCCTTGCCGTTCGAGGTCCAGGCCGCCTCGGGCAAGCGGGTGGCGGTCATCGGCTCGGGCCCGGCGGGGGCCTCGGCCGCGTACTACCTGGCCATCGCCGGCCACGAGGTCACCGTCTACGAGCGCGACCCGGCCCCCGGCGGCATGCTGCGCTACGGCATCCCGCAGTACCGCCTGCCCAAGGACGAGGTCCTGGCGCCGGAGTACGAGAGCCTTACCGACCTGGGCATCCGCATGGTCTGCGACAAGGCCCTCGGTCGCGACTTCACCATCGATGACCTGCAGAACCAGGCCTTCGACGCGGTCTGCGTGGCGATCGGCTGCTACGACACGAACAAGCTCGGCGTGCCCGGCGAGGACGCCCCCGACGTGCTCGACGGCCTGGAGTACCTGCGCATCGCGACGCTCGGCCTGCCCTACCCCGGCCACAAGGGCAAGCGGGTGGTCGTCATCGGCGGCGGCTTCACCTCGATGGACTGCACCCGCACGTCATTGCGGCAAGGCGCCAGCGAGGTGACGCTGGTCTATCGCCGCGACATGAAGGAGATGTCGGCCGCCAACGAGGTCCACGAGGCCATCGAGGAAGGTGCGCGGGCCATCTTCCAGGCCGCGCCGACCCGGGTCCTGGCCGACGCCAAGGGCAAGGTCACGGGCGTCGAGTTCATCCGCATGCGCCTTGGCGCGCCGGACGAGAAGGGACGGCGGCGACCCGAGCCGGTCGAGGGGACGGAGTTCACCATCCCCTGCGATCGCGTCCTGCTGGCCATCGGCCAGGGCCCCGAACTGACCTGGCTTGACCACGGTTCGGATGGCCTGGCCGCCTCCAAGCAGCGGCGCCTGCAGGCCGACGCGGTCACCTTCTCCACCGGGCGCGCCGGCGTCTTCGCCACGGGCGACGTGCGTGTCGGGGCGACGACGGTCGTCCAGGCGGTGGGCGAGGGCCGTCGCTCCGCCTACGCCATCGACGCCTACCTCAAGGGCCACGACCTGGAGGCGATCCGGACGCGCCAGACGCTGGCCGAGCCGCAGCCCGAGTTCCTGTCCATCGTGCCCTACACCGACGAGCGCAAGGAACCGCGCCTGCGCCTGAAGTCGATGGCGCCCGAGGTGCGCAAGCAGAGCTACATCGAGTACGAGATCCCCTACACGCAGCAGGAAGCGATGAGCGAGTCCGGGCGCTGCCTGCAGTGCACCTGCGAAGCCATCGGCTTCTGCGACCTGCGCCGCCAGGGCATCGAGTACGGCACGACGCTGGCGACCCTGGAACCGGCGCGGACCGGCCTGTCCTTCCGGTCGGTGACCGAGAACCGCTTCACCGGCTACAACCACGACTACATCCGCGACGACAGCCACGCCTTCATCCTGCGCGAGCCGTCGCGCTGCATCGACTGCGGCCGCTGCGCCAACGTGTGCAAGGAGGTCGTCGGCGCGGCCTGCTACGACTTCATGCGCACCGGCTTCGACACGCTCGTCACGACGCCCCTCGACATGAGCCTCAACACGACGCCTTGCGTGAGCTGCGGGCGGTGCGCCGAGACGTGCCCGACCGGCGCGCTCATGCCCAAGCCGCGGGTCCTGGAGCGCTACGACGTCGACGAGAGCCGCTGCATCCTGTGCGGCATCTGCGTCGACGCCTGCCCCTACGACGCGCTCCGCTGCGGCCCGGACTTCGAACTGTCACATGAGAGCCGGGCCGAGCCGATGATCGACCTGCTGGCCATCAGCGCCATCGAGCACACCAGCGAGATCACCTACATCCAGCGCGAACGCGACTGGCTGACGCGCGCGCAGGCGGCGGGCCGGCCCGTGGACGCCAGCCGCCTCCTCCCCGTCCTGCCGGCCAGCGTGCGCGGCAACGGCAACGGGCTGGGCAACGGCCACGGCGACGGCCACGCGTCCGACGCCTCCTAGGTCGCCATGCTGACCATCCCCTCGACGATCCCGCTGCTCGGCTGGAGCTGGAACGACCTGCTGTTCCTGATCCTCGCCGGCGGCCTCCTGGGCTCGGCCCTGATGGTGGTCCTGGGGCGCGACATCATCCGCTGCGGCCTGTGGATGATCGTCTGCTTCCTGTTCCTGGCCGGCCTCTACGTGCTGGTCGGCAATCCGCTCGTGGCCGGCGCGCAGGTGCTCGTCTACATCGGCGCCATCAGCGTGCTGATCCTGTTCGCCGTGATGCTCACCCAGTCCAAGGCCGGCCCGGCACGCCTGGTCTTCCACCACCAGGCGTGGGCGGCCGCCCTGGCGGCCATCGGTCTGGCCGTCGTGCTGGTCATCGTCGACGGCGCGACCAGCTGGCCGCTGGCCCAGCCGGACCGCAGCGCCACGGCCACCACCGATGTCGCCTCCAAGCTCTTCGGCGACTTCGTGCTGCCGTTCGAGGTCGTCAGCGTGCTCCTGCTGGCGGCCGTCATCGGGGGCGTCTTCCTGGCCAAGAAGGACGACGCGCCGCGCTCCGACAGCGACATATGAGCCACAACCTCGACGCCTACCTCGTCCTCTCGGCGCTCCTCTTCTGCATCGGCGTCTTCGGCTTCCTGGCCCGGCGCAACGCGATCTCCATGCTCATGTGCATCGAGCTGATGCTCAACGCGGTGAACCTGGCCATCCTGGCCTTCGGGGCGTTCGTGCCGTCGCTGCACGGCAACGCCGCGGTGATCGCCCTCATCGTGATGGCCGTGGCGGCCGGCGAGGCGACCGTGGGCCTGGCCATCGTCATCGCGATCTACCGCAACCGGCGCACGCCGCTGGTCGATGAGTACGCCCAGATGCGTGACTGAGCGGTGACCCAGCTGACGGTCCTGCTCCTGCTCCTGCCGGTGGCCGGCTTCGCCATCACGGCGCTCGTGGGGCGACGCCTCGGGCCCCGCTCATGGGTGCCGGCCGTGGCGGCCATCCTCGCCACGTGGGCCGTGGCCATGGTCGTGGTCTACAGCCAACTGACCGGGGGCAACGGCGACGCGGGCCTGCAGGTCACGCTCTACCGCTGGATCCCGGCCGGCGCCTTCACCATCGACTTCAACCTGTCGGTCGACAACCTGACCGCGGCGCTGCTCATCGTGGTCACCACGGTGGGCATGCTGGTCCACATCTACTCGATCGGCTACATGGCCCACGACCCAGGCCGGTGGCGCTTCTTCGCCTACCTCAACTTCTTCATGTTCAGCATGCTGCTGCTGGTCCTGGCGGGCAACTTCCTGCTGCTGTTCGCGGCGTGGGAACTGGTCGGCCTGTCGAGCTACCTGCTCATCGGCTTCTGGTACCGGCGGCGCAGCGCGTCGATCGCGGCCAAGAAGGCCTTCCTCGTCAACCGCGTCGGCGACGTCGGCTTCGCCCTCGGCATCATGGCCGTCTGGTCGACCGTGGGGACGCTCGACTTCACGGACGTGTTCAACCTCCTGCCGGCCAAGCTGGCCAGCGGCGCCATCGCGCCCTGGGAGATGACCGGCCTCGCCCTGCTGCTCTTGTGCGGGGCCGTCGGCAAAAGCGCGCAGTTCCCCCTCCACGTGTGGCTGCCCGACGCGATGGAGGGCCCCACGCCGGTCAGCGCCCTGATCCATGCCGCGACGATGGTCAACGCCGGCGTCTACTTCGTGGCCCGCGCCAACCCCATCTTCAGCCAGAGCGGGTCGGCCATGGTCATCGTCGCCGCGATCGGCATCTTCACGGCCCTCCTGGCCGCCTCGATCGCCCTGACCCAGACCGACATCAAGCGCGTCCTGGCCTACTCCACGCTGAGCCAGCTGGGCTACATGTTCGCGGCCCTTGGCGTGGGCGCCTACGTGGCGGCCATCTTCCACCTCATGGCCCACGGCTTCTTCAAGGGCCTGCTGTTCCTCGATTCCGGGTCGGTCATCCACGGGGTGCACGACGAGCAGGACATGAACCGCATGGGCGGCCTATGGCGCAAGCTGCCGGTGACCCACGCCACGATGCTGGTGGGGACACTGGCCATCGCCGGCATCCCGCCCCTGGCCGGCTTCTTCAGCAAGGACGAGATCCTGGGCCAGAGCTTCAAGGCCGGTTTCCTGTGGGTCTGGATCGTGGGCATCGGGGTGGCCGGCCTGACCGCCTTCTACATGTTCCGGCTCATGGGCAAGACCTTCTACGGCCCCAGCCATGTCGACCCGGCCGTGGAGCCGCAGGTGCATGAGTCGCCCCGCTCGATGACCGTGCCGCTCGTCCTGCTGGCCATCCCGTCGGCCCTGCTTGGCCTGGGCCTGGGCCTGCCGTTCGGGGCCGGGGCGATCTCCAGCTGGCTCGACCCGGTCTTCGCCCATGCCGAACAGACGCTGGGCCGCAGCCCCGAGACGTTCAGCCTCTTCGGTCTGGACGGCGCCCTGATCCTCATCAGCGTCACGGTCGCGGCCGTGGGCACGATCGCCGGGATGCGGCTGTTCGGCTTCCACTGGCCGTTCACGGCGCGTGAGACCGCGCCGCTGCCCGACCGGGTGACGGCCATCACCGCCCGCCTGCGGCCGCTCTACACGGCGTCGTTCCACAAGTGGTGGTTCGACGACCTCAACGACCTGATCTTCGTGCGCTTCGGCAGCCGCCTGGCCAACGGCGCGTGGTGGTTCGACCGCACGGTCGTCGACGGCACCGTCAACGGCACCGGCCGCTTCATCCAGCGCACCGGTCGCGAGGTGCGCCAGATCCAGACCGGCCACGTGCAGAACTACGCCCTCGGCATCGCCATCGGCCTGCTCGTGGTGGCCGGCGGCTACCTGCTCCTGGCGGGCCGCTGATGGCCGGCCTGCCGCTCCTCGCGCTGGTCGTGTTCAGCCCGCTCGTGGGGGCGCTGCTCATCGCCTTCATGCCGCGCGACCGGGTCGTGCTCATCCGCCGGCTGGCCCTGGCCACGGCCCTCGTCAGCTTCGGCTTCTCGCTGCTCCTCTTGGTCGGCTTCGGCGGCGCCGCCTCCGACGCCGGCGGCTTCCGCTTCGTCGAGACGGCCACCTGGGTCCCAGCTTTCGGCATCCAGTTCAAGCTGGGCGTGGACGGCATCAGCCTGCTGCTGGTGGTGCTCACCACGCTGCTCACGTGGATCAGCATCCTGGCCAGCTTCGGGCCCATCCGCGAGCGGGTGAAGGAGTACATGATCTCCTTCCTCATCCTCGAGGTGGGCATGCTGGGCGTGTTCCTGGCCCTCGACCTCTTCCTCTTCTACGTCTTCTGGGAAGTGGTCCTCGTGCCGATGTACCTCATCATCGGCATCTGGGGCGGGCCCAACCGCATCTACGCCACGATCAAGTTCGTCCTCTACACGCTGGTCGGCTCACTGCTCATGCTGGTGGCCATCCTGGCCACCGCGTTCGCCTTCGCGACGGCCCACGGCGGCGACTTCACGGGTGCCTTCGACTACGAGCAGCTGCGCGGCTTCGCCTTCTCCGATGTGCTCCAGACGGGGGCCTTCCTGGCCTTCTTCCTGGCCTTCGCCATCAAGGTGCCGATGGTGCCCTTCCACACCTGGCTGCCCGACGCCCACGTGGAGGCCCCCACCGCCGGCTCGGTGATCCTGGCCGGCGTCCTGCTCAAGCTGGGCGCCTACGGCTTCATCCGCTTCTCGCTGCCCCTCTTCCCGCACGCGGCGCAGTCGTTCGCGGTGCCCATCGTCGTCCTGTCGCTGATCGCCATCATCTACGGCGCGATCGTGGCCCTCGTCCAGACCGACCTCAAGAAGCTGGTCGCCTACTCGTCGGTGAGCCACATGGGCTTCGTGACCCTGGGCATCTTCATCTTCCAGCAGCAGGGCCTCCAGGGGGCCGTGCTCCAGATGGTCAACCACGGCCTCATCACGGGCGCCCTCTTCCTGCTGGTGGGCGTCATCTACGAACGCGGCCATGACCGCACCATCGCCCGGATGGGCGGCCTGGCCGGCGCGACCCCGGTCTACGCAGTGGCCTTCGGCTTCTTCATGCTGGCCAGCATCGGCCTGCCGGGCCTGGCCGGCTTCGTCGGCGAATTCCTGGTCTTCCAGGGCTCGTTCGTGGCGTGGCCGCTGTACGCGGCCATCGCCGTGCTGGTGATGACGCTCGGGGCGGCGTACCTGCTGTGGCTCTACCAGCGCATGTTCACCGGCGAGCTGTCGGACTTCTTCCGCGGCCTCGGCGACCATCTGACGGACCTCAGCCCGGTGGAGGTCATGACGCTCGTGCCTCTTGGCACGCTGGTGCTGCTGCTGGGCCTCTTCCCGGGGCTCGCGCTGGGCGTCATCCAGGGCCCCACTGACGGCGTCCTGAGCGCCCTCCACGGCACCGTGACGGCGCTGGCGGGCACCCCGTGACGGGGCCCGAACTGGCGGCCATCGCACCGTTCGGCTACGTCGTCGCGCTGGCCGTGCTGGTCATCCTGGCCGACATCGCGCGGCCCGGCGACGAACGCGTGACGATCGTCATCGGGACGCTCGGGACCCTGGTGGGTCTTGGTCTGGTGGTGGCCGTGGGGCTCGGCGGGACGGTGCAGCCCGTGTTCGGGGGCGCCTACCAGCTGGATCCGCTGACGACCTTCCTGGACATGCTGTTCCTGGCCATCGCCTTCCTGACCATCCTCTTCTCGCCCGACTACCTGCGGCCGCGCCACTACCCCCTGCCGGAGTATGTGGCGACCCTCCTGTTCGCCATCAGCGGCGCCATGCTCATCTCCGCCGCCCGCGACCTGCTGGTCCTGTTCCTTGGCCTGGAGCTGCTCGTGCTGCCCGGCTACATGCTGGTGGCGTACGCCAAGCGCGACGGGCTGGCCACCGAGGGCGCCATCAAGTACTTCCTGCTCGGCTCGTTCTCCTCGGCCATCTTCCTCTTCGGCCTGGCCTTCACCTGGGGCTACACCGGCACGACGAGCGTGGCCGGCGTGGCCTCGCACCTCCAGCAGGTCGTGACCAGCGGGCAGGTGCCGGCCGCGGGGCTGCTCATGGGCCTCGCCCTCATGACCACGGGGGTGGCCTTCAAGATCGCCGCGGTGCCCTTCCACTACTGGACACCCGACGCCTACCAGGGCTCGCCCACGCCGGTCACCGGCTACCTCTCGGTGGGGCCCAAGATCGCCGCCTTCGCCCTGATCCTGCGCCTCTTCGCCGAGGCCCTGGCGCCGATGCGCGCCGACTGGGTCGGGGTGGTGGTGGTGCTGGCCGCCCTGACCATGACGCTGGGCAACCTGGTGGCCCTGACGCAGGACAACATCAAGCGGATGCTGGCCTACTCGTCGATCGCCCACACCGGTTACATCCTGGTCGGCCTGGCCGCCTTCGCCGGCGCGCCGGCGGGTTCCACCGCGGCCTCGGCCGGCATCGCCGGCGTGCTCTTCTACAGCGCTGCCTACACCTTCATGAACCTCGGTGCCTTCGCCGTGGTGGCCGCCCTCCAGGGCCGGCCCGGCGTGACCAGTCAGATCGCCACGTTCGCCGGCCTGGGGCGTCGCGCCCCCCTCCTGGGCGCGCTGATGCTGCTGTTCCTGCTGTCGCTGACGGGCATCCCGCCCACGGCCGGCTTCTTCGCCAAGGCGTACGTCATCGAGGCCGCCCTGCAGTCGGGCGGCCTGGTGCCCTGGCTGGCCGTGATCGCCGTCGTCAACGCGGCGATGGCCGCCTTCTACTACCTGCGCGTGGTGGTCGTCATGTACATGCAGGAGCCGGCGGCCGACGCGCAGGCGGTCACCGACAGCCGGCCGATGCGCCTGGGCCTCCTCATCGCGGCCGTGGCCACGGTGCTCATCGGCCTGGTCCCCGGCCTCCTGATCCCGATGGCGCAGGCCGCCGCCGCGGCCCTCCAGTAGGCCACGTCGCCAGGCGCCACAGCAGGCGCGCCGCCTCGGCGGGACCGGGGAGGACGGCGTCGGCCGCGGCCATGATCTCGGGCACCTGGTCGGCTCGGCCGTGGACCCCCACGGCGAGGCTACGCAGCGTGCCGCCGTCTCGCGCGGCATCGAGCACGCGGAAGGCAGCCGCATCACTGACGTCATCACCCAGCATCACCGCGAAGCCGGGGCGCACCTCGTCGAGCAGCGCGGCCATCGCCTGCGCCTTGGTCGTGGCGCCCGGCGGCCGCAGCTCCAGCATGCGCATGCCGACGAGGCGCTCGAACCGACCCTCCGGATCCAGGCGGTCCACGGCGGCCCCGACGCGGACGGCGGCCGCGGCGAGATCCGGCGCGCCGCGGAAGTGGAGGGCCAACGCCGGCGGCTTGCGCTCCACGACCAGCCACGCCTCCGGCAGGAGCCGTGGCACGCCCGTGGCGAGGCGCTCGGCGTCGCCGTCGTAGGTCTCGAAGCCGGGCCTACGCGAGGCCACCAGACGACGAGCGGTCTCACCGCGCGCCAGGCCGCCACGCTCCATCCCGTGGTTGCCCAGGTAGGACGCCCCGCCGACCCGCACACGCGCGGCCAGGTCGGCGGCACTGCGCCCCGACAGGAGGACCACGGTGGTGGCCGGACGCGCCGCCAGCCGGCGCAGCGCCCGTTGCGCCAGGGGCACGATCGTCGCGCCCCACGGGTCCATCTGGAGCGGGCTGAGGGTGCCGTCGAAGTCGGAGACGACGAGCCACGGCGTCGCGCGGAGGGCGTCCCCGGCGAGCGCCAGCGCGCCATCGGCGGACAGCCGGCGCCCCTCGACGCCGTCGCTCACGGAGCGAAGGTGGCGACGCCCGGCAGGATCGACTTGAGCCCGGTGGCGAAGCCGGGGATGGTCCCCTCGCCGAAGAGCACGTACCGGATGATGCCGTTCCTGTCGATGAAGTAGTGCATCGGCAGGACCAGCGCGTTGAACGTCTGCTGCGCCGTCCCGTCGGCATCGACGCCCATGGTGGCCACGAAGCCGGTCTGCGCCACCAGCGAGGCGGCCGTGGCCGCGTCCTCCCGCACGTCCACCGCCACGATCTGCAACTGGCTGCGGTACTGGGCCGCCGCCGCGTCCATCAGCGACATCTCATCCCGGCAGCTGGGGCACCAGCTCGCCGTGAAGGCCAGCCAGACCGGCTTGCCGCGCAGGGCGGCCAGGTCGACCGTGCCCCCACCGACGCGCGCCACCCTGAGGCCGGGGGCCTGCTGGTCGACCTTCAGGCCCACCGCGATCGAGGGGGTCGGCACCGCTGTCGGGCCGCTTGCGGAGGGGGTCGGGCTGGAGCCGGCCGCGGTCGACGAGGCGCTGGCCGTGGCCGATGGGCTCGGGTCCACCGACGGGCTTGGCGACGAGGAGGCGAGGGCCAGCGACGCGGGCGGCGGCTCGAGGTTGGTCGAGCCCAGGTTCATGGCGATGGCGCCGAGCACCAGGGCTCCCACGAGGAGGCCTGCGAGCAGGCCCACGAAGGTGGGGATACGCATGCCGGCGCAGTCTACGTCCTCGCCTCGGTCGTCCGCCGCCCGGCCATCGCGGCGGGGCCTGCTAGCATCGCCGGTCGATGCGCCAAGCCCGACCACTCTTCCAGCGCCTCGTGTCGGCCGTCATCACCGCCGCGGGCGTCGTGCTGCTCGCCGCCGGACTGCTGACCCTGGCCTCGCCGGCGTCGGGCGCCGGGCCCACCGGCTCGCCGACCGGCCTGGCCGTGGCCTCGCCCTCGCCAAGCGGCAGCGGCGCCCATCCCTCCGGTGGCCCATCCGCCAGCCCCTCGGCCGCGCCCGGGCATGCGGCACCCACCCGCATCGTCATCGCCGACATGAAGATCGACCTCCCGGTCGTCACCACGCAGACGTCATTCCCGCTGTGCAACGTGGCCCAGTTCCTTGTCGTGCCAGACGAGAAGCTGGGCCTGCCGGGGCAGCTCGGTACAAGCGCCTACATCTACGCCCACGCCCGCACGGGCATGTTCCTGCCGCTGCTGACCGCCTCGCAGACGGCGAACGGCGACAGCATGCTTGGCTTCCAGGTGCAGGTCTACACCGACGATGACCTCGTCTACACGTACGTCATCTCCAGGGTCAAGCGCCACAGCATGGACTTCTCGATCGCCTCGTCGGTGGCGCCGGGTGACCAGCAGCTCGTGCTCCAGACGAGCGAAGGGCCCACGGCGAACCTCCCCAAACTCCAGGTGGCGGCCACGTTCGTGGGGGTGGCCCCCGCCGACCACGCGGCCGCCCATCCGACGCCCCACCCGGTGACCTGCAGCTAGACGCGCCGCTCCGTGCGGAGCCAGGCGGTGGGCAGGATGGCCACCAGCATCACGACCGCGGCGACGATGAACAGGCCCGCCAGGATGCCGGCGGCCTGACCGGCCGCCCAGCGTTCCAGGGCGTCCACCACGAACGGATCGTCCAGCGGCCGTCCGCGTAGCGTCGCGGGGAGGACGGCATCGCGCGCGGTCGCGTCGGTCAGGACGACGGACAGTGACTGGATGCGGTTCGACCCAAGCGCCGTCAGGATGGCCACGCCGACGCCCATGCCCGCGAAGCGCGCCTGGGTCACCAGCCCCGACGCCAGGCCGTACGCGTCCCGGCCCAGGGCCTCGACGGCGGTGACGGCGTACGGCGTGACGGTCAGGCCGAAGCCCAGCCCGAAGAGGCCGAGCGCCAGCGCCACCATGGTCGTGGCGGACGTGGCGTTCTCGCGGCCTACCAGCACCAGCCCGGCTGCCCCGATGACGATCCCGACCGCCGCCACGACCCGCCCGCCGATGCGGCGCACGATGACGCCCGACGCCAGCGCTCCGAGGGCCATGGCCAGCGCCAGCGAGCCCAGCACCAGCTGCTGGTCGGAAGGGCCGCCGTAGCGGACCCGGTCGACGAAGACCGCCCCGCCCACGAGGCCGGTCGCCAGCGCGTAGCCGGTGAGGCCGCTCACCAGCACGGCGCCGCGCAGGCGCACGTCCCGCAGCAGGCCGGGCGGCAGGAACGGCTCGGCGGCGCGCCGCTCCACGAGGACCCCCAGCGCGAGGGCCGCAAGCGCCACGGCGGCGGGCACGACCGCCCCCAGCGGTCCACCCGGTGCGTCGGTCCAGCCCAGCCAGGTGACGGCCAGCAGCCCGGCCGCGAAGGCCACGGTCAGGGCCACGCCGCCAGCCATGTCGAACCGTACCGACTTGCGGTCCACCGCCGGCCAGGCGGCCCCGGCAGCCCATACGTACAGCGCCGCGAGGCCAGCCACCGGCGCGGCGAGGTAGAAGATCCAGCGCCACGCGGGCACGAGGAGGTCCGCGGTGGACGTCCCCTGCAGACCGGATGCGGCGACCTGGGCGGTGAGGTCCAGGTGCTGCAGCACCCAGGCGCCAAGGAACGGGCCGGCGGCCATGCCAAGGAACGTGGCGCCTCCCACGACCCCGAGCGCCCGGGCGCGCGCCGGGCCGTCGAACAGGCGGCTCGCCCCGAACGTCGCCAGCGGCACGATCGCGCCCGCGCCAAGGCCCTGCGCCAGGCGGGCCCCGATGAGGACGGCCAGGGTCGGCGCGGCGCCGGCCACCAGCGAGGCGACCGCGAACAGGCCCAGCGCGAGCGTCAGCGGCGGCACGAGCCCGTAGCGGTCGGCGGCACGTCCGGCGATGGGCATGATGGCGATGCTGGTGACGAAGAAGCCGTCGACGATCCACGACGCCTGGCGCAGTTCCTGCCAGCTCGCCAGGTCCTGCACGATCGAGGGCAGCGCGGTGGCCGTCACCAGCAGTTCGGCGCCGGCCAGGCCGGCGGCGACGCTCAGGATGGCCATCAGCGACCACGCGGCTCGACGACTCACGGCCGGGCACTCACGGCCGGCAGTGTACGCGGCGGGTCCCCGTTGACACGGCCACGGTCGCGGCCTAGTATCAATCTGTCTTTATCAATCACGAGAGCGCACCCGCCCTGATGGCCAGCCCGGCCCGCATCCGCGCCACGATCGCCTCCGTCACCACGGCCCCCGAGGAGCTGCGTGAGCTGCGCGCGTTCCACAAGGCCCTCGCCGACGTCAACCGCCTGCGGCTGATCCGTCGCCTGGCCGACGGCCCGGCGACCGTGGCCGAACTGACCGAGCATGTCGGCCTGTCGCAGCCGCTGGTCAGCTGGCATCTCGGGCGACTCCGCGCCGCCGGACTGGTGGCGATGCGCCGGAGCGGCCGCGAGACGGTCTGCAGCCTCGAGCCGACGGCGCTCCTGGAGGCCGAGCAGCGTGAGCGGGCGTGGCTGGGCCTGGCCGGATGAACCTCAAGGAGGGCTCGCTGCTCTCGGTCGCCGCCCGCGATCGCTTCCGCCATCGCGTCGAGCCGTACGCCGCCAACCTCGCCAGGGTCGGCCTGACGCCCAACGCCCTGACCCTCATGGGCTTCGGCATCTCGATCGTGGCCGCCGCCCTGGGCGGTCTGCAGCTGTGGCTGGCCTGCGGACTGGTGGCGACGTTCGGGGCGGCCTTCGACATGTTCGACGGCGCGGTGGCCCGCGCCACCGGCACGGCCAGCCCGTTCGGCGCGTTCCTCGACAGCACCTTCGATCGCTGGGGCGAGGGCCTCGTCTACGCCGGCATCGCCACCGGCGCCGCCCTGGCCGGCCAGTCGGTCACGGTCCTGCTGGCGGCGCTGGCGATGGGCGCCGCCTTCATGGTCAGTTACAGCCGGGCCAAGGCGGAGAGCCTGGGCTGGCACGGCGAGGCCGGCATCGCGCCCCGCCCCGAGCGCGTCGTGCTGCTGGGCCTGGGCCTGGTGGCGGCCGGCCTGGGGGGCGGACCGGCCGGCGGCCCGTGGCTCCAGCTGGCCCTCGGCGCCATCGCCGTGCTCGGCACGGTCACGGTCATCCAACGCATCGTCTACGTCCAGCAGCAGGCAGAAGGGACCAGGTAGGAGCACATGGAGCAGCACGTGAGCAAGAACGGGCAGGACAAGGAAGCCCCGGCCAAGGGCAGCGGCAAGCGCGGCGACGGCAAGATCCGCGTCGCCATCGTGGGCGTGGGCAACTGCGCCAGCAGCCTGGTGCAGGGCCGCTACTACTACGAGAACGCCAAGGACGACGAGTTCGTGCCGGGCCTCATGCACGTCAACCTGGGCGGGTACCACATCCGCGACATCGAGTTCGTGGCGGCCTTCGATATCGACAAGAACAAGGTCGGCAAGGACCTCTCCGAGGCCATCTACACCAAGCCCAACAACACGTACGTCTTCCAGCAGGTGCCCCACATCGGGGTCAAGGTCGAGCGGGGCATGACCCACGACGGTCTGGGCAAGTACCTCAGCCAGATCATCGAGAAGGCGCCCGGCCCGACGGCCGACGTGGTGGGCATCCTCAAGTCGCGCAAGGTCGACGTCGTCGTCTCCTACCTGCCGGTCGGCTCGGAGGAGGCCACCAAGTGGTACGTCGAGCAGGCTCTGGCGGCCGGCGTCGGCTTCGTCAACGCCATCCCGGTCTTCATCGGCCGCGAGCCGTACTGGCAGCGCCGCTTCGCCGAGAAGGGCCTGCCGGTCATCGGCGACGACATCAAGAGCCAGGTCGGGGCGACGATCACGCACCGCGTCCTGACGCGCCTGTTCATGGACCGCGGCGTGCGCCTGGACCGCACCTACCAGCTCAACTTCGGCGGCAACACCGACTTCCTCAACATGCTCGAGCGCGAGCGGCTGGAGTCCAAGAAGATCAGCAAGACCAACGCGGTCACGTCGATGCTGGACTACGACATCGACCCCGACGACATCCACGTCGGCCCGTCCGACCACGTGCCGTGGCTCCTCGACCGCAAGTGGTGCTACATCCGCATGGAGGGCACGACCTACGGCGACGTGCCGCTCAACGCCGAGCTCAAGCTCGAGGTGTGGGACAGCCCCAACAGCGCCGGCGTCATCACCGACGCCGTCCG
>DATBOX010000131.1:0-7180 GCA_036561685.1 Candidatus Limnocylindrales bacterium | reverse complement strand
CCGATGACCATCCCGACGTTGACGAAGAGCTGGAACAGCAGCATCGACGCCATCCCCGAGGCGAAGGCCAGGCCGAAGGTGTCGTCCGAGCGCCAGCCGATCCGCAGGATCCGCCATAACAACGCGCCAAACGCGACAAGGACGACGATCACGCCGATCAAACCGAGCTGCTGGGCGAGGAGAGCCATCACGAAGTCGGTCGTCTGGACCGGCAGGAAGCCGACCTGGCCTTGTGTCGCGTTGGCGAGACCCTTGCCGAAGAGCCCGCCCGAACCGACCGCGATCTGCGACTGGATCAGGTGGAAGCCTGAGCCCAGCGGGTCGGCCGACGGGTCAAGGAAGGACAGCAGGCGGGCCTTCTGGTAGTCGCGCAGCACCACCGTCCAGATGACGGGAAGCGCCGCCAACCCGAGACCGGCGAAACCAAGCAGCCATCGCACGCTGCCGCCACTCAGGAAGAGCGTGCCGACGAGGATGGCGATGAACACCATCGACGTGCCGAGGTCCGGCTGGATCAGCACCAGCGCCACCAGGGGCACGGCCAGCACCAGGGCGCCGAGGAGCGTGCCAAGCGTGCCGAGCTGGTCGCGCCGCGAGGCGAGGTAGGCCGCCAGGACGATGATCATGAGGACCTTGGCGAGCTCCGAGAACTGGAACTGGAGCCCGAAGATCGACACCCAGCGCGCCACGCCGCCCACGCCGGTCCCCACGAGCTTCGACAGCACGAGGAGGCCGATGTTGAAGAGGTAGATGGGCCAGGCGAACGTGCGCAACCAGCGATAGTCGAAGGCCGCCGCGACGACGAACACGAGCGAGGCGATGGCCAGCCACACGAGGCTACGCGCGAAGGTGCTCCCCGCCGCGAGCACGCCCGTCGCGACGCTGTTGGAGTAGGCCATCAGCAGGCCGAAGAACACGAGGATCCCGGCGTACAGGAGCAGCTGGATGTCGAAGATGCCCCAGACGGCGCCCGCCGACCGCGTGGCCCATGTCTGGACCCGTGCCGGCTCGACGCGCAACGCTCCCATGTCAGTACGACCCGTAGAAGTTGCCGGTCTTGAGGAGCTGTGGCAGTCGGAGGTCCTTGCGGATGCCGTAGTGCATCTGCAGGAAGTACTTGACGACCTCCGTGGCCGCGTTCCCGATCGTGCGCGAGTCCTGGATGAAGGCCATGACGACGAGATTCGAGTCCGTGCGGGAGATGGCGGCCACGCCCTGGGGGTCACTTGCGCTCTTGGCGGCGCTCTTGGGCACGAATGCCACGAACCAGGAGCTGTACTGCAAGCGGCCGAGCTTGTCCTTGACGCCGAATTCGGAGGTGCCGGACTTCCCGGCGACGACGATCGGCTCGTCGACCAGGTTGTAGGTGTGGCGCAGGATCTGCGGGTATAACGCGGCGACCCGCATCTCCTGCAGCACCTGCGGGCTCGCCGCGAGGGTGCGGATGAGCTTGGGCGCGAAGGGCTGCACGACCTGGCCGTCGGGGCCCACGACCTGCTGGACGATCTGCGGCTGGTACAGCTTGCCGCCGTTGGCGAGGGCCGCGTAGGCGTTGATGAGCTGCAGCGGCGTCACCGCGTCATAGCCCTGCCCGATGCCGGCCTGATACACCTCGCCCGGGAACACGTTCTGGCCGAAGACTTCCTGTTTCCAGGCGTTGGTGGGGACGATGCCGGCCGCCTCGCCCGGCAGGTCGACGCCCGTGGGGGCCCCGAAGCCGTACTGCGAGGCCCAGTAGCCAAGGCGGTCGGCCCCCAGCATGCCTGCGAGCTGATAGAAGAACGTGTCGCTGGAGTGACCGAAGCCGTAGTCGATATTGATGTCGCCGAAGCCCTGGTGGTTCCAGTCCGGGTAGATGTTCGCGCCGAGTCGCAGGTAAGGGCGCGTCTGGATCTTCGTCTGGGCGGTGATCTTCTTATCCGCCAGGGCCCCGGTGCCGGTGACCAGCTTGTAGGTCGAGCCCGGGGCGTACTGCTCGGCGATGGCGTGGTTCAAGAGGGGCTGATTGGGGTTCTTCAGATAGGCCTGGAACTGCGCATCGGAGATCCCTTGGGCGAACGCGTTGTCGTCGTAGGTCGGTAGCGAGACCATGGCCAGGATCTGCCCCGTCTGCGGATCCATGGCGATGACGACCCCCGATTGGACGTGGGCCGTGTTGAGGCCCCACTCGAGCGCCGTCTGGGCCTGCTGCTGCGTCTTGAGATCGATCGTCAGGTCGAGTGAATCACCGGGGACCGGGTCCTGCGTCTGCGACAGCACACCCAGGTCCTGGCCCAGCGCGTCGCGCTCGTCCTGCTCCGAGCCGTACTGGCCGCGGAGCGCCGCTTCGTACTGGGCCTCGACGCCCGCCTTGCCGATCTGGTCGTCAGACAGGTACCCCTGCGCCGTCAGCCGCTGGAGATCGGCCGTCGTCACGGCGCCCGTGTAGCCCACGATCTGGGACAGGAGCGGGCCGTACAGGTAGTCGCGCTGCGACTCGACGATGACGCTTACCCCGGGCATTGCGAGATGCTGTTCCGAGATGACCCGCGCCACGTCCTCGGGCACGCCCGTCGCGATCGTCACCTCGTCGAAGCGGGCGCCGGGATCCTTGTCGATGGTCTGGTTGATCGCGCTCGTGGTGAGGCCCAGAAGAGACGCGAGCCGGGCCACGACCGCCGGGCGCTGGGTGAGGGGCAGGTTCGCCGACAGCACCTGGACGGCGTACGTCGGCACATTGCTGACCAGCGCCGTGCCGTTGCGGTCGTAGATGAGGCCCCGCGTCGAGGGGATCTCCTGCGACACGATGCGGTTGCTGTCGGAAAGGCCGGTGTAGTAACTGCCCTGATCGACCTGCAGGTAGAACAGCCGCGCCGCGAGCACGCTGAAGACCAGCGCGATGACAAGGCCGAACACGATGAAACGGCCCAGGAGTGATCCGCGCGGGTGGCGGTTCTCAAGGTCGATCGACGTCACACCCTCACCATTCGATCCGGTCATGCGCACCGTAGCGCAGCCACGCGAATCGCAGGATCCCCGCGGCCGGGATCGCCAGGATGGCATCAACGATCGACGTAGGCAGCATCCCGACCGGGTCAAGGGTCGCCGGCGTACCGGCTGTCGCGGCCAGGACCAGGATCTCCAGCGGCTGGAACACCATCGCCAGTACCAGGACGAGGACCGTCGCCACGGCGACACGTCGCTGGGGCAGGAAGCGGCCGACGGTGGCCGTGATGCCGGCCATCGCCAGCAACACCAGGGAGGTTCCGCCGAGCTGATGGCCGGGGAGCAGCAGGTCCGTCATCAGTCCTCCAAGGAAGGCGACCGTAAGGCCTTCCTCGACCCCGATCATCATCGTCACCACCACGGTGATGAGGAACACGAGGTTCGGCTGCCCGACGCTGGTCAGGCCTGGAATGACACTGATCTCGAGCAACGCCGCCAGGACGCTGGCGACCGCGGCCAGAATGATGCTCATCCTGCGTGCCTCGAAGCGACCACCCGGACCCGCACGTCGGGCGCCGACCGGACCGCAACCGGGGTGAGCAGCGCTGCCCGGTCGGCAGTATAGCGCGGAGGTCCCGAACGACCGCTCGAGAAGCCGGCCGGGGGCCTCTCGAACCGGGATCGCGACGCTCAGCGGTGCATCCCGGCACCGCCGTCGGTGTTTCACGTGCAACAAGGGCCAGCCAAGCGTCGGTGAAGGCGCCGCGGCCATGATTCGAGCCGTCGTCGGAGGCCTCGCCGGGTTCCGGGAAGGGTCGGAGAACGCCGAATCCGGTAGAATCAAGCCCAGTGATAGCGCGTCGGTCGGGAAGCTGAGTGGGCGAGACGGTCGCATGCGCGAACCAGAAGGGCGGCGTCGGCAAGACCACAACGGTGGTCAACCTCGCGACCTACCTGGCGCTCGCCGGACGTTCGGTCCTCGTCGTCGATCTCGACCCACAGGGCAACGCGACGAGCGGGCTCGGAGTCGATCGGGCGGCCGTCGTCCAGTCGACGTATGAGGCGCTCACCGATGACGTTGCGGTGGACGAACTCATCGTCGATACCGCGATCCCGCGACTCCGCCTGCTCCCCTCGGCGATGGCGCTCGCCGGAGCCGAGGTGGAACTGGCCTCGATGTCCCAGCGCGAGCGCCGCCTGGGACGGGCGCTCGGCTCGATCCACGAGGCGTTTGACCACATCCTCATCGACTGTCCGCCGTCGCTCGGGCTCCTGACCGTCAACGGCCTTACGTCCGCGGATCAGGTCCTGATACCGCTGCAATGCGAGTACTACGCCCTGGAAGGGCTCAATCAGCTGATCGCCACGATCAACCTCATCCGCGACCACCTCAACCCCGCCCTCACGATCAAGGGAGTGCTCCTCACGATGTATGACGCGCGCACGAAGCTGGCCGCCGACGTGGCCGCGGAAGCGCGCCGTCACCTTGGGGACCGGGTGTTCACGACCGTGATCCCGCGCAGCGTCCGCCTCTCGGAGGCCCCGAGTTACGGTCAGCCGATCGCCGCCTACCGGCCCGACTCGGCCGGCGCCGAGGCCTACCGACGGGTGACCCAGGAATACCTGGGCCGACAGGGTCTGACGGTTGACGTCCCCGCGATCGCGCAGCCAGTCCCTGACGCACGTGTGGCCGACGAGCAGGAGGGCGCGGCGTGACCGGGCTGGGCCGACGGCCCAGCGGGCTGGGCCGCGGTCTCGCGTCGCTCATCCCGCAGCGCCCGACCGGTCCATCCGCGGTGGAGATCCCGGTCGAGCAGGTCGAGCTGAATCCATCCCAGCCGCGAGCGCACGCGGAAGAGGAAGCGCTCCAGGCGCTGGCCCGCAGCATCGAGGCCCACGGCGTCCTCCAGCCGATCGTCGTGCAGGAGACGGTCGACGGCTACCGGCTCATCGCCGGCGAGCGACGCCTGCGCGCCGCGCGGATAGCCGGCCTGACGCGAATCCCGGCCGTCGTCCGCGGCCCCACGTCCGACCGGCAGCAACTGGAACTGGCGCTCGTGGAGAACATCCAGCGCGCCGACCTCAACCCGCTCGAGGAGGCCAACGCCTTCCGACGCCTCATGAGCGAGTTCGAGCTGACCCAGGAGCAGGTCGCCCAGCAGGTCGGCCGTGCCCGTTCGAGCGTCGCCAACACGATGCGCCTGCTCGACACGAGCGAGGCGGTCCAGGACGCCGTCGCTCAGGGTCTCATCAGCGAGGGCCACGCGCGCGCCCTCGGCGGGGCCGACGCCGCGGTGCAGGACGAGCTGTTGCGGATCGTCCTCGAGCGCGACCTGTCGGTCCGCGCCACCGAGGAGCTCGTCCGTCGCGCCCGCCCGGCACCGGCAGAGGCGGCGTCCAGTACCGCACCGGTCGATCCCGACCTGGAGCGCGTGGAGGCCCACCTGCGCACGATCCTGGGCACGAAGGTGACGCTCACCAGCGGGAGCAAGGGGGGTCGCATCATCATCGAGTACTACGGAGCGGACGACCTGGGCCGCCTGGTCGAGCGTCTCGGGGGCAGCCCGGCATGACCGAGGCCACCAAGCCCCTGGACCACGTCGCCGAACCTGAGGGCCAGCCGGCCAACGGCGCGACGCGCAGCCGCAAGCGCGGCAGCGCCAGCTCCGGCTACACGGCCGAGAGCATCCAGGTCCTGGAGGGCCTGGAGGCCGTCCGCCGGCGGCCCGGCATGTACATCGGCTCGACCGACGTGCGGGGCCTCCATCACCTCGTCTGGGAGGTCGTGGACAACTCGATCGACGAGGCCATGGCCGGCTTCGCCGACCGCATCGAGGTCACGCTGCTGGCAGACGGTTCCGTTCGCAACCGCGACAACGGCCGCGGCGTGCCGGTCGGCCGGCACAAGACGGGCAAGGACGCCCTCGAGGTGGTGCACACGGTCCTCCACGCCGGCGGCAAGTTCGGCGGCGGCGGCTACAAGGTCTCCGGCGGCCTGCACGGCGTCGGCGTGAGCGTGGTCAACGCCCTGTCGGCCTGGATGAACGTGGAGTCGGAGCGCGACGGGAGGGTGTGGGGCCAGAGCTATGAGCGGGGCAAGCCCACCGGCCCGGTGCGCGAACTGCGTCGGTCGGACGGCCACGGCACGACGACCGTCTTCATGCCCGACAGCGAGGTCTTCGAGTCCCTGGACTGGAGTTTCGAGGCGATCTCGCAGCGGCTCCGTGAGTCGGCCTACCTCAACAAGGGCGTCTGGATCACCCTGCGCGACGAGCGCGAGACGCCCACCCGCGAGAAGTCCTTCTACTTCGAGGGCGGGCTGATCAGCTTCGTGCGCCACCTGAACAAGGACAAGGAGGTCCTCCACGATCGGCCGGTGTATGTCGAGCGGAAGGATGGCTCGACCGTCATCGAGGTCGCCCTCCAGTACAACGACGGCTACGCCGAGAACGTCTTCTCCTTCGCCAACAACATCAACACGGTGGACGGCGGCACCCATGTCACCGGCTTCCGCGCCGCGCTGACGAGTTCGCTCAACGACTGGGCGCGCCGCGCCGGCGTGCTCAAGGAGTCCGACACCAACCTGTCCGGCGACGACGTCCGGGAAGGCCTCACCGCCGTCATCAGCGTGAAGCTCGTGGAACCCCAGTTCGAGGGCCAGACCAAGGCCAAGCTGGGCAACGCGGAGGTCAAGGGCCAGGTCCAGGCAGCCGTGACCGACGGCGTCGGCCAGTACCTGGACGAGCACCCGGCCGATGGGCGGGCGATCATCCAGAAGTGCCTCCTGGCGGCGCGCGCCCGCGACGCGGCCCGTAAGGCACGGGACCTCGTCATCCGCAAGGGCGCGCTCGAGGGCATGTCGCTGCCGGGCAAGCTGGCCGACTGCCAGGAGCGCGACCCGGCCCGCAGCGAGCTGTACATCGTGGAAGGCGACTCGGCCGGTGGTTCGGCCAAGCAGGGCCGTGACCGACGCTTCCAGGCCATCCTGCCCATGCGCGGGAAGCTGCTCAACGTCGAGCGTGCGCGCCTCGATCGGGTGCTCGGCTCGGACAACGTGCGCCCCCTGATCATCGCCCTGGGCGCCGGCATCGGCGAGTCGTTCGACCTGGCGAAGCTGCGCTACCACCGCATCATCCTGCTGGCCGATGCGGACGTGGACGGCGCCCATATCCGCACCCTGCTGCTGACCTTCTTCTACCGCCACATGCCCGAGGTCATCGACAACGGGTACCTCTACATCGCCCAGCCGCCGCTC
>DATBOX010000130.1:0-11899 GCA_036561685.1 Candidatus Limnocylindrales bacterium | reverse complement strand
CGGGCGATGACGTCCAGGTGGCCGTTGGTGACCGGGTCGAAACTGCCCGGGTAGAGCGCGGTGGCCATCAGGCCTCCCTCGTGTAGAAGCTGAGCTGCGTTTCCCCGAAGCGGCGCTCACGTCGGCGGACCAGGCGCCCCGTCCGCTCGGGCGGGACGTCGCGCCAGAAGTGCTTGGCCACGATCACGGCTTCCTCGCGCAACCAGCCCCGGTCGGGATCGCCGAGGCGTTCCAGCGCGGCCTCGAGTGTAGCGTCGCCGTACGGGGGATCCAGCAGCGCGGCGCCGAAGGGACCACCCAGATCCGACGGCGTGCCGGTCTCCAGCAGGCGCACGACGTCGCCGGCGGCGACGTGGGCCAGCTCGCCCGCCGCGACGCGCTCGAGGTTGGCCCGGATGATGCGGCAGGCGGCGCGATCGCGTTCGACGAACAGGGCCCGCGGGGCCCCCCGGCTGAGCGCCTCGATGCCCGCCGCGCCGCTGCCGGCGAAGGCGTCGAGGAACGGCACGGGCCACGGCGCGAGCGTGGCCGCCTCGAGGATGCCAAACAGCGCTTCCTTGACCCGGTCGGTGAGCGCGCGGGTCCCGGGTCCGGGCGCCAGCAGGCGTGTGCCGCGTGCGCTGCCGCCGATGACGCGGCCGGCGTCAGCCATCGGCCGACCCCTCCTCGCCGGGCCGGTCATCACCGCTCGCCAGTGCCTCGCCCGCGCCGACGGCCGCGAGCCACCCCGCGGCCAGCTCGTGGGCCAGCCTTTCATGACCCGGGACGAGGCTTCCGTCGGCGGTCACCAGGCGTTCCGCGACGACCCGGGCGCGCTGTGATCGGGCGCGGTCCTCGGGGGCCTGGAGGCGGGCCACGCGGAGCGGTGGCAGGCCGCTCTGGAGGAGGCCCAGCAGGTCGCCCTCCGCGCGCAGCTCCAGGTCCCGTTCGGCCAGGACGAAGCCGTCGGTCGTCTCGACGAGGGCCTGGAGGCGGGCGCGGGCCACGGGGTCGTCCGTATCGCTGACGAGGATGCAGTAGGCCCGGTCGGCGCCGCGCCCCACGCGCCCGCGGAGCTGGTGGAGCTGGGCCAGGCCGAAGCGATCGGCATCGAGGATGACCATCACGGTGGCCTCGGGCACGTCGACGCCGACCTCCAGCACGGTCGTGCCGACCATCACCTCGAGATCGCCTCGACGGAACGCGTCCATGGTGGCGGCGCGTGTCCCCGTCGGCAGCTGGCCGTGGATGCGGCCGATCCGAGGCGCTGGTTCCGCCCCACGGCCGACCGCCCGGGCCGCGTCGGTGAGCCACCGCTCGAGGTCGTCGGCCACCTGGTCGACGGATCGCCCGGAGTCCCCCTCACCCTCCTCCACCAGGGGCACGATGACGAAGGCGCGATGGCCGGCGGCGACCTCGGTCACGACGAGCGGCCAGGTGCCGACGGTCGGATCGGGGCCCATCTGCGCCAGCTCATCGAAGCGCCGCATGCCGGTCACGACGCGCTGCCGGCCGGCCGGCGCGCTGCGCAGGTCGGAGACGTCGAGGTCGGCGTGGAAGACCTGGCCGAGGGTGCGGGGGATCGGCGTGGCGGTCATCAGCAGGACGTGGGGCGTGCGGCCCTTCCCGGCCAGCGCCTCGCGCTGGGCGACGCCGAAACGGTGCTGCTCGTCGATGACGGCCAGGGCAAGGTCGGCGAACACCGTGCCGGCGGAGAGCAGGGCGTGCGTCCCGACCACGATGCGGCCGGAGGTCAGGCCATCCGGGCCCGGTCCGGCGGGCGGCGAGGCGAGCACCGTCTGGGCGGCCTGCCGCTCCGGCGCCGACAGGGACGCGGTCAGGAGCTCGACGCGGTGGCCCAGCGGCTCGAGGAGCCCGCGCAGGGTGGCGGCGTGCTGGCGGGCCAGCAGGTCGGTGGGCGCCAGGAGGGCCCCCTGGGCCCCGCTGTCGGCCACGAAGGCAAGGGCGAGGGCCGCCACCGCGGTCTTGCCGGACCCGACGTCGCCCTGCAGCAGCCGCAGCATCGGCCGTGGCCCGGCCAGGTCGGCGCGGATCGCGTCGACCGCCGTGCGCTGGTCGTCGGTGAGGCGGGCCGGTGCCGTCTCGCCACGGCGCACGAGGGCGGCCGTGATGGCGTGTTCGATGATCGCCTCGGCCGCCCGGAGGCGGTCGTCCGCCACGACCACGCGAGGTCCGGCCAGGCCGCGCCGTTGCCGGTCGCGCGCGACCATGCCGATCTGGAGGGCGAGCAACTCATCGAACGCGAGGCGGTGCATGGCCGCCGCGTGGGCCCCGAAGTCGTCCGGGTAGTGGGCCTGCTCGAGCGCCTCGGGCAGCGGTGGCAGCGGCGCGCCCTCGCCGCTGGACGCCTCGGCCAGCAGCGCCGCGTCGAGGTAGTCGGGGTAGTGGCGGCCGACCACGTCGAGCGTCCGGCGCATGGCCGACCGCAGGGCGGCCGTCGTGACCCCTTCCGTCAGGCGGTACACCGGCACGATGCGGCCGGCGTGCAGCGTCGCTCCGCCGGCCGGCCCGAAGTCGGGCCCCTGGTACTGCGGCAGCCAGCCACGGACGACGACCCGCCCGGAGATGGCGATCTCGTCGCCCACCTTCAGCCGGCGCTCGATGAAACGGCGGCCGAACCACACCGCCTCGCCCTCGCCACTGGCATCGCGGAGGCGGGCGGTCGTCTTCTCGACGCGCCGCCGGAACGTCTTCTCCGTGTGCAGCTCGACGACCGTGACGGTCGAGCTCACCGGCTCGACCGGGGGGTCCTCGCGCAGGGAGCGCAGCGCGCGCGGGTGGGTGAAGTCGTCGTACCGGCGGGGCAGGTGGAAGAGCAGGTCGCGGACCTGGTGCAGGCCCATCCGGGCCAGCCGTCGTGCCTGGGCCGGGGCCACGAGACCGCTGCCGGGCAGCGGCGTGTCCGGGCCGGGTGGCGCGAGCGGGGTGGCGCCCGCGCGGGCCACCCCGCTACTCGGCCGCGAGGAGGACGTCGTAGAAGGGCTGGCCGCCGGACACCACCTCGACCTCCACCCCCGGGTGAGCGGCGCGGACGGCATCGCCCAGGTCCCGGGCCGCCGTCTCGTCGGCGTCCGCCCCGTAGTAGATGGTCACTAGCTCGAAGCCGGGCCGGAGGGCAGCCACCGCCTGGAGGACCACCGTCGTCCGATCGTCGCCCGCCGCCATGATGCCGTCATCCGGCCCCAGCGCGATGACCTGGCCGCTGCGGATCCGGCGCCGGCCCATGTGCGCGTCGCGGACGGCCCGCGTCACCTGGAGCGTCTGCACCGCGCGCGCGGCATCCAGCATCGGCCCCGCATTGGCTTGCGCGTCGCGTCCCGCGTCCACGGCCATGAGGGCCGCGATGCCCTCCGCGGCGTTCCGGGTGGGCACGACGACCACGTGGCGGTCGGGCGAGAGGGCTGCCGCCTGTTCGGCCGCCAGGCGCGTGTTGGGGTTGTTGGGCAGGACGACGACCTCGTACGACGGGACGCTCCGGATGGCTCGCACGAGCTCGGCCGTCGAGGGATTGGCGGTCTGGCCGCCGGGCACGATGGCCTGCGCGCCAAGGCTCCGGAACGCCTCGGCCAGGCCATCCCCGGTGGCCACCACGACCACCGCGACCGGCGCGTCGGGCGCGATCGCGGGCGCAGCGGGCGTGCCGGCGAAGGCCTCGGCGTGGATCTCACGGGGCTCGTCGAAGTCGCGCGCCTGGTCGTCGAGGTTCTCCACCGTGATGCGGCTCAGATGGCCCCACCGCAGCCCGAGGGCGATGACCTGGTCCGGCTGTTCGTTGTGGACATGCACCTTGACGGTCTGCTCGTCACCGGCGACGAGGACCGATCCACCGATCTCCTCCAGCAGGCGACGCATCAGCACCAGGTCGAGCGGGGCTCCGTCGCGCGCCTCGACGAGGAACATCGTCTCGTAGCCGAACTCGTCGACCGCCGCCTCGACGAGCGGTCGCGCGAGGCGCGCCACGGCCGGCGCCGCGGCCTCGGTGGGCGCGTGGCGCCCGCGCCGGCCCCGCCGCCCGTGCCGGCGGTGGGTCGCCGTGAGGGCGCCCTCCAGCAGGCGGTAGAGGCCCTGCCCGCCGGCGTCGACGACGCCTGCCTGCTTGAGGATGGGCAGCAGGTCCGGCGTGCCGGCCACGGCGCTCTCGGCAGACGAGGTGGCGGCGCGCAGGATCCGCTCCGTGTCCGGGCCGTGCGTGGCGGCCTCGCCGGCGCCGACGGCCGCCTCGCGCACGACGGTCAGGATCGTGCCCTCGACCGGCCGGACGACCGCTGCATAGGCCGTCTCGGTGCCGTTGGCAAGGGCGCGGGCGAAGTCACCCCCATCGAAGCGGGGCCGGCCGGCGACCGTGGCGGTCATGCCGCGGAAGATCTGGCTGAGGATGACGCCGGAGTTGCCGCGCGCGCCCATCAGCGCGCCGAAGCTCAGCGCCTCCGCCACCGCCGGCAGGGTCCGTCCGGTGACGGGCAGCCGGTGGGCCTCGTCCAGCGCCGCGCGGACCGTGGCGGCCATGTTGGAGCCGGTGTCGCCGTCGGGGACGGGGAAGACGTTGAGGGCGTTGATCTCCTCGACATGGGCCAGGAGGTGCCCGGCGGCCTCCTCGAAGGCGGCCAGCAGACCCTCCCCGTCGCAGGCTCGTGCGGGCGGCATCGGGTGCTATAGTACGCAGCCGACCGGCGGTCTCGCGCCGGTCTCGTGCGTCCCCCTTCCCGAGAGGATCCTGTGGCTCGCTCCTGCGCCATCTGCGGCAAGGTCTCGATGGGCGGTTTCAACCCCCAGTCGAGCGGCATGAACCGCGTCCGCGCCCATCGTCGTTACCAGCCCAACCTGCAGCTCCTGCAGATCGAGCGCGACGGCCGGATGGTCACGGCGCTGGCCTGCACCCGCTGCCGCCGCACCCTGCGCAAGACCGCCTGACCACTCGACCGCCTAGCCCAGGCGATCCCCCTCGCGGGCCTGGCTGTCCAGCCAGATGGTCATGGGCCCGTCGTTGACGAGCTCGACCTCCATCTCGGCGCCGAAGACACCGCGTCCGACCGTGACGCCCCGCGCTTCGAGCTCCGCCGTGAAGCGATCGTAGATGGGGATGGCCATCTCCGGCGGGGCGGCGTCCAGGAACGACGGGCGGCGGCCCTTCCGGGTGTCGGCGTACAGGGTGAACTGGCTGACCACGAGGGCGTGACCGCCGACCTCCAGGAGGCTGCGGTTGGTGCGGCCCTCCTCGTCGCGGAAGATGCGGAGGTCGGCGACCCGGCCGGCCACGCTGGCGGCGAGGGCGGTATCGTCATCGCGGCCGACCCCCAGCAGGATCAGCAGGCCGGCCCCGCACGAGCCCACGACGGCCCCGTCGACGCTGACGGCGGCCCGTGTCACCCGCTGCAGCAGCACGCGCATCGCTCAGGCTCTCAGGGCGGCCGCGCTCTCGCGCGCGAGCCGTTCCCGACGCAGGGCCACGGCGGCCGGTGACGGCTGGCCGGCCGATTCGGCCGCCAGCTGGCCGCACGCCGCCCCGATCTCGAGGCCACGGTTGCGGCGGATCGTGATGGTCAGGCCTCCTTCGCGTAGCGCGGCGGCGAAGGCGGCGAGGCGCGGCGGCGGGCTCGGCTGCCACGGCGTATGGGCCACGGGATTCATGGGGATCAGGTTGACGTGCGCGAGGCGGCCGCGCAGGAGCGCGGCGATGGCCGCCGCGTCGGCGGGCGTGTCATTGATGCCCTCGATCATCACGACCTCGTAGCTCACGCGCCGACCGGTAGCCTCGGCATAAGCCGTCGCCAGCCGCACGATCTCGTCGACGGGGTAGCGCCGGTTCAGTGGCACCAGGACGTCGCGCAAGGCGGGTCGCGCGGCGTGCAGCGAGACGGCCAGGGTGTAGCGCGGGGCGAGGGCCACGAGGCGCTCGAGGCCGGGCACGACGCCGCTGGTACTGATCGTCAGGTGGCGAGCCCCCATGCCGAAGCGGCGCGGATCGGTGAGGGCGTCGGCGGCTGCCAGGACGCGTTCGGTGTTGAGCAGCGGCTCGCCCATGCCCATGAACACGACGTTGGTCAGATGCCGCCCCTCGAGAGCCAGGCGGCGCTGCCAGAAGCGCACCTGGTCCACGATCTCCGCCGTCTCCAGGTCGCGCTCGAAGCCCAGCTCGCCGGTGGCGCAGAAAGGACAGCCGACCGCGCAGCCGGCCTGGCTGGAGATGCACACCGTGGCCCGCTCACGGCGCGCCCCCCGCGGCGGGTAGCGCATCAGCACCGATTCGACGAGACGACCATCGTCGAGGTGGTGGAGCGCCTTCTCGGTCAGGCCGGCGTCGGTGGGCTGGACCGTCGTCTCGCCCAGTGTGTCGAGGCGGAAGTCGGCCACGAGGGCCTCGCGCAGGCCGCCCGGCAGGGTATGGAGCGCCGTCGCCGACGTCGCGTGCTGGCCCCACAGCGCGTCGGCCACCTGGCGCGCGCGATAGGCCCGTTCGCCGCGAACGCCCATCCATGACACGAGCTCCTCGGGCGTCAGGCCGCTGAGGCCCGGCCTGGTCACCGGCTCCCCTCCCCGGCCGCTGCCACGACCGTGCCGACGAGACCCGGGTGGCCGCGTCGGAGCTCGGCTCCCGTCATCCGCCGGCCGCCGGCCAGCTGGACCACCTCGAGGTCGAGGCGGCCGTCACCGACCACCAGGACAAGTCCTGGGCCGGACGCCACGAGCGTGCCCGGCGGCGCGTGGCCCGACCCCCACGTGACCTCGGGACGGACGCGCCAGAGCGTGAGGCGGCCCGCCGGCGTGTCCACGAACGAGCCCGGCCACGGCTGGAAGGCCCGTACCTGCCGTTCCAGCTCCGCAGCAGGGCGGCCCACGTCGAGCCGGCCGTCCGGCCGGCGGAACTGGCGAGCCATCGAAGCCCCCTCGGACGGCTGCGGCCGTGCCGTGGCTTCGCCACGCAGCCACGGCCCCAGCCGGTCGAGCAGCAGCGCCGCCGCCATCGTCGCCAGGCGGGCCTCCAGCTCCGGGGTCGTCTCGTCGGCCTCGATCGAGGTCTCGCGCTGCGCCACGAGCGGGCCGGTGTCCAGCCCGGCGTCCATCCGCATCAGGCTGACCCCCGTCACGGCGTCACCCGCCGCGATGGCCCTCGCGACCGGCGTCGCGCCACGCCAGCGGGGCAGCAGGGACGGGTGCAGGTTGAGGGCCCCGTGCCGCGGCGTGTCCACGACCGCCGCGGGCAGCAAGCGGCCGTAATCGGCCAGGATGATGAGATCGGCGGTCCCGGCCACGGCCGGGTCGGCGTGGACGGGCAGACCGCGCGCGACGGCCCGGCGGGCGACCGGTGTCTCCGTGGGCAGGCGGTGTCGGCCGGCGGGCTTCGGCGGGGCGGTCACCACGGCCAGCAACGTCGTCTCCGGGGCGTCCGCCAGGGCGTCGAGGATGGGCACGGCGAACGCGCCGCTGCCGAAGAAGACGGCCGGGACCGGCCGGCTCATTCGACCGCCGCGAGGGCCTCGGGATCGCCGGTCCGGGCCTCCGACGACGCGGCGGCCTCCGCCGCCTCGTCGGCCTCGCGCAGCTTGGCTGCCGGGATGAGATCGGCCTCGGGGCCCAGCGCGTCCAGGTACAGCTCGCCCTGCAGATGGTCGAACTCGTGCTGCATGGCCCTGGCCAGGAGGCCCGTGCCGACGAGGCGCACCTTGCGGCCATGGCGGTCCTGGGCCTCGATCACGGCCCGCTCCGCCCGCGTGCGATAGGCGTAGAAGCCGGGCACCGAGAGGCAGCCCTCGAGGTCGTTCTCCTCGCCGCTGTGGCTCACCAGCCGGGGATTGACGAGCTCATGGAGGTGCCCTTCCACCTCGATGATGCAGACCTGCAGGACGATGCCCACCTGGTGGGCGGCGATGCCCACGCCGGGCGCGTCGCGCATCGTATCGATCATGTCGTCGAGCAGGCGGTGCAGCGTCTTGTCGAAGGTCCGCACGCGCTCGCCGCGGCGGCGCAGGCGGGCGTCGCCGAGCGTGACGATGGGTCGGATGCTCATCGGCGCGGAGTATACGGGCGCCCCGTCACAGGAGGCTGTCCGGGTCGACATCGACGCTCCACGGCGCGCCGGGGTCGCCGCCCAGGGTGCCGGCAGGGTCCGTTCCCCGGAGCGCGAGCTGGAAGCGCCACCGGCCGGCCCGCCGGGCCAGGTACGCCGGTGCGGGCCCCAGCACGACCGTGTCGCTCGCCGCTTCCACGGCCCGCACGCGAAGCGCGGCGGCCATCCGGCGAGCCTCCGCTTCGGCGGCGTCGCGGTCGGCGAGGGCCACGGTGAGCTTGATGACCCGCCCGAAGGGCGGCGCCCCGAACAGGCGGCGCTGGGCCAGCTCGGCGGCGTAGAACGCCTCGGGGTCGCCGCCGGCCGCCGCCACCATCGCCGGATGGTCGGGCTGGTAGGTCTGGATGATGGCGCGGCCGGGCCGGTCGCCCCGCCCGGCGCGCCCCACGGCCTGGCGCAGCAGCTGGTAGGTCCGCTCCGCCGCCCGTTCGTCGGGCAGGTTGAGGGCCACGTCGGCGGACACGACGCCGACCAGCACGACGCCGGGCACGTCGAGCCCCTTGGTGACCAGGCTCGTGCCGACCAGCACGTCCACCTCGCCGTCGGTGAAGGCGTCCAGGACGCGCTCCGCGGCGCCCTTGTGACGCACGACGTCGCGGTCCAGGCGGGCCACGCGCAGCGCCGGGTAGCGCTCCCGGACCTCGGCCTCCAGGCGCTCCGTGCCGGCACCCAGGTAGCGGATCCGCGGCGAGCCACAGGCCGGGCAGCGTCGCGCCAGCGGTGCCGTGGCGCCGCAGTGATGGCAGCGCAGGCTGCCGCTTGCGGCGTGGTAGACCAGCGGACGCTGGCAGTCGGGGCATACCTGGACGTAGCCGCAGTCACGGCACAGCACGACCGACGCACTGCCGCGCCGGTTGAGGACCAGGATCGCCTGCTCGCCGCCGGCCGGGCGGAGGTCGTCCAGGGCCGCCGCAAGGGCCGCGCTGAGCAGGGTCCGGTTGCCGGCCGCCAGTTCCGCCCGAAGGTCGACCAGCGTCACCGGCGCGCGCCGGCCCACGACCTGGCCGGCGAGACGAAGGCGCGTGAGCTCGCCCGACGCCGCCCGGGCCCACGTCACCACATCGGGCGTCGCCGAGCTGAGCACCACGACCGCCCCGGCCAGGGTGCCCAACGCCAGCGCCGCGTCCCGCGCCTGGAAGCGCGGCGTGCGGTCGGCCTTGTAGGCGGGGTCGTGTTCCTCGTCCACGATGATGACCCCGGGATCGGCCAGCGGGGCGAGGACGGCCGTCCGGGTGCCCACCACGACCGGCGCCTCGCCGCGTCGCACCCGGCGCCAGCCGTCGGCGCGCTCGCCGTCCGAGAGGCCCGAATGGAGCAGCACGATCGGTCCGTCCAGCTCGGCGCGCAGGCGGTCCAGGAGGGGCGCGGCGAGGGCGATCTCAGGCACGAGGACCAGCGCCCCCCGGCCGCGTCGCAGGGCCGCCTTGATGGCCTCGGCATGGACCGCCGTCTTGCCGGCGGCCGTGGGCCCCTCCAGCAGGAAGGCGCCGCCCGTCCCGCCGGCGACGGCCGCCTCGATGACGGCCACGGCCGCCTGCTGGTCGGGCGTGAGGACGGCATCGACCGGACGGACCGGGACGCGACGTTCGGGCCGCGAGGCCAGCGCATGGCGCTCCTCGACCTCCGTGCGCAGCTCGATCAGGTGGCGCCGCGCGAGGCCGGCCACGGCGCTGCCGCCATGCCGCGCGGCCAGGTCGGCCGCCGGCAGTGAGGCGGCCGGATCCGCGGCCAGCTGGGCGAGGAGGGCCAGCTGGCGCGGCCCGAGTCGCGGGGGCGGCAGAAGCTCACCGGCCGCGGCGGCCGTCGCCGTGGCGAGTCCCGCGTGCGTGAGCGTCGCGGTTCGGCGGAGGCGCGGGCCTGCCGTGGACGCCCGCAGGACCCACTCGAGGTCGATCGCGCCGCCCGCCGCCGCGTCGCGAAGGGCACGGCTCAGCGCCGCCCGTGCCGGGCCCGACGGGGCCAGCCTGTCGACGGCCACGCCCGCGGGCCCGGCCTCGACGAGGGCCGCCAGCACGTGTGGCGGCAAGTCGGGGCCGGGCGTCGGCAGGCCGCCGGCCGGGATCGACGCCACCAGGCTCAGGCGCTCCAGCAAGCCGGGCGGCAGCATCGCCCGCAGGACGACCGCCGGCGGCGCGAGGTAGTGCTCGGCGAGCCACGCCGCGAGCCGCAGGCCGAGAGGCGGCAGCAGCGGTCCGTCGGAGCGGACCCGCGCGAGCAGCGGCTTGGCCGGCACCGGCGGCTCGGGGGCCGGTCTCAGGACGATGCCCAGGGCCTGCCGGCGGCCGAACTCCACGACGACGGCCTCGCCCGGCTCGAGCCCCGCGAGGGCCGCCGGGACCGCGTACGTGTAGGTCCGATCCCCCGTGGCCGGCGCTTCGACCGCGACCTCCACGAACGCGGGCACGGCGGTGCCCTTCACACCGTGATGCGACGGTCCGCGTTGAGGGTCCGCTCGGCCGTCAGGATGGCCAGGATGCGGCCGGCGGTGGCGTCCACCTGGCCGTCCTCGTTGACCACGACGTAGTCGTAGTGGTCCTGCTGGGCGAGTTCGATGGCGGCGTTGCGCTGCCGCAGTTCGAGCTCATCGGCCGACTCCGTGGCGCGGCTCTGGAGGCGCTGGAAGAGCGCTTCCAGGGAGGGCGGCACGAGGAAGATGAGGAGCGCCTCGGGGACGCGCGCCTTGACCGTCGCCGCGCCCTGCACGTCGATCTTGAGGATCACGTCGCGGCCGGCGGCGAGCGCCTCGCGGACCGGCCCGCGCGGCGTGCCGTAGAGGTGGCCGTGGACCTCGGCCCACTCGAGCAGCTCACCGTCGATCCGCAGGCGCTCGAAGGCCTGTTGGGAGAGGAAGTGGTAGTCGACCCCGTCGACCTCGCCACGGCGGCGCTCCCGGGTCGTGCAGGTCACGACGTAGTGGTAGGCCCGCCCGCCCGGTGCGCGGCGGAGGGCCTCGATGATCGTGTCCTTGCCCACGCCCGACGGCCCGGAGAGGATGATCAGCATGGCCCCGGGGGCTCCCGCCGCGGGCCGGTCCGCCATCGTCACGCGGGCGACTCGCTGCGCAGCCCCTCGAGGACCGCCTCGAGGCTCGCCGGCAGCGGGGCGGTCAGGCGCAGGAGGCGGCCGTCCGAAGGGGCGGCCAGCTCGAGACGCCAGGCATGGAGGAAGAGCCGCTCCAGGCCGGCCGGGCCGCGGCGTGCCGCACCGCTGGCGTATACGGGGTCACCCGCCACCGGATGGCCGATGGCCGCCAGGTGGACGCGGATCTGGTGGGTCCGCCCCGTGATGAGGTCCAGTTCCAGGAGCGTCCAGTGCAGGAAGCGCTCGCGGACGCGGTAGCCGGTGGTGGCCGTGCGCCCGTCCGGCACGACGGCCATCCGCGTGCGGTGGTGCGGGTCGCGCCCGATCGGTGCCTCGATCCGCCCGACGGTCGCCGGCGGGGCTCCGGCGACCAGGGCCAGGTAAGTCTTCTTGACCCGCCGGGCCTTCAGCTGGGCCATCAAGGCGGCCTGGGCGCGATCGTCCTTGGCCACCATCAGCAGGCCGCTGGTGTCCCGGTCCAGGCGGTGCACGATGCCCGGGCGGGCCACGCCGGCGATGCCCCCGTAGACGGCGCCGGCCCGGCCCAGCAGGGCGTTGACGAGCGTGCCGGCCGGGTGGCCGGGGCCGGGGTGGGTGACCAGGCCGGCCGGTTTGTCGACCACCAGCAGGTCGTCGTCCTCGTAGACCACCGGCAGATCGATGGCCTCGCCCAGGACGTCGGGCGCCAGGGCCGGTGGCATCTCCAGGCGGACGGTGGCGCCGGCGGGGAGGACGGTGTTGGAGCGCAGCGGC
>DATBOX010000129.1:0-25027 GCA_036561685.1 Candidatus Limnocylindrales bacterium | reverse complement strand
TAGGCCGCCGCCACGGCCAGCTGGAGGCCGCGCGGGTCCGCGTTGCCGATGTCCTCGGAGGCCAGGATGATCAGGCGCCGGGCGATGAACCGCGGGTCCTCGCCGGCCGCCACCATCGTCGCCAGCCAGTAGAGCGCCGCGTCGGGGTCGTTGCCGCGCACGCTCTTGATGAGGGCGCTCACCGTGTCGTAGTGGCCGTCGCCGGCCCGGTCGTAGGCCAGCACGCGTTGCTGGGCCGCGGCCTCGATCATCTCGCGGGTGGGACTCCCGCCGTCGGCCAGGGCGATGGCCGCTTCCAGGACGTTGAGGGCGATGCGCGCATCACCGCCGCTGACCTCGACGAGGTGGCTGAGGGCGTCGTCCTCGAGCCCCACCCGGCCGCCGTAGCCGCGTTCGTCGGCCAGAGCGCGCCGCACGATCGTCGTCACGTGCTCGTCGGTCAGCGGCTCCAGGCGCATGACGCGGGTGCGCGACAGGAGGGCCGAGCTGACCTCGTGGTACGGGTTCTCGGTCGTCGCCCCGATGAGGGTGATCGTGCCGGCCTCGACATGCGGCAGGAGGGCGTCCTGCTGGCCCTTGTTGAAGCGGTGGATCTCGTCGATGAAGAGGACCGTCGGCGGGCCGCCCGTCGCGGAGCGCTCGGCCGCCGCGGCGATGAGGGCCCGGACGTCGGCCACGCCGCTCATCACGGCACTGAGGGTCTCGAAACGGGCGCCCGCGGCGTCGGCCAGCAGGCGCGCCAGGGTCGTCTTGCCCACCCCGGGCGGGCCCCACAGGATCATCGAGGCCAGGTGGCCGTGGCGCAGCTGGCGGGTCAGCGTGCCGTGCTCGCCGATCAGGTGGCCCTGGCCCACGACTTCCGCCAGGGTGCGCGGCCGCATCCGGGCGGCCAGCGGGGCGTGCTGGTCGGGCTGGGGCGGGAACAACGTCTGGGAACTGGCGCCTGACGGCATTCGACGACCGGGCATCGGTTGCAGTCTACGTGCGGTGCCCCACTGCGAGCGAGCGGTGGCGCCCCGTCCCGGGGCCGGACCCCGGGGCTGGTGCTAGCCGGTGCCGATCTCCAGGATGCCGTTCACACGGGCGTAGTGCGAGTAGTAGGTCTCCTGGTGGATGACCTTGCCAGCGGCGTTGTAGACGGTGACCGTGACCCACGAGTCGAAGCCGGCCACGGGGTACTCGGCGCGGTAGGTCGTGCCGGTCTTGAGGGCGGCGGTGTGCACCGTCGTATCGATGGCGCCGACGTAGTTCTTCACGATCGGCGTGGAAAGCACGACCCGCCGTCCGTCGGGGACGCCGTAGATCTGAAAGGTCACCGACTTGTAGGTGCTCGAGCCCCTGATCAGGAGCGGGAAGCCCGTGTCATTGCGGAAGCTCATCGTCTGCTCCGCGCCGGACGACTCCTTCCACACCGTGGCGTCGAGCCCAACGGGATACCGGTTGATGTAGTAGTAGTGGTTGGCGCGCGCACCCATCTGCAGGCCCGACCGCAGGGCCGCGTTGAAGAGCGTCGTGGAGCACGAGCAGATGCCGCCACCGAGGGCGCCGGTCGGGTCGGTGTGGCCGTTCTTGATGATGCCGCCGGGCCCGAAGCCCAACTTGCTGCTGACATCGACGACGTTCCAGAAGTCGAACCATTGGCCCGGCATCAGCACGTAGCCGTTGATCTGGGCGGCCGGGATGCGGATGTTGGCGCCGAAGAAGTTGTGATCGCTCGGCACGAACGGCGTGGTCCACTTGCCCAGGACCACCATCCGCGGCACGTAGGCCGCCGCCGAGGACGAGTCGAGCTTGGGCGCCAGGGTCGTCACCGCCAGGTCGACCGGCACCGGCGCGCTGTGCAGATCGGCGGCCGTCTGAAGCGACGCGAGGATGCGCGTCGTCGTGGCGTCGGTGTCCAGGCGCTTGCCCGGCGATGACGGGATGACGCCGATCACCTTGGAGCCCTTGGTCACGAACACGGCGTCCTTGGCCGGCGCGGCCACCGCGGTACCGACACTCCCGAGCGCGACGGAGACCCGGGCGGGCTCGAGCTGCGGCGCATAGGTGCCGGGCGTGGTGCTGCCGAAGGTGATCCAGCCGGCCAGCACGGCCGGTTTGATGGACCACGTGTGCCCGGTGGCGCGGAGCGTCAGCGGGTTCGCCACGAAGGCGTCGGCCTGCTGCTTCGCCTGCGTTGCCGTGGCGTCGGTGACGGCCGGCTGCAGGACCTGCACCGTGGCGGCCAGGGCGATGTCGCCGCTGGCCGTGCCGGTCAAGGCGGCGACGAGGGCCGCCTTCGTGGCGGCGGTATCCAGGGTCCGGCCGACCGTGGCTGGCACGACCGTGAACGTCGTCGTGCCGGAGGTCCAGCGCACCTGGGCGCTCACCGGCGCGAGCGCGGTCGCCGCCGCGACGCGGCTCATGAAGGCGTCGACGGCAGCGCTGTCGTAGACCAGCGCCGAGCTGACCTGCACGCCGCCCAGGAGGCCGCGGACCTCCGACTCGGCGCGAGAGACGAGCGAGCCGTCGTGGCCGTAGCCCAGGGCGACATCGACGGCGCCGGCCACGTCATAGCGCCGGCCCAGGGTCGACAGGCTGACCGTCTGCGCGGCCTCCTGGCCGCCCATGGCCACGCTCAGGCGCCCCGCGCCGACCGGCGGGAGGGCGGCGGCCAGGCGCGCCTCGGCACCCGCGCGGTCCAGGCCGGAGAGGTCCACCCCGGCGACCTGGACACCCGGCAGGATGCGTCCTTCGTAGGCGATCGACAGGCCGACCAGGAAGGCGGCGGCCGCGACGAGGGCCAGGACCAGGCCCAGGAACACCCCGCCCAGCAGGCCGCCGACCCGGCGCCGCGTGCGGATGACCGGCGTCCCACGCTCGTCGCCCGAGCGGACGTCGGGCAGGCCCAGGCTGGTGACCGGGGTCTCGAGGCCGGGTGCCGTCACGGCTTCACGGCCGGCGGTGCCTGAAGCGGTACGATGGACATGGCCACCTGGTCGGTGCCCGCGTCCCCTCGATCAGTCGGAGCGTTCCGTGACCCCACTTGTCACCTATCTACGGATCCCAGGCCCGACACCCCTGCCCGACGCGGTGCGGGAAGCGGGTGCGCGGCAGATGGTCAACCATCGCGGCCCAGAGTTCAAGGCACTACTTGGCCGCGTCACGATAGGTCTAAAGGCCGGTTTCCGCACGGAGCACGACGTGCTCGTGCTCACCGCCTCGGGCACGGGGGCCCTGGAAGCGGCCGTGGTCAACCACTGCTCACCGGGCGACCCCGTCCTGGCGGTCACCATCGGCGCCTTCGGTGACCGCTTCGCCAAGATCGCGGCGCGGTACGGGGCGGACGTGACGCGCCTGGAGGTGCCATGGGGCCAGGCGGCCACGCCCGAGGCGTTGACCGACGCGCTGCGGGCCTTGCGCACGGCCGGACGCCCCGCGCACGCCGTCCTGCTGACGCACAACGAGACCTCCACGGCCGTCACCAACCCCATCGCCGACCTCGCCGCGGCCGCCCGGGCGACGGAGCCCGACGCCCTCCTGATGGTGGACGGCATCAGCGGCCTGGGGGCCATCCCGTTCGAGACCGACGAGTGGGACCTGGACGTCGTGACGACCGGCTCGCAGAAGTCCTGGATGGTGCCGCCCGGCCTGGCCATGGTGAGCGTCTCACCACGGGCCTGGGGCGCGGCCGAGCGGGCCCAGATGCCGCGCTTCTACTTCGACCTCGCCATGCACCGTGACGCGCTGGCCAAGGGCGAGACGCCGTGGACGCCGGCCGTGGGGGTCGCCTTCGCCCTCGACGTGGCGCTCGAGCTGATCGCGCAAGAGGGCTACCCGGCCATCTTCGCCCGCCACGCCGCCTGCGGCGCGGCCGCCCGGGCCGGCCTCCAGGCGCTGGGGTTCGACCTGTTCGCCGACCCCCGCCACGCCTCCGACACGATCACCGCCGCCCGCCTGCCGGACGACCTGCCGTGGGCCGACTTCAACGGCGCCCTGCGCGCCCGCGGGCTCATCCTGGCCGGCGGTCAGGGGGCCCTGACCGGCAAGATCTTCCGCATCGGCCACCTGGGCGCGGTGACCGTCGACGAGATCCTGGTCGCGCTGGAGATGATCGAGGCGGTCCTGATCGAGCGGGGACGCCCGCTCGACCGGGGAGCGGCCCTCGTGGCCGCACTGCGGGCGGCCGACGCCAGCCGCGCCGGGCGGGTCGCCGTGCCCGCGTGAGGATCCTCGTCGCCGAGCCCCTGGGTGAGGCCGGCCTCGAGCTCCTGCGGGCCGCCCACGAGGTGGACCTGCGACCGGGCCTCGAACGGGAGGCCTTCCTCGCCGCCCTGCCCGCCTACGACGCGCTGCTCGTCCGCAGCCAGGTCCAGGTCGATGCCGCGGCGTTCGAAGCCGGGAGCCGGCTCGTGGTCGTGGGCCGGGCCGGGGTGGGCGTCGATAACGTCGACCTCGAAGCGGCGACGGCGGCCGGCGTCGTCGTCGTCAACGCCCCTACCGGCAACACCATCGCGGCGGCCGAGCAGACGCTGGCCCTCCTCTTCGCGGTCGCCCGCCGGATCGCCGCCGCCGACGCCTCGGTGCGCCGCGGCGAGTGGGCCCGGGCGCGCTTCACCGGCATCGAGCTGCGCGGCCGCACCCTGGGCATCCTGGGCCTGGGCAAGATCGGCATCGCCCTGGCCGATCGCGCTCGCGGGCTGGAGATGGCGGTGATCGCGCATGACCCGTTCGTGGCGCCCGAGACGGCCGCCCGCCACGGCGTGGAGCTGGTGCCGTTCGCCGAGCTGCTGGCCCGCGCCGACGCCCTGACCGTCCACGTGCCGCTCACCCGGACGACGCGTGGGCGCATCGGCGCGGCCGAGCTGGCGGCCCTGCCGGCCGGGGCGATCGTCCTCAACGTGGCGCGCGGCGGGATCATCGACGAGGCGGCCCTCGCCGAGGCCCTGGCCGGCGGCCACCTGGGTGGAGCGGGCATCGACGTGTACGTCTCCGAGCCGCCCCGCGACTCGCCCCTGCTGACGGCCCCGAACACGGTGCTCACGCCCCACCTGGGGGCTTCCACGGCCGAGGCCCAGGAACGCGTCGCGGTCGAGGTCGCCCAGCAGGTCCTTGACGTGCTGGCCGGCCGGCCGGCCCGCTACGCCGTCAACGGACCGGTCGTGCCGCCCGAGACGGCCGAGGCCCTGGCGCCGTTCGTGGGCCTCGCCCGCCTGCTCGGCGAGCTGTATGCCCAGGTCGCCGAGCCGCAGCCGGAGCTGGTCCTGGAGGTCGCCGGCGAGGTCGCCGCGTTCGAGGCGGCGCCACTCGTCGCCGCCGCGCTCAGCGGCCTGCTGGCCGTCTCGAGCGGCGCGCGGGTCAACCAGGTGAACGCCCCGCTCCTGGCCCGGCAGCGGGGCCTCAGCGTCACCGAGCAGCGCAACCCCGACGCGGGGCGGTACGCCTCGCTGCTGACGCTGCGCGGGGCGGCGACAGTGGCCGGCACGGTCGGGGCCGGCGAACCACGCTTGGTGCGCCTGGGCGAGCACTGGCTCGACATGGCCCTCAGCCCGTCGATGCTCATCACCCGTCACCACGACCGGCCGGGCACCATCGGGTCCGTCGGCGGCATCCTGGGGACGGCCGACATCAACATCAGCAGCATGCACCTGGCGCGCAGCACCCCCCGAGCCGACGCCTTCATGATCCTGGCCCTGGACGAGCCGGTGCCCCACGAGGTGGCGGACCAGCTGCGCCGGCTCGACGCGGTGCTCGACCTGTGGGTCGTGCAGCTGACGTGAGCCCGGAGGGCGACCTCGCCACCGACGGCCTGACGGCGACGCTGGTGCTGGTCCGCCACGGCCAGTCCACGTGGATCGCCGAAGGGCGCTTCCAGGGCCAGGCCGACCCTCCCCTGTCGGCCCTGGGAGAGGAGCAGGCCGCCCGGGTCGCGGCGCGCCTCGGCGGGCCACGCGGCGGCGACCCGATGCCCCCGACGGCCCCGCACGCCCTCTGGTCGTCGCCGCTGGGCCGGGCCCGCAGCACCGCACGTCACATGGCGGCGCTGCCCGACTGGCCCACCATCCGCACCGCGGCGGGGCTGCGGGAGATCGGCCAGGGCGAATGGGAAGGCCAGCCCAGCAAGGCCGTGGCGGAACGCTGGCCCGAGCTGCTGGCGGGCTGGCGCCGCGATCCGGCCACACACCATGCCCCCGGGGGCGAGGCCCTGGCCGACGTGGACGTCCGCATCCGGGCGGCCCTGAGACAGGTCTTGGAGGATCTGCGGTCCGCCGACACACGACCCGCGGCCGACCCCCACGCCCCGGCCACCTCACCGGTGCCCGGGTACGCCTCCGCCACGACGGCGCGGCCGTGGGCGCTGGTCGTGGCCCACGACGGCGTCCTCCGGCTGGCGCTGCTGGCGCTGCTGGGCCTGCCGCTCGGCGCCTTCTGGCGCGTGCCGTTCGTCCTGTGCGGGATCACCATCGTCACCATCGACGGGGGCGCGACCGCCCTGCGGGCGCACAACCTGGCCGAGCACCTGGATGGGCCGGTCGGCCAGCCGGAGGTCGCCCGCCCCGGCGCCCTCTAGAGCCGGGAGGCACTTCCCGGGCCGCCGCGACGCGGCCGGAAGCCGCGCTGCCGCCGGAAGACCAGGCGGAGCAGGCGCACGCGCAGCCGCCGGTACGCGGCATGGAGCGCCACGAGGCGGTCGCCGGGCACCGTACGGCGTCCGTAGGTGACCTCCACCTTGGCGCGGGCCACCAGCTGGAGCTCTTCGCGAGCCGCCGGCACGAGGTCACCCAGGGCCCCCGCGTACTCATAGGCCGTCTGGGTCGGCAGCTGGCCGTAACCCAGGCGGGTGGCGAAGCCGACCATCCCGCGGTACACCGCGTCGGGCTCGCTGCGCGACAGGACGCCCGACCGGCGGCTGCGCCACACGCCGACGGCCAGGAGCAGGGCGAGGAGACCGATGACGATCACGGCCAGCAGACCCACGCCCCCATCGCCACCGGTGGTCGAGCCGGGCGTGAGGGGCGGCAGCGTACGGTGCAGCGGGTCGGTCGCGTCGCCGCCGCTCTGCACCGACCCGATGGACGGCGACGGCGTGCCCGGTACCGGGCTCCCGCGGACGAACTGCGTCGCCGCCTGGCCAAGGTCCGCCTGCGCGCCCGGCGTGGGATCGAACCGGATCCAGCCATAGCCCGGGAAGTAGACCTGCGCCCAGGCGTGGGCGGCGCTGGCCTCGACCTGGAAGCTGCCGTCGGCCAGCTGCTGGCCCGGCAGGTAACCCTTCACGTAGCGGGCCGGGACGCCCAGGGTGCGCAGCATCATCACCATCGACGAGGCGAAGTACTCGCAGTAGCCGGTCCGGTGGGACTCGGCGAGGAAGCAGTCGACGATGTCACCGGACGGGCACTCCCCGCGCACGTCGGTCTGGTAGTGGAACCCGTTGGCCTGGTCCAGGAAGAAGGCCTGGATGGCCTTGGCGATGTGGAACGGATCCTGCTGGGAGGTGGGGAGGCCGGCCGCGATCGACCGCGCGACATTGATCGTCTCGTCGCCGACGGCGCCCTTGTACTGCAGATAGGGCGCCACGGTAGCGGGGTAGGTGGTCCCGGCGGCGGCCAGCTGTGACTCGGTGGGGGCGCCTTTCTCATCACCCTGGGGCACCACGAGGGAGGTCACGGTGTAGTTCTCGTCGGCGCCCAGGCCGGTGGTCAGCTCGGCCGAGTCGAAGCCGCCGCCCGGTCCGGCCGTAAAGACGGTCGTCGCCCGGTCGACCGACGCCACGTCCTCGGGCGACACGAGCGTCGAGCTGCCCAGGTTGACGTCGTGGATCGTCGTCTTCACCGTCGCCCGCGCCACGAGGGACGCGGTGCCGTCGGCGGTGCCGGCCAGCACGGGTGCGCCGGCCGCGACCTCACCCTCGTTCGTGCGGTCGACCTGCTTCCAGGTCGTCCCGTCGAAGGTGTCGTACGTGGCGCCGCGCCAGTAGTAGCCCTGCTGGGTGTCGGTGGTGGCAGTGAAGACGATCGTGGACGAGGACTCCCACAGGCCGGTGATCGTCGAGGAGGTGGCGAACAACCCGTTCGGCCCGCGGGCGTTGCCGACCACGCCGCCGACGAGCGTGTTGAGTTGCTCCCCCAGGTTGACCAGCTGGTCCCGCACGGCCGGCTGGTTCAGGACGCCCGCCAACGGCGCCGAGCTGGCGGTCGCCGTCAGGGCCAGGGCCCCGATCAGCGTGAGCGCGATGAAGGTCACGCCGCTGCGCGTGTAGAGGGTCGCCACGGCGCCCTGGTCACCGATCCCGCGGCGCATCCAGCCGACGCGCTGGTCGAGCAGGTTCAGGCGCATGAGCAGCACCAGGGCGGCCGCGGCGAAGATCACGAGGTAGCCGTACTGGTCCTGCGCCGAGACCGAGAGCTCGATGAAGATGGCGATACCGGTCATGGCCACGACCGCGAGGCCACGGTGCCGTCCGAAGAGGTTGACCGCGGCCAGCTGGGCGGCCGTCCACATGGCCGCGCCGAGCACCAGCAGGAAGACCGAGGTCTCCGAGGACCGCACGCCCTCGATGACGAGGTCGTGGTAGAAGCGGTAGACGGAGTCGGAGAGAGCCGTCAGGGCGGGGCCGGGCGCCTGTCCGGGGGCCACGATGCCGGCCACGGCGAGGAGCAGGACGCCCGCCCCGACGGCCGCGCCGACGACGTCCGCGGCCAGCGGCGGCCAGCCGAGCTTGGCACTGACGAACCCCCACAGGGCCGCCAGCAGCATGACCGGCAGCAGGAAGCCGGTCTCGCTGGGCCCCCCGCTCACGAAGCCGGCCCAGTGGGCGGCGTCGATCGACAGGGCGACCGCCCCGATCATGACGATGAAGGCGACGACGGCCAGCCAGCCCTCCTGGGGGCCGCGCAGCCACGCCGGGCCCTCGAAGGTGTCGTCGCGACGCAGCGCCGCGGTCGTCATCGCGCCACGGCCATGCCGGCCCCGCGCGCCGTCACGAAGATCTCGCCCAGCGGACGCGCCGGGGTGACGTGGAAGACGCTGATGTCATGCTCGGCGAGGGCGTGCCGGAGGGCGCGGGCGGCACGCCCGTCGGACTCGGCCGCGGCCGGCCGCGTGCCCGGCCCCCGGTAGGCGGCGTAGGCCGCCGCGTCCAGCAGGCAGGCCGCGGCGCGGATGCCGCGTCCGCGCAGCGAGGCGAGCGGGCGCACCCAGTCGCGCTCCAGCGACGAGGTGATGACGATCGCGGTCATGCCCCGCCGCAGGCGCGGCAGGCCCTGCACGAGCGCCTCCACGAACGGGTCGGTGCCGTCGGCGGCCACCGCCGCGAGGAGACTCATGATCTTGAGGTGCTGGCGGGCCCCGCGGTCGGCCGGCACCACGCTGGTCCGGTGGCCCGACACGGTGATGCCCACGGCGCGGTTGTCGACCAGGGCGTGCGAGGCCAGGGCGGCGGCCACGCGGACGCCCGCCTCGAGCGTCGATTCGTCGCCGCGGCCGGCCTGGACCGTGGCCTGCAGGTCCAGGAACAGCCACAGGTCGGCCGTCTGCTCCAGGTCGAACTCCTTGACCTGCAGCTCGCTCTGGCGGGCGGTGCTCTTCCAGTGGATGCGGTTGTAGGCATCGCCCGGCAGATACGGCCGGATCGACGTGACGAGCGGCGTCGCCTGGAGCGTGCGCTCGGGACTCGAGCGGCTGCCCTCCAGGGAGCTCGGCGGGAGCCGCCAGTCGGGCAGCGCCTCCACCCGGGGGTAGACGGTCACGGCGGTCGCCGCGCCGACGGTGGCGGCCGCCTCGAACAGGCCCAGGGGATCGCCGGTCCGGATCAGCAGCGGATCCACCCGGTAGTGGCCGCGGGCGACGAGCGGGACCCGCGCCGCCCACGAGCGTTCTGCGCGCGGGCCAAGGGAGAGGGCGCGACCGGGCAGGGGCACCGGCAGCGTCGAGGGGCTTGACGACTCCAGCCACAGCTTGGGCAGGCGGCTGACGTTGCGCAGCGTGTAGGTCGCGCGCAGCTGCTCGCCCACGTGGCCGTGGGTCCGGTCGAGGGCATAGCCCGCCTCGAGATCGGCCAGCCCGAATCGGCTCAGGAGATACGCGCCGCCGACCACGAGGAGGACGAGATACACCAGGAAGAAGAGGAAGTCGGCACCCGTCGCGAAGGCGCCCACCAGCAGGACGGCGCCGACAAGGAAGATCTCCAGGCGTCGCAGCACGCCAGGCCTCCGGCGCTAGGCCGGTCGGACGCCGGCGCGCGACGGGGCGGGCGTCGGCGCCTCCACCGGCACGCTGCCCAGCAGCTCGCGGACGATCGCGGTCGGATCCACGTCGCGGATGCTGGCGGCCGTGCGGATGATCAGCCGATGGGCAAGAGCGGCCTCGGCGAGGGCCTTGACATCGTCGGGGATGACGTAATCGCGGCCCTGGAAGGCGGCCCACGCCTGGCCCGCGCGGTAGAGCGCCAGCGACCCCCGGGGCGAGGCGCCAAGGTACACGTCGGGGTGGACGCGCGTGGCGTTCACCAGGCGGACGATGTAGTCGCTGATCGCGGAGTCGACGTAGATCTCGCGGATCGCGGCCTGCATCGCCCGCACCTCCTCGAGCGACGCGACCTCCTGCATCTCGCTCAGCGGATGGGCCCGCTTCTGCTCGTCGAGGATCACGATCTCCTCGAGCGGCTGGGGGTAGCCGAGGCGCAGGCGCAACATGAAGCGGTCGAGCTGGGCCTCCGGCAGGGCGAACGTGCCCTCGTACTCGATGGGGTTCTGGGTGGCGATGACGAGGAACGGATCGGGCATCGGGTAGGTCGTGCCGTCGATCGTGGCCTGGCGCTCCTCCATGCACTCGAGCAGCGAGGACTGCGTCTTGGGGGTGGCCCGGTTGATCTCGTCGGCCAGGACGATCTGGGCCATGATGGGTCCCGGTCGGAACTCGAATTCCTGGGTCTTCTGGTTGTAGATGGAGAGGCCTGTGACATCCGAGGGCAGCAGGTCGGGCGTGAACTGGATGCGCCGGAAGCTGCAGCCGAGGCTGCGCGCGAGCGACTTGGCCAGCACGGTCTTGCCGGTGCCGGGCACGTCCTCGATCAGCAGATGGCCCTGGCAGAGCAGCGCGACAAGGGCGAGGCGCACCTCGTGATGCTTGCCCACGATGACGCGCTCGACGTTGGCGACGACCTTGTCGACCGACTCCCGGATGGCCACGGACGACCCCTCCTCGATGTGCCGGGCCGCTGAAGATGGCGTCCCGCGGCCCGGATCCGTTGCCGGATAGTACGTCACGACAGGCGCACAGGTTCCCGGCGCCTCGGGACCCCGAGCGGCGGCGCCTCGCGGAGGTCGCCCGGGGCCGCCGCGCGTGGTACCGCTGGGGGCCCTACCTCAGCGACCGCCAGTGGGGCACGGTCCGGGAGGACTACTCGGCCGACGGCGACGCCTGGCGGAACTTCCCGTACGACGAGGCCGCGGCACGAGCCTACCGCTGGGGTGAGGACGGCCTGCTCGGCCTCAGCGACGACGAGGGTGACCTGTGCTTCGCGCCGGCCCTGTGGAACGGACGTGATGCCACGATCAAGCGGCGGCTGTTCGGCCTGAGCAACCCCGAGGGCAACCACGGCGAGGACGTCAAGGAGCTCTACTACCACCTCGACGGGACACCCACCTCGAGCTACCTGAAGGCGCTCTACCGCTACCCGCAGGCGGCCTTCCCCTACGACCAGCTGCGGCAGGCCAACGCGGCCCGCTCGCGGCAGGAGCCCGAGTTCGAGCTGCTCGATACCGGCGTGCTGGACGACGGCCGCTTCTTCGATCTGACCGTCGAGTACGCCAAGGCCGGGCCGGAGGACATCGTGGCCCGCTTCACGGTGCTCAACCAGGGGCCGGAGGCGGCGCTCATCCACGTGCTCCCGACCCTGTGGTTCCGCAATACGTGGAGCTGGGGCCTGGATCCGCGGCGCCCGGCCATCAGCCTGGACCGGGGTGCCGGGGCGGTGGCCCTGCAGGCCCAGCACCACCGGCTCGGCCGCTACTGGCTGGTGGGCCCGCCGGCCGACGCGGTGCTGATGACCCACAACGAGTCGGACACGGCGGCCCTCTGGGGCGCGGGCGACAGGACGGCCCGGACGCGCGACCGGCTCGATGCCGCCGTCCTGGCCGGGGACCCTTCGCTGGCCGATCCCGTCGAGCCCGGGACCATGGCCGCGCTCCACTATCGCTGGCTGCTGGCCCCCGGGGAAGCCCGGGCGATCACCCTGCGCCTGGCCAGGGGTGAGGTGGCGCCGGACCTCCGGGCGGCCGCCGGGACCGTGGCGCGCCGGGCGGCGGAGGCGGACCGCTTCTACGCCAGCGTCGGTTCGGCCGACACGCCAGCCGAGGCGCGGCTCGTCATGCGCCGCGCCTTCGCCGGCCTGACCTGGTCCCGGCAGGTCTACCACTACGGTGTGGCCCGCTGGCTGGACGGCGATCCGGCCGGCCCGCCGCCGCCCACGGAGCGGCTACAGGGCCGCAACCACGAGTGGCGGCACTTCGAGTCGAACGAGGTGCTGGCCATGCCCGACACGTGGGAGTACCCCTGGTTCGCGTCATGGGACAGCGCCTTCCACGCCGTCGCCTGGGCGCTCATCGACCCCGGCTTCGCCAAGCAGCAGCTGCTGCTCCTGACCCGCGAGTGGTACATGCACCCCAATGGCCAGCTGCCGGCCTACGAATGGGATCTCGGGGCGGTCGACCCACCGGTGCTGGCCTGGGCGGCGCTGCGCGTCTACCAGATCGAGCGCCGCACCACGGGCCATGCCGACCACCTGTTCCTCGAGCGCATCTTCCACAAGCTGCTGCTGGACTTCACGTGGTGGGTCAACCGCAAGGACCGTGACGGCCGCAACGTCTTCAGCGGTGGCTTCCTGGGCCTCGACAACATCGGCGTCTTCGACCGCGACGCGGGCCTGCCCGATGGCAGCTGGCTGGCCCAGTCCGACGGCACGGCCTGGATGGGCATGTTCTGCCTTTCGATGCTGGCCATCGCCTGTGAGCTGGCCGGCCGCGACCAGGCCTACGAGGACCTGGCCACCAAGTTCTTCGAGCACTTCCTGTACGTCGGGGCGGCCCTCAACGACCTGGGCGGACAGGGCGTGGCCATGTGGGACGAGGACGACGAGTTCTTCTACGACGTCCTGCAGATGCCCGACGGCAGCGCCACGCCGCTCAAGGTGCGCTCGCTCGTGGGTCTCATCCCGCTCCTTGCCGTGGGCACTCTCGAGGCTCACCAGCTGGACCACCTGCCCGACTTCCGCCGGCGCATGCGGTGGTTCCTGCGCCACCGCCCCGATCTGGCCGCCCTCGTCGCCAGCTGGGACGAGCCCGGCGTCGGGGAACGGCGCCTCCTCTCACTGGTCCACGGCCACCGCATGAAGCGCCTGCTCAGCCGCATGCTGGACCCGCAGGAGTTCCTCAGCGACCACGGCATCCGCTCGTTGAGCCGCTGGCACCTGGACCACCCCTACCGGGTGACGCTCGGCGGACGGGAGCTGGAAGTGCACTACGAGCCGGCGGCGTCCCAGTCCGACCTCTTCGGCGGCAACTCGAACTGGCGCGGCCCCGTGTGGTTCCCCCTGAACTACCTTCTCATCGAGGCCCTCCAGCGCCTGCATCACTACTACGGGGAGGAGTTCCAGGTCGAGTTCCCGACCGGTTCGGGCGAGTACCGCACGCTGGGGGACGTGGCCGACGCCCTGTCGCGCCGCCTCATCGGCCTCTTCCTGCCCGGTCCCGGCGGCGGTCGGCCGGCTCACGGGGGCGAAGAGCGCTACACCACGGACCCGGCGTGGCGCGACCTCATCCTCTTCTACGAGTACTTCGACGGGGACACCGGCGCCGGGCTCGGGGCCAGCCACCAGACCGGCTGGACCGCCCTCGTGGCCAAGCTGATCGAGCAGACCGGCCGGCGGGCGGCGGGCGCACCGCGGCCGGCCGCCGGGGTGATCGGATCGGAGCCCGCGCGGCCCTCCAGGGCGGGGCGTCGCGGCGGCGGCGTCTAGGGCGCGAGGCGCAGCCAGTCGCCCATCAGCTGGCCGCCCAGCGGCGCGGCCACCTCGCCGCCGTGGCCGCCCTGTTCGATGATCACGGCCACCGCGATGCGCGGCGCGGCGGCCGGAGCGAAGCCGATGAACCAGGCGTGCGGCTCGCCGCTCCCGCCGAGCTGGGCGGTGCCCGTCTTGCCCGCCGTCTGGACGCCCGGGATCGCCGCGCTCCCGGCGAAGGGCCGGCCCCAGGCGCTCTCGACCGCGCCGGTCATGGCCTCGCGCAGGACCGCATCCTGGGCGCTGGACAAGACCTCCTGCCAGACCCGCGGCGTGGTCTGCTGCACGACCGTGCCGCCGGGCGAGCGGAGCGCATCCAGGAGGGTCGGGCGCATGAGCGTGCCGCCGTTGGCGATGGTGGCCGCCACCAGGGCCATCTGCAGCGGCGTGACCGCCGTCGTGCCCTGCCCGTAGGCGGCGTTGGCCAGCTCCACGTCGTCCACGAACCCGTCGAGCGGGCCGCCGCCCGACGTGACCTGGCTGGTGGCCGTCGGCAGGTCGAACGGGATGGGCGCCTCGAAACCCAGGCGCCGCGCCCAGCCCCGGAGGGCGGCCGCCCCCGTCGCCAGGCCGACGTGGGCGAAGTAGATGTTGCACGAGACCTCGGTCGCCTGGACGAAGTCGAGGGCGGTGGTGCCGGTGAAGTCGTGGTGGCCGTCGACGACCTTGAAGCCGTCGACCACGAAGCCGGAGCGTTCCTCGCCCGGCTGGTCGCGGTACGTCGTCGCGCCGGTGATGGCCCCCGAGCCGATGCCCGCCACGGCGGTGACCATCTTGAAGACGGATCCCGGCGTGTACAGGCCCTGGGTGGCCCGGTCAAGGAGGGGCGAGGCGTTGCCCGGGGCGGACAGGCTCGCCATGTAGGCCGGGCCGGTGCCCGGTGCGACGACCTGGTCGGGGTCGAACGACGGCGTGCTGGCCAGGGCCAGCACCCGTCCGGTCGTCGGGTCCAGGGCCACGATGGCGCCCTTCTGCTTGCCCAGCAGCTTCACCGCGTCCGCCTGGAGGCGCATGTCCAGCGACGTCACCACGTCGAGCGGCGTGGCCGAGGAGGCCCCGAACTTGCGCAGCAGCTCATCGACCGGCGACGTGCCGGCCAGGCCCGAGAGGTCCGCGTCGTACGTGTGCTCGAGCCCGGCGGACCCCAGGGTCGGGCTCCAATAGCCCACGACGGGTTCGGCGGCAAGCAGCGGGTAGCGCCGCACCCGCACGCCCCCGACGGTCGCGTCCTGGGCCAGCACCGTGCCGCGCGCATCCAGGATCCGGCCGCGCGGGCCGTCGCGCAGCGCCGCCACGAGGGGGTTGCCGGGGTCGTTGGTGAGGGCCTGGGCCTGCAGGCCCTGCCAGTACCCCAGGCCAAGGGCCACGGCGGCGTAGCACAGCACGACGGCGACCGCCAGGCGGGCCAGGCCGCGTTGCACGAGCGGGGCGGCGCCGCGGTTCATCGGACCGCCCGCTCGACGCGACCGGCGACGCCGCGGCCGCGCGCGCGCCACCGTTCGCCCCGCGTGAGGGCCTGCGGCGGCGCCGGTGCCTCGACCCCGGCGTCGCTGAGAGCCATCAGCAGACCGACGCAGATGCCGCTGCCCAGGAGCGACGAGCCCCCGTACGCCACGAACGGCAGGGTCACGCCGGTGAGCGGCACCAGCTTCAGGTCGCCGGCCATGATGAGGGCCGCCTGGAGGACCAGGACGAGGGTGAGGCCGGCCGCCAGCAGGGCCCGGAAGTCGTCCGCGCCGCGGGCGGCGATGCGCAGGCCACGCTCGGCGATGACCAGGTACAGCCCGATGAGGGCGATGGCGCCGGCCGCCCCGAGCTCTTCGGCCAGGCCGGCGAAGACATAGTCGGTGTGCAGCGCCGGCACCGCCAGCGTGCCGTCCGGCGACGGCAGGCCCGCCCCGAGACCGGTGCCCACCAGGCCGCCACGGCCGAAGGCGTACAGCCCGCGCACGATCTGGAAGCCGCTGCCGAGCGCCTGGGCGAATGGATCGAGCCAGATGGCCACCCGCACCTGCACCGTCGGCTCCACCGCGTACAGGAACACCGAGCCGACCGCGGCCAGGAGCAGGCCGAGGGCCACGAACGAGGTCCGCTGCGTGGCCACGTACAGCAGGCCAAGGAAGACGGCGAAGAACAGGAGCGCCGCGCCAAGGTCGCGCTGCACGACGACGACCGCCAGCGCGATGCCCCACATGGCCAGCATCGGCAGGAGGTACGCCAGCGGCGGCAGGTCGAGCGGGCCGACCCGCAGGCTGGTGCCCGCCAGAAGCGCGCGGTTCTCGGCCAGGTAGCCGGCCAGGAAGACCACCAGGATGACCTTCAGCAGCTCGGACGGCTGGCCGACGATCGGTCCGACCCGCAGCATCAGGCGCACGCCGTTGACCTCGTCACCGAACAGGAAGACCAGCAGGAGCAGCGTCACCCCGGCGGCCGCCCAGCTGTACTTGTAGTTGCGCAGCCACGTGTCGTTGCGCACCACGATGGCCAGCCCGGCGATGATCGACAGGCTCAGCAGCAGCCACACCAGCTGGAGCGGCGCGAGCGTCAGGACACCGGCCGGGCCGGCGTCCTGGGTCACGAGCGAGGGCGGCAGGCGGGCCATGAAGAGCAGCGAGATGCCGCCCAGCAGTACGACCGCGGGGAACAGGACCTGGTCGGTCCGCCGTCCCGTGATGACGAACAGGACGTGGATGACCCCGGCCGCAGCGAGGTAGATCACCAGCAGGCCGGGGTCGCCCGCGCTGAGGCGACCGGCCTGGGTCGTCGCCAGGCTCAGCCAGCCGGTCAGCAGCGCCACGGCCGCGAGCAGCAGCAGCGACGTCTCTCGGCCGCGGGGCCGCGGGTGGATGCCGGCCAGGGACCGGGCGATCACGCGCTGGCCGGCTCGAGGCGGAAGCGCGTCTCGCCCACCGCGATCTCGTCGCCGAACCCGACCGCCACGACACCCTCGACCGGGCGGCCGTTGAGTCGTGTGCCGTTCGTGCTGCCGAGGTCCTCCAGGTACCAGACCCGCCCGCGGAAGGTGAGGCGCGCGTGGTGCGTCGAGGCGAACGCATCGTCCAGCACCACGACGTTGTCGGCGTCTCGCCCGATGGTCGTGATCGTCTCGAGCGCCATCGTCGCCCCGACCGGCGGCGCCCCCGCCGGCGCGGCCATCACGACCAGCACCCCGGCCGCGCGCGTGGTCCGTGCCGTCGCCCCGCGCAGGTCACGCAGCAGGCCGCGCGCGAGGACCGCCAGGAAGAGGTACAGGAGACCCAGGAAACCGAGCCGCAGGATCCACACCAGGATCTCGAAGGCAGACACCCTGACTACTGGCCCGGGCCGACGGTCAGCCGCGTGGCGCCCAGGCGCAGCTCGTCGCCGATGCCGAGCGCCGCCTCGGTCACCGGGTGGCCGTTGAGGAGCGATCCGTTGCTGCTGCCCAGATCCTGGAAGACCCAGGTCCCGTGGCGCGGGGCCAACCGCCCGTGGACCCGGGACACGCCGCCATCGTCGAGCACGATGTCGTTGTCGCTCGCCCGGCCCAGGCGGACGACGCCCGTGAGCAGCACGGCCCGCGGCTCGCGGCCCGGCTCGTGGATGACGAGCGTCACCGGCGTGATGGCCGGGGCCGGATCCTCCACGATGGGCAGGACCGCGGTGCGCCCATCCAGGGACGGCCCGCCGGGGCCGGGCGTGGCAGCTACCGCCTCGAAGGCGGCCTCGACGGCCACCTGGCCGCGGGTCAGCCGGGCGTCCTCCCGCAGGACCACGACAGGCCGCTCCACCAGGGCGTAGCCGCGGCCGCGCGCGCGACGGGTCACGCCGGCCGCCAGATCGGCCTCCAGCGCGTCACGGTAGCCGGCGAAGGCCGCCATGTCCGGTGGCGACAGGCGCACGGTGTAGCGGTTGGGGACGTAGGTGCGGTCGGCGCTGAGGCGCCGCTCCGTGTCCATCGCCCGGTCGATGCGTCGCTCCAGCTGGACCGGCTGCAGAGGCACCCGGAACAGGCGAGCCGCGGGCCGTTCGAGCAGCCGCTCGAAGAAGCCCTCGAGGGCCATCAGTGGACGGGCCATGGGGTCGCCAAGGGTAGCAGAGGCTCCGGGACCATCACCGCCGCGGGCCAGTACCCCTGCCGGGGAGCGCGTTGCGGCCGTGTCTATACTCTGGGCTCCCGTGGCGAGCCCTCGCCGCGGCACTCATCCGCGCACCGCCTGGGGAACATGTCCGAGCTCCTGACCGAATCCTTCTGTGAACGTTGCGGCACCCGCTACACCTTCGAGTCGGGAGAGCCGGAGACCCGCCGGCCGAGCATCAAGAAGGCGCGGGTCCTCGCGCGCGGCCTGAAGCACTTCGTCCTCTCCGACGACTCGCTCGAGACGGCCCTCGCGGAGGGTGAGCGTGACGAGGACCGCGAGCGGGCCGCTCTCCAGCTCGAGGCCTTCCATCAGACGTTCAACTTCTGCATGGACTGCCGGCAGTACACCTGCCGCGACTGCTGGAATGACGCCGAGGGCCGCTGCCTGAGCTGCGCCCCCGCGCCAGGCCGGATCGAGTCGGCCATCAGCACGCCCCTGCAGGCCCAGACCGACACGGTGAGCCGCCTTGACGCCCTGCTGGGACCGGGTCCCATCGCGCCGCCGGCCATCGAGGCGTGGCCCATGGAGGCTGCCTTCGCCCTGCCGGCCGGGGACGCCGTTGAGGCGCCGGCCGAACTCGACGAGGCCGCCCCCCTCGCTGTCGCCGCCCAGGAACCGGAGGCTGCCCCGACGACGGCGCTCGCGGCCGAGGCTGAGCCGGCCGTCATGCCCGCCGCGACGGCCCAGGCCGACGAGCCGCTCGAGACACCCGCCCAGGCCGTGCCCGAGTGGCTGGCCGTGGACCCTGAGGCGCCCGTGCGCGCCCCCTCGCTCGAGGAGTACCTGCTGGCCGCGTCCGCGGCCCAGGCTGCCGAGTCCGTCGAGTCCGTCGAGTCCGCCGAGGCCGCCGAGCCCGAGCCACTGGCGGCCGAGCCGGCCGTCGCCGAGGTCGAGGCCGAACCCGAGCCCGCTTCCCCGGAGCCCGTGACCGCCGCGGCCACCGAGGCCGCCGAGCCCGTCCAGGAACGCGCGCCCGAGCCAGTCGCCGCGGAGGCGCCCGCGCCGATCTTCACCCCGCCGCCCGGCGGCGACGTCCATCGGTCGACGACGCGGCTGCCGGGATGGGACATGGTCGCCCCGGATGTGGCCGGCCCGCAGCCGCCTCCCCTGCCCCACCTCACGGCCTCGCCGGACGTCCGGCCCGCCAACTGGTTCGCCGCGCGCACGAACGCCAGCATCTGGGACGCCTCGAGCGCAGACATCGTGAACCGGCCCGGCTCGGGCGTGCAGTCGTGCGTGAGCTGCGGCCTGCCGCTTTCGGCCGCGGCCCATTTCTGCCGCCGCTGCGGGGCGCGCCAGACCGTCTGAACTCGAGTCAGCGGTCGGCTGGTGCCCCCGGAGGCGCACGGTTCACGGTCAGTGAACAAGTCGGGGCCGAAGACGTGCTGGCAGCCTCTCCGCGGGCCGATCGTCGACTGTCAGCGAATAGATCAGGGCCGAGGGGGGCGCTCGGACCCTCGACTGGCCCGCTTAGAGGGCCGATCGTTCACTGTCAGTGACAGGACGAGGCCCAAGGCGCGCGACGCGCTCGCTCCGGGGGCGATTCATTCACCGTGAGCGACCGCTCCCGGTCAGCGACCGGACGCTGACCTTCTGCGGTCGTCGCGTCGGGCACGGGCCCACGCCCCGCCCACGAGGAAACACACCGCCAGCAGGTCGAGCCAGATGAGCGCCGCCAGGAACGAGGCGACGACGCCGAAGGCCTGCATCCGGCTGACGAGGAACGGCGCCAGCACCGCGAAGAAGGTCGTGAGCGCGCTCATGGCCGCGCCCGCCACCACCGCCGGCGGCAGGGCATCCCGGGCGGTCGGCGGCGCGGTCGGCACGAAGCGGTAACCGGCGTAGACCAGGGCGACGAACGCCACGACGGCGCCGAGCGGCTCGATGACCGTGGCCAGCAGCACGCCGACCCCCAGGTCCACGAAGCCGGCCGCCACGAGCGGCGTGAGCGCCAGGAAGGCCCCCACGACCACCGCGAGGGCGGCCACGGCCACGAGGCCGCGCACGCGCCGGTCGAGCCCGCCGCGTCGCCGGCCGCCGGGCAGGATCATCGACGTCGCCTGGTCGAGCGCCTCGTACATCGAGCTGGCGCCCCAGAACAGGCTGATCAGGCCGACGAGGCCGACCGTCAGGCCCTCCCGGCCGAGCGCGTCTACGCTGGCTGTCAGCGACTCGTGCAACGGGCCGGGCAGGACCGTCACGAGGGCGTTGATCACGTCGACCCGCCGGGCCGGGTCGCTGATGACGATGCCCGCCAGGCCGGCCGCGAACACCAGCAGGGTGAGGGTGGCGAACATCGTCCGATAGGCCAGTCCCGCCGCCACGATCGTGCCGCCCGAGGCGCCGAAGTCCGTCCACGCCTGGCGCAGCTCCATGACCAACCGGCGGTGGAGCAGGGGCCGGGCCAGCCGCTCGAGCCGGTCGCCCTGGGTGCGCACCAGCACCTCGATGGCGCTCGCGCGCCGGGTCAGTCCTCCAGGTCCTGGAACAGGCCCACCATCAGCTGGTTGGCCGGGATCGCCCGGCGGCCGCGCGGCCGGAGCATGCTGCGGACCTGGGCTCGCCGCACGAAGATGCGGCGTCCCGGGCGGATGCTCTGCAGCCGGCCCGTGCTCGCCCATCGCCGTAGCGTACTCGTGCTGATCTGGATGTTGGCCGTGGCGAAGATCTCGGCCGCCTCGTTCAGGGTGATCCAGTCGGAGACGGGCCGGGGCACGGTCAGGCCTCGTCCCGGCTGCGGGAACGCGCCCCGGATGAACGCCCCGTCTTGGCGGGCTTGGCCCCCTCCGGGCCGGCCTCGGTCGTGGCCGCCTTGGCCGGCGTCTCGTCCTTGCTCGCTCCGTCGGCGGCCGGCGTGTCCTCGCTGTTCGCAGCGTCGCCGCCCGCGCCGCTCGACTCGTGGCTGCGGCCGCCCGATGCGCTGTTCACGCGAGCGTCCATCTTGGCCCAGCCGGAGCCCTTGAAGTGGATGGCGGGACGGGAGATGACGCGTTGCATCCGGCCGCCGCACGCGTCGCAGCGCTCCGGGCCCGTGGCGTGGACGCCGTGCATGACCTCGATGCGCCGGCCGCACGCCTGGCAGACGTAGTCGTAGAAGGGCACTGGTGGTCGGTCGATCTAGCCGCGCAGCAGGCGCATGCCGCACTTGGGGCAGTAGAAGGCGCGATCGTGGACGGACGCGAAGCCGCAGTGGGCGCAGACCAGGCCGCCCCGGCCCGCGGCAGGCACGGGCCGGTCGAGCGGCGTCAGGCCGATGGCGTACTGGCTGGCCAGGATGTTATTCAGCAGGCCCGACAGGATGCGGGTGGCGGTGCGATCCGTGTCACCGCGCACGCCCTTGCCGCCCCAGCCGGCCAGGGCGCGCACGATCATGTCGCCGGTCGCCTCGTCCCAGTGCGACGCGACGCCGCCGACGATGGCGTTGTACTCGGGGTAGCCGCTCGTGTCGGTCTCGCCGTCGAGGAGCGTCACGACGAAGGTGTCGAACGCCAGGTCAAGGGCGCCGACCGTCTCCAGGACACTGATGGCGTGGCGGGCGATCGGCGAGTTGCCGTGATGGGCGTTGATCCACTGCATCGCTTCCGAGGGATGGGTGATGTACGGCGCCGCCTCGGAGAACTCCACGGGCAGCGGTTCGACGACCTCGATCTCGTTCTGGGTGAGGCCAAGGAGCATGCCGGGCAGCTCGCGGCGGGCGTTGGGACCCGCCTTCATGCGCACGCCCTCGCTGGACTTGCCGTGGTAGTTGAGCCGCACGGCGTAGTCCTGGGCGGTGATCTCCTCGGGCGGCGCCTCAGGCGACGTCCCGGACCGCTTGGCACCACCGCCGCGCTTCAGGAACTCGAGGGGCACGCTGACCTCCCTGGTGACCGACGCCGCGCCGGTGATGGCCTGGCTCGACGGCGTCCCCTGAATCGTACCAGCGGCGCTGATGGGAACAGCACGGGCGCGGCCCATCGGACCGCGCCCGCCATGGTGGCTATGGATCGGGCTCCAGCGCGGCGCCCGGGTGATGGATCACCGGCGGCGGCGAACCCCCGTCCGGGATCCGAACAGGACGAGGCCGCCGGCGCCCAGGCTCAGGACGACGAGGGCCAGGGCAAGCGCGCTGCCGGATCCGCCCGGTGTGCTTCCCGTGGTGGTTGCCGGGGGCGTGACGCCGACGCTGCTCGAGGCATCCGCGGAGCCCGTCGGGGTGGCCGACCCGGTCGGCGTCGAGGAGTCGCTTGGCGAGGCCGACCCGGTCGGAGTCGACGACTCGGTGGGCGTGGCCGACTCCGTCGGCGGAGCCGTCTCCGTGGGGGCGGCCGAGCCGCTCGGGCACGGCACGGGCTTGCCGGTGACGTCGAAGCAACCGGTGTCGCTGGCGCTTGGCGCCTCCGACGCGGACTCCGACGGTGCCTCGGAGGACGACGCGCTGGCACTCGCAGTATCGCTGGCCGACTCGCTCGGGCACACCTCGCCGACCGCGCAGCCGGTGGGCTGCGCCGGGACGAGGGGGCCATTCGCGGCGATCGTAGGGGCCAGCGACATGAGCAGCAGCACGCCCGCGGCGGCTATGGCGAGGAGGGCCGGCCGACCCAGGGTCGGGGACGGTCCGGGACCGTTCGAGTCCATCGATCAAGGCTCCCGATGAAAGGATGATGACGCGCACAGGTAGCCCATTCGGGTCCTATGCGCATAGGACTATAGCGCTATCGGAAGGGCGCACGATACGCACATCTGCGTACCCGATTGGTACTTCGGTCGGGGTCCTTCAGCTGCCGAGCCGGCCGTACGATGCTCGCCGCATGCGGGAGCTCCCGCCGATGGGCCTGTGACGGTGCTACCCGGCACCGCTGCGACGGGCCCGACGGGGCTCCATGGCACGCCTGAAAGGTCCGCCGCAAGGTGGCCCGGCTTTGATGGCCGAGCCGCCCCGTGACGGGGCGACCGCTCCTGTACTACTAAGGACTCATCCTTGCGCCACCACCGCCGCCCCTACGGCTTCCTCTGGCGCCGCTCCCACAAGGAGCGAGGCCAGGGCATCGCCGAGTTCGCCCTCATCTGGCCCATCTTCGTCGTGTGCGTGATGGCCCTCCTGGAATTCGGCGTGGCCTTCAACAACCTCCTGACCATCAACTATGCCAGCCGCAACGCGGCCCTCCTGGGCGCCGAGGCGGGTAACAACCTGTGCGCCGACGTGATCATCCTCACCTCGGTCGAGCGCGACGTGACCGCCCCCGCCCAGCACAACCGCATCGCCTCGGTGGCCATCTACTACTCCGATAAGAACGGCAACCAGATCGCCGATATCGGCCAGTCGGGCGCCGACACGTGGACGCGGACCGGGTCCACCAACTGCACCTTCCAGGGCACCACCTACACGGTGCCGTACACCCTCAGCGCGGCGAACACGGGCTATCCCTACTGGGACCGCTGCAACCAGATCGACGGCTGCGCGACCCTCACCGTCTGCGGCGCGGGCCAGGCCTCGACCTGTCACAGCACCCTCGACACCATCGGCGTGAAGATCACCTACAACTACTCGTTCATCACGCCGCTCAGCAGCGCCATCACCCTCCTGCGCGGCAACGGCAACTTCAACGGCGGCAACTGGACCTTCGTCCAGAGCCAGCAGATGCGCATGGAGCCGATCCTGTGAGCCGGGCCACCGTCTTCGCGGCGTACCGGCGCGGCCGTCGGGAGCGCGGCCAGTCGCTCGTCGAGTTCGCCGTCCTCGTGCCGGTCTTCATGCTGATCCTCATCGGCATGCTCGAGTTCGGCCTGATGTTCAACCACGACCTGACCCTCCAGTACGCCAGTCGTGAGGGCGCCCGGGTCGGGTCCGCCCTGGGCTGCGGCGCCAACAGCAACATCCCGACCTGTGACTACGCCCTGCCGAACTGCACCCCGGTGCCGTCGCCCGGTTGCGACGAGGTCGACAAGTACATCGTGGCCGCCGTCCAGCGCGTGCTGGAGGCGAGCGGCTCGCCGATCAACATGTCCCAGATCGGCTCGATCACCATCTTCCGCGCGACCAGCACGGGAGGCGTGGTGGGCAGCAGCACGGACACCTGGACCTACAGCAAGGGCAACGGGCCATCGGTCAGCGGCGCGGCCCTGGACTTCGTGCGCCAGGGGAGCAACGGCTGGGCCGACAGCACGCGCGTGACGTCTGCCACGGAGACCACGAACTGCGGCTCGGGCCTGAGTACGTGCCCTGACTCGATCGGCATCAAGATCACATACCAATACCTGTACGTCACCCCGCTGGCCGCGGTGATGCGGTTCTTCGGCGGCCCCGCCGCCTCGACTCAGAGCCTCAACGACCAGACCGTCATGGCGCTCAACCCCACCAGCTAGGAGACCGATCGGTCATGCCCGGCCCGGACCCCGCCCCCAGCAGGGGAACCGCCAAGCGCTCCCGGCAGCGAGGTCAGGTGCTGGCCATCTTCGCCGGCGCGATGGTGCTCTTCGTGGGCGTCCTCGCCATCGTGGTGGACATCTCCTGGTACTGGTCCAACACGCTGAAAGTGCAGCGCGCCGCGGACGCCGCGGCCCTGGCGGGCGCCGTCTGGCTGCCCGGTCAACAGGCCACCGCCTACACCACGGCCGACAACGAAGCCACCAAGAACGGCTACACGACCGGCGGGGGTGTCACGGTCACCCCGGTGCAGGACTCGGTCGACCCGCACCAGCTGGACGTGACGGTGTCGGCCCCGGTCAACACCTTCTTCATGCGCCTCTTCGGCATCACCAAGATCCAGGCCACGCGCAGCTCCAAGGCCATCTACGTCCTGCCGGTGCCGATGGGCAGCCCCCTCGCCTATTACGGCGTGGGCTGCTTCGTCCTCAAGCCACCGGCCACGGCGCCGGCCTGTACCCA
>DATBOX010000128.1:0-2333 GCA_036561685.1 Candidatus Limnocylindrales bacterium | reverse complement strand
ACGGCCGCCGACCTCCTCGTCGAATGTCTGGAGGCCGAGCAGGCCGGCTTCGTCTTCTCGGTGCCGGGCGAGGAGACGATGGACGTCCTTGACGCCCTGTCGCGGTCCGAGCGGATCCGCCACATCACGACCCGCCACGAGCAGGGCGCGGCTTTCATGGCCGACGTCCACGGCCGCCTGACCGGGCGTGCGGCCGTGGCCATGGCCACGCTCGGGCCCGGTGCGACCAACCTCGTGACCGGCGTAGCCGACGCGTTCCTGGACCGCGCCCCGATGGTCGCGCTCACCGGCCAGGCGGCCCTCGGCACGGTCCACAAGGAGTCGCACCAGTACGTCGACATCGTGCGGCTGTTCGAGCCCATCACCAAGTGGAACCAGCGCATCGAGCGGCCCGCCACCATCCCCGAAGTGGTGCGCAAGGCGTTCCGCGTGGCACAGCTGTCGAAGCCCGGCCCGACCCACATCGAGCTGCCCGACGACATCGCCGCCACGAGCCTCGACCCGCAGGCCGGCCTGCGACCGCTTGCCCCCGGACACGTCTACTTCCCCGAGCCGACCGAGGAGGCCCTGGACCACGCGGCCAGGCTCATCGCCGCATCCACGCGACCGCTCGTCCTGGCCGGCAACGGCGTGCTGCGACGGCACGCCTCGGGCGCCCTTCGAGGGTTCGCCAACGGCTTGCACGTGCCCGTCGCCGTCACCTTCATGGGCAAGGGGGCGATGGACGACCGCTCGCACCTGTCGCTGATGGCGGTCGGCCTCCAGGCACGCGATCATGTGCTGGCCGGCTTCGACCGGGCCGACCTCGTCCTGGCCATCGGCTACGACCTCGTCGAATACGCGCCCTCTCGCTGGAACCCCGACGGCACCAAGCTGATCATCCACATCGACACCCAGCCGTCGGAGGTGGACCAGGGCTACCAGCCGGAGGTCGAGCTGATCGGCGACATCGGCCCTTCGCTGGAGCGCTTGCTAGCCGCGGTGCTGCCGACGGGCATCAGCGGGCGCGACGCGAGCGCGCGGCACGCCGCGAAAGAGACCCTGGTCAACGCGGACCTGCGCCGGGAGATCCTGGCCGACCTGGACGCCTATGCCGCGGATGACGGCTGGCCCATCAAGCCGCAACGCGCCATCGCCGACCTGCGCCGCGCGCTCGACCCGTCCGACATCGTCGTCAGCGACGTCGGGGCCCACAAGGTCTGGGTCGCCCGGCTGTACCAGGCCTACGAGCCCAACACCGTCATCATCTCCAACGGGTTCGCGGCCATGGGCATCTCGCTGCCCGGCGCGATCGCCGCCAAGCTCGTCCACCCCGATCGCCGGGTGGTGGCCCTCAGCGGTGACGGCGGCTTCCTGATGAACGCCCAGGAGCTGGAGACGGCCAAACGCGTGCGCGCCAACGTGACGGTCATCGTGTGGCGCGACGACGGCTACGGCCTGATCGACTGGAAGCAGCGCAACGAGTTCGGGCGGCCCTTCGCGGTGGACTTTGGCAACCCTGACTTCGTCGCCTTCGCCGAGTCGTTCGGCATCGCCGGCTTCCGGCCGTCGAGCTCAGCCGACCTGTATCCCACCCTGATGCGGGCGCTTGCCGTCGACGGGCCGTCGCTGGTCGAGGTGCCCATCGACTACCGCGAGAACCTGCGCCTCACCGAGCACCTGGGGGCGCTCGCGACGGACGGCTGAGGAGCCTAGGCGGGCAGCCAGCCGGGCAGCAGGACCAGCGCCGACAGCCACAGGAGCAGCAGGCCGACCACGGTGGCCAGCCGCTGGCCGTGGCGCCCCGTCGCTTCGTACACCATGACGCCGGCGAGGGCCGCCATCCACCACAGGTCGCCGAACCCGGCCACGATCATGACGGCCATGAGGGCCCACGCACTGCCGAGGCAGGCCACGCCGTGACGCAGGCCGACCGCGTAGACCGCTACGGCGGTGGCCGGTCCATGGCCCACCAGCCGCTCGGGATGGCGGCACGCGGCGAGGCTGCGCCGCTTGACCGCGGTGAGCTGGTAGCCACCTGCCAGCGCGATGACCGATGCCTGAACCAGCCACGGTCGCGCCTCCAGCCAGGTGCTGGCGCCGATGCTCCGTTCGATGGCCTGGCCGGCCACGAACGCCACCAGCCCCACGGCCGTCCAGACGGACACGAACCCGGCCATGAAGGCGGCCGCCCCCAGGACGGGGCGGAGCTGGCGCCCGGTGGTCGCGGCGACGCCCAGGACGGAGGGCAGGCTCGCCGGCAGCATCGTGGCCACGACCATGAGCTGCCACGACGCGAGGAACGAGGCCACGGCCACCAACGGCGGCAGGGCGGCGATGGCTGATCCGTGCTG
>DATBOX010000127.1:0-9258 GCA_036561685.1 Candidatus Limnocylindrales bacterium | reverse complement strand
TGGCCCCGGTCCTGGCCGCGGCGCCGCTGGTCTTCCCCTTCAGTGTGGCTCTCATGTTCGGCAACCTCGACGCGTGGTTCCCGCTCGTCTATGGGCTCCTGCTCCTGGCCGCCCTCGGCGCCGGGCAGTCGGTCCGGGTCGTCGCCGGCGTGGGCCTGGGGGCGGCGATCGTGGCCAAGCTGCATCCCGCCTCGCTGCTCGTCTGGCTGGCCGTCCGCGGCCGACACCAGCGGACCATGTGGGCGGTCCTGGCCGCCACGGCCATCGCCGGCCTGGCCCTCGTGCTGGTCAGCCTGGCAGTCGGCGGCGCGGGACCCTGGGCCGACTACCTCACCGTCGTCCGCGCCGAGGCCGGGGCGATCATCCTGACCCCCGTCAACGTGGGCCCCGCACCGCAGATCGCCATGATGCTGGGGGCCAGTGAGGCGACGGCACGGGTGCTCGGCGTGGCGGTGGCCGTGGCGGGCCTCGCGCTCACCGCCTGGGCGGCGGAGCGCTCGCGCGATGTGGTGACGAGCCTGGCCCTGGCGGCCGTGGCCTCGCTGGTGATGCTGCCCATCACCTGGTACCACTACCCGCTGGCGCTCCTGCCGTTCGCCATCGCGGCGTACTTCCGGGCGACGCCCGGCCAGGCAGTGACGGTGCGGATCCTGCTCGGGGCGGCGGTGCTGGCGTCGCTGCTGGCGATCCTCGCCCCGGTCGCCGTCTGGCTGGCGGTGGCCCTCGTCGTGGCGGCGGTCATCCGCACCGAGCCGCGCGAAGGGCGGGCTCCGCAGGCACCACTGGCGGCCCCGGCCGGCGCGGCATGAGACAGCGGGCGCTGCTGCACGGCCTGACGGTCCTGGCCGTCCTCGCCGGCGCGTACATGTTCTTCGTCCTGTGCCCCTCGATCATCTACACGTTCGGCTTCGACGCCCACTCCTACTGGGGTTTCCCACGCGCGGACCTGTATGCGGGCACCGCAGCCGCGAACGGCATGGGCATCTACCGCTACGCGCCGGTGTTCGCGCCGCTGCTGGAGTGGTTCAGCCGACTCGACTGGAGCACGTTCGCGGTCCTGTGGCTGGCCCTCCTGGTGGCCACGTCGATGTGGCTCGCGGGGCGCTGGTGGCTCCTGGCGCTGGCCTTCCCGCCCCTCATCTTCGAGTTCTACATGGGCAACATCCACCTGCTGCTGGCGGCGGCCATCGTCATCGGTTTCCGCTACCCCGTGACGTGGAGCTTCGTGCTCCTGACCAAGGTCACGCCGGGGGTCGGGCTGCTGTGGTTCGCCGTCCGTCGTGAGTGGCGGTCCCTGGCGATCGCGGTCGGCGCGACCGCGGCAGTGGGGGCCGCCGGGCTGCTCCTGGCGCCCGACTCGTGGAACGCGTGGTTGGCCTCGTTGGCGAGCACGGCGGACGCGACCGGCACGAACCACGTGCCGATCCCCCTGCTCGTCCGCCTCCCGGTCGCCGCGGCGGTGGTCATCTGGGGCGCCCGGACCGACCGTCGCTGGACGGTGGTCGTGGCCGCCACGATCGGCCTGCCGACGCTCTGGACGCACGGCTTCGCGCTGCTGCTGGGCGCCATCCCGCTGCTGGACCCGGCCTGGGCGGCGCGCAGCCCGGCGGCGAGGCTTCGCGCGCGCCTGGTGACGCTCACCGCAGGCCGGCGCCACCCAGCCGCGAGCCGGGTCCCCGCATGACGGCGGCGACCACGGTCCGCGACCCTGCCCGCGACGTGACCGAGTCGTTCCTCATGCGCCTGCTCCGCTCGCCGTGGGCGCCCGTGGCAGTGGGCTTCGTGGCCTTCCTGCTCTACCTGCCGCTGGCCAGCCAGGTCCAGCGCGACCGGCCCGACTTCTTCTACCTTGCCGACGCTTTCCTGCACGGCCGGACCTGGCTGGAGCCGGCCTCGTGGCTGGGGCCGCAGGACATCGTGCCCCTCGGCGGCCACGTCTACGTGCCGTTCGGGCCGTTCCCGGCGCTCCTCTTCGTGCCGCTCGTGGCGGTGTTCGGGCCGGCCGGGCCGGCCTCCTTCGAGTTCGTCATCAACGCCGCCCTGGCCGGTGCCTGCGTGGGCCTGGCGTGGCGGCTGATCGCCCGCTTCGACAGCGGCCGGCTGGGCGACCGCGTGTTCCTCGTCGCCTTCTTCGGCTTCAGCACGGACCTCTGGTCGATCACGGTCCAGGGCGGGGTGTGGCACACCGGCCAGCTGGTGGCGATGGCCTCACTGCTCCTGGGCCTGTTGGAGGCGACCGGCCGGCGGCGACCGGTGGTCATGGGCCTGCTGGTCGGCGCGGCCTTCCTGAGCCGGGCGCCGATCCTCCTCGCCGTGCCGTTCTTCGTGGCCGTGGCCGTCTTCCACGACGGCCAGCGCTGGCGATCGATCCGCTGGCGGACGGCCCTGCGCGACGGGGCTCTCCTCGTGGGCGGCCTCGTGCCGTTCCTGGTCTTCTTCGCCTGGTACAACGCGGTGCGGTTCGGGTCGCCGTTCGAATCGGGTTACGGGCTGGCCACACTGACCGAGCCGGTCCTGATCGCCGAGCGGGCCCAGGGACTGTTCGCGCTCGTGCACATCCCGCAGAACCTGCAGTACCTGCTCCTGGAGCTGCCGATCGCCGCGCCCCTCCCGCTCTTCCTGCGGCCCGACGGCTACGGCTTCCCGCTCCTCCTCCAGAGCCCCGCCATCCTGCTCGCGGTCAAGGCGCGCTGGCGCGACCTGTTCATCCTGGGCGCCGGCCTGACGGCCCTCGCCGTGGTCGTGCCGAGCCTGCTGTACTACGGCGGCGGCTTCTACCAGTTCGGCTTCCGCTACTTCCTCGACGCGATGCCGTTCGTACTGGTGGTCATCGCATCCGGCGCGCGGACGCCGCTGACCCGCTGGTGGAAGGTGCTGATCGCGGTGGGCATCGTCATCAACGCCTGGGGCGTTCTCTTCAGCGGATGACGACACTGCGTGAGTGGCCCATCACGCGGGCGGCCGGCAACATCGCCCGGCTTGCGAACACGCCACGGGGTGCCGCGGTGCTTTTCGCCTGGTTCCTTATGTGGGATCTGGTCGTGATCGTCCCCGCCATCGGAGGCGCCTATCCCGCCGGAGGCGACGCGGTGATCTACGCCCGCGGGGCTGCAGCGTACCTGCAGGGCGGCTCGCCTTGGGACGCCTACCTCCAGTTCGGATCGTCCGTCGCTCACTTCGCCGGGCTGCCACCCACGGTCATCGCGTTCATCCCGTTCGCGCTGCTGCCGGATGTGCTGGTCGCCGGTCTGTGGGTAGTGGGGTCCCTGGTTGCCGCCGTGGTGGCCCTGCGGGCCCTCCGCCTGCCGCTCTGGTGGCTGACGTTCCCGCCTTTGGTCGACGGCATCTGGAGTGGCAATCCGCAGGTCGCCGTGCTGGCCCTCCTGGTCGCGGGTACCCGCGTGGAGTGGGTGGCCGTGCTGCTCAAGGTCTACGCGATCGTGCCGCTGCTGGGCGAGCGGCGGTGGCGCGCCGTGTTCGTCGCCGGTCTCGCGTTCGTCGTGACCGCGGTCCTGGCCTGGCCCGCGTGGATCGACTACCTGAGCAACCTCTCCACGATCACGACGCGCCTCATGGCGGAGAGTGGGGGCGGCTTCTCCGCGTACCGGGACCCACTGGAACTCGGCATCACGGTGGCGGCGGTGCTGCTGCTCGCGACCGTCGACCTTCGCGCGGCCGGATGGCTGGCGGTCCCTGCCGTCTGGCCCGCAACCCAGCTGCACTACTCCATCCTGGCCATGCCGGTCATCGACTGGCCCCTTGGCTTCGCGTTTGCATTCCCGGACTGGAGCACCGTGCCCCTCATCGTCCTCGCCTATGCCGGGTACCGCTTGCTGCGAGATGGCCGGGGCTGGCCCAGTCACTTGTGGCGGTGGCGAGCGGCGGCGCGATCAGGCTGACGGACGCTCCGGCCTGAGTCGGCGCGTGTATCCTTCCCGTCCGCAGCCGGGGAGCCGTGGGAGCGAGGAGATGGACCCTGCAGGTGGTGGGACGCGGTGAGACGGGGGAGGGTCCGATCGGCCGGATCCTGGCGCGGCTGCCGGCCACCAGGTCGGCGTGGCTTCTGCTCGGGGTGCGGCTGGGGCTGATCGCCGCCCTTCTCCTGGAGCTGTTCATCACCGCTCACCGGCAGCGCCCCGACCTGCTGGATCCCACGGCCATCGGGACCGACCCCTCGACCTACTACGCGGCAGGCCTCCGGCTGAACGACGGCCACAACCTCTACGGCCCGTTGCTGCCCGGGGACCGGCCCGTGCCCGGCTATCCGGGCTCGCTTCCGGCGCCACTCCTGTCGCCGCCGCTCGTCGCGGTCGCCATGCGCCTCCCGGCGGCGCTGCTTGGCGATGCCTCCATGACCGCCCTGTGGCTGGGTTGTATCGCGCTGATCGTCGTCTTCACCGTCTGGTTCGCCCTTCGTGGGCGGCCGCCGCAGCTCGCGACCCTGGCGGTCGTGCTGGCCCTTGGCCTGCCGCTGACCCTGGCGGCGGGCGTTCCGTACAAGTACCCGGGCCTCAACTCGCCACTGTCATTCGCGGCCCTGTCGGGCAACCTCAACGCCTACCTGCTGGGCCTGTTCGTGCTGGTGTGGTGGGCAGCGAGCACGGGGCATGATCGGGTCGCGGGGGTCGCCGGCGCACTGGCCACCGTGCTCAAGCTGGGTCCCATCGTGCTGCTGTGGTGGTTCGTCATGCGGCGCCGATGGCAGAGCGTCATCGCCTTCGTCGCCGGTCTCGCCGCATTCGGGGTTGTGGGGCTCGTCTTCGCCGGCGTCGGCGCCAGCCTGGATTACGCCCACCTGGCCCTGGGTGGCGGGATCCAGCCGCAGGGGTTCGCCGTGGCCGACATGCTGCGCGGTCTCCTGCATGTGGGGCTGACATCAGCCAGTGGTTCGACCTATGTCGTCGTCGGTCTGGGCATCGTGGCGATCGCTGCCCTGCGGGATCGACCCCGCGCCGCCTTCGCGGTCGTGATCGCTACGACGATCTACAGTTCACCGGTGGTGCTCGCTGGCAACCTCGCCCTGTTCCTCGCCGTCGCGGCGCCATGGGCCATCGACCGGGCCACAGCCCGCCCCGACGGCGATACGCCGCGCGGCGCGATGTGGGAGCGGCTGCTGGCTCGAGCGCCGAGGAGTCCGGGGTGACCCAGGCACCCGGGGCCGGTGGGGGCGGGGACGTCCTGGTGGCCGTCGTGATCCCGGCGCTGAACGAGGCCGGCAAGATCGGCCGCGTCCTCGACAAGATGCCCGCCGACCCCCGCTTCGAGGCGATCGTCGTGGACGACGGTTCGACGGATGGGACGGGCGACGAGGCGCGCCAGCATGGTGCCGCCCTCGTCGTGCGCCACGAAGTCCGTGGCGGGGTGGGAGCTGCGATCCGCGACGGCTGGCTGGCCGGGACGCAGCGAGGACGACCCTGGCTGGCCCTGGTCTCCGGTGACGATCAACACGAGCCGGCTGAGCTCGTTCGAACCCTCGACGCGCTGCTCGCCCAGGGCGCGGATTACGCCCAGGGCTCCCGCTGGATGCCCGGCGGTGCGGTCGTCGGCGAGCGGCCGACCCGTCGCCTGGGCACGCGCGTGTACTCGCTGGCCTTCAGTGTGCTTGCCGGCCGCCGCGTCAGCGACGCCACGAACGGCTTTCGGGTCTTCCGGGCGAAGCTCCTGGACGACCCCCAGGTCCGCGTCGGCCAGACCTGGCTGGACAGCTACGACCTCGAACCGTACGTCCTCTACAAGGCCATCCGGAGGGGTTATCGGGTCATCGAGGTCCCGTGCACCGTGCGCTATCACTCGGGCGAGTCGTTCACCAAGATGCGCGGCCTGCGCGACTGGTGGCGTCTCTTCCGGCCCGCCGTCCTGTTACGCCTTGGGGTGAAACGATGATCCCGACGCCCGAGCATTCGTTCCACGGCCGCCGCATCCTGGTCACGGGCGGAGCCGGCTTCGTCGGTGGCGCGGTCGCCCGGCGCCTCGTGGAAGCCGGTGCCCAGGTCACCGTCCTCGACGACCTGTTCACGGGCCAGCGCGAGACGGTGCCGCCCCAGGCGCGCTTCGTGGAGGGTTCCGTCACCGACGCGAGCCTGGTCGCGGACCTCGTCGCCGACGCCTCGATCGTCTTCCACCTGGCCGCCCGCAACATCATCGCCTCCACGGCCAACCCCCTCGACGACTACGCGGCCAACATCGGCGGCACGCTCAACGTCCTGATGGCCGCCCGGGAGACGCGACCGGAGCGGGTCGTCTACACGTCGTCGACATCCATCTACGGCAACCCGCGATCCATCCCCATCAACGAGGATGACGGCATCGTCCTGCTCTCCCCGTACGCGGTGAGCAAGCTGGCCGGCGAGCACTACTGCCTGGCCTTCTACGAGAGCTACGGCGTGTCGGTGGCGTGCGTGCGCTACTCGAACATCTACGGGCCCGGCCAGCGGCCCGACAACCCCTACTGCGGCGTCGTCTCCAAGTTCCTCGCCGCCGCCTACGCGGGGCAGCCCCTGGCCGTCCACGGTGACGGCGAGCAGACGCGTGATTTCACCTTCATCGACGATGCCGTCGATGCCACCCTGCTGGCGGCCGTTCAGCCGCGTGCGGAGGGTGACGTCTTCAACGTGGGGACGGGCACCGAGACGTCCGTCAACCAGCTCGCCGCGGTCGTTGGTCGCGCCACCGATCGGCCGATCACCATCGCCCATATCGACCGCCGCGACATCGACAACATCCGCCGGCGGGTGGTCAACATCGAGAAGGCGCGCCGCATGCTGCGCTGGACGCCCCAGACGACGCTTGAGCAGGGCATGCGCGCCACGGCCCAGTGGTTCCGCGAGGCCGGTTTCGAGGGCCGGGAAGCCGCGACGCGTTCCGTCGCGGCGAGTGAGCGCGCCTCCTGACCTTCCGGCCTCCTGCTAGCGGCTGATCGCCGCCTTGGGGAGCCACCGTCCTCGGAAAGCCGCGAAGTACCAGCGCAGGTAGTGCGGCAGCCACGCGCGCAGCCTGAAGTGGCTCTCACCGGATGTCCGGTCCCGCCAGGTCGTGGGCACCTCGGCCAGCCGGCGGTGCGCCAGGGTCGCCTTGACCGAGAGCTCCAGGGCCAGTTCGAAGCCCGCGTCGCTCTCGATCGAAACGGACTCCAGGAAGGCGCGGCTGTACAGCTTGAAGTTGCTGGTCGGATCGTGGATCGGCACGCCGGCGAACCAGTGAAGGCTGAGGCCGGCGGCTCGGCTGAGGGTCCGCTTGACGAGCGGCCCGCCGATCTGCCGGCCGCCCGGCATGTACCGGCTGGCGGCGACGACGTCGGCGCCGTCCTGCGCGAGCGCCACCATCCGGTCGATGTCGGCCGGCTCATCCGAGCCGTCCGCCATGGAGATGACGACATAGGGGGCGGTGCATGCCGCGATGCCCGCCTTCATGGCGTTGAGCACGCCGCGACCAAGGTCGTTCCGAAGCAGCCGGACGGTCGGCAACTCGCCTTGGGCGGCCGTCACCGCGGGGACGGTCGGGTCCGCATCGTAGTCGTAGACCACCAGGATCTCGTGGGTCGAGTGCACCGCCTGTTCCAGGCCGCGGAGCACGGGCACGACCGCCGGCCCTTCGTCGTAGACCGGCAGGACGATCGAGACCGCGATCGGGTCGCCGTCCCCCTCGTTCATGGGCGAGAACCCACGTACAGGGTCTGGCCGCCAAGGAACCGCCACGCCGGCGGAAACCGCAGATACGCGCGGACCAGGCCCGCTCGCTGAGGCAGACGGCTCTTGGTCGTGTACGGCAGGAACCGTACGATCAGGCGGTCCGTCCGGAAGCCGCTCGACTCGGCGGCCTCCACGAGGCTGCGCTCGGTCAGGGCGACCTTGTGGTCGATGAAGTCCCAGTACGCCGCCCCCACGAGCCTGATGTTGGGCTGCAGGACGATGACACGCCCGCCTTGCCGCAGCAACGCGTGGGCCACCTCGAACTGGCGGATGACCGCCGCCGAGGTCGGCAGGTGTTCCAGGTAATTGCTCATGAAGACCGCCGCGAAATGGCCGGTCGGCACCGAGCTGGGGAGGTCCAGGCCGTCCGCCTGCACGAAGTGGATGTCCGGTGAGAGGTGCTGGGAGACGTCACGGATGTCCGTGGCCCACTTCTCCGGCGCGGCGATGTGCCGGATGAAGTCGCCACGGTCGCAGGCGATGTCCAGGACGGGACCGGGCGGCACGAAGCGCTGGAGGTAGCCGACCACCTCCGCCCACATCAGGTCCTTGGCACGCGCGTCGCGGTCGCTGAAGCGATGCTCGTAGACGCCGCCCAGATCGGACGCTAGATCCGGCCGGCTGCCAGCTCGGTCCGGATCCATGGGATCACCTCATCCAGCATCTCGTCCAGGGTGGTGGTGGCTTCATAGCCGAGTACCGCGCGCGCCTTCGCCACATCCGGGACCCGCATCGCCACATCGTGCTCGAACGGCGGGTCACTGACCCAGGTGAAGGGCTTGTCGCCGTTGACCTTGCGCCAGATCGCCTGTGCCAGCTCGAGGACGGTCGTGCTCTGGGCGGTCGAGAGGTTGAAGTCCTCGTTGCGGGCGGCGGGTGATTCCATCGCCAGGCGGATGCCGCGCGCCAGGTCGCCACCGTACGTGTAGTGCCGCACCTGTGACCCATCGCCCAGGATGTGGAGCGGGTCCTGTCCCCGGAGCACCTTCTGGGCGAGGTCGGGGACGACGTGGCTCATCGCCAGGCGGACGTTGCCGCTCATGATCTCGGCGTCCCGAAGCGCCCGGCGCTCCCCGATCCCGACGCAGTTGAAGGGGCGCAGGATGGTGTACGGCAGCTGGTACTGCTCCCACGCTCCCTTGGTGAAGTACTCGCTGGCAAGCTTCTGGAAGCCGTACGTGGAGCTCGGTGGCGGGGAGGTCAGCTGTGCCCCCTCGGGTGTCGGGAAGACCGAGGAATTCTCGTAGACCATGGAGCTGGAGATGACGACGATGCGCTCCAGGCGGCCGTTGGCCGCCGCATCGATCGCCGCGTCGAAGGTCGACGCGAGGATCCGTTCGTTCTCCGCGAGCAGGTCGTAGGCGAACTCGTGGAAGTAGCTGATGCCGCCGATCATCGCGGCACCGGCCACGATCTGATCCACGTCCGCCGCCAGGCCGCGCAGGAGGGCCGCGTCCTTGGCGTCGCCCTGCACGAAGCGGTAGTGCGGGTCCGCGTCGTAGCTCCGCGAGGTCGGGCCGTACTTGCTGAAGTCATCCACGCCGACCACCTCGTGGCCGGCGCCAAGGAG
>DATBOX010000126.1:0-7261 GCA_036561685.1 Candidatus Limnocylindrales bacterium | reverse complement strand
AGAACGCCCGGAGGGACCGAGCGCCCCGCGACCGTTGAGACGATCTCGGGTCGGGTTCGCATCAGCCTCTCCGGGCAACGACCACGGTACGCTGCGGACCATGGTGGGTCAACGGGAGTTATCCACGAATCGTGGCCTTCGTGGAGCGCTTCTCCACCATCGCCAGCGCCGCAGTGGATGGCCGGTGGACAGGCCTCGCTGGTAGGCTCGCGTGAGTGTCATCCTCGTCCGCGTCTCACGGTCTGGCTCGTAGGCTCGCTGCCCACCCGTTGGGTGTGGCTTGCATGCGTTTTGCCGACCGTGAGACGGAGTGGACCGGCCGGCGTGACTTGATAGGAGCGTGGCTCCGCCCCCACTCAGGTGTGTCCGCCGACCGGCCCGTTGTCACCTCGGATGAGGAGGAGACGGAGACATGGTCGTCCTGGGCGCGGATCTGCACAAGCGGAGTCACACCGTCGTCGTGATCGATGGCACGGGTCGCCAGCTGGCCGAGAAGACGATCGAGGCGACCGACGCCGGCCACCTCGAGCTGCGCCGCTGGGCCGGCCAGTGGCCGGAGCGGGTGTGGGGGCTCGAGGACTGTCGCCACCTCTCGCGCCGGCTCGACGCCGAGCTCGTGCGGGCCGGCGAGTCGGTCGTCCGCGTCTCGCCCAAGCTCATGGCCGGCGCCCGGCGCTCCGGCCGAGAGCCCGGCAAGAGCGATCCGATCGACGCCCTCGCCGTCGCCCGGGCCGTCCTGCGCGAGCCCGATCTGCCGGTCGCCACGCTTGAGGGCGCCGACCGCGAGGTGCGGCTCCTGACCGACCATCGCGAGGATCTCGTCGGCGAACGGACCCGTCACGAGCAGCGGCTCCGCTGGTTCCTCGTCGAGCTGGCCATCGCCGAGCCCGCGCCGCGCTCGCTCGGTCGGGCGGTGGTCCAGGCCACGCTCAGCGCGGCCCTCGTCGGCCGGACCGAGCCGGTGGCTCGCTTCGCCCGCGACCTGCTCGCCCGGATCGTCGAGCTGAGCGCCACGATCCGGACGCTCGAGCAGGAGATCGAGGGGCTGGTTCGGACATCCGCGCCGACGCTCCTGGCGCTGCCCGGCTGCGGCGCCCTGACGGCGGCCAAGATCATCGGCGAGGCGGCCGGCATCAGCCGCTTCCGGTCGAAGGAGGCCTTCGCCCGGCACAATGGCTCGGCGCCCGTCCCGGTCTGGTCGGGCAACGTCGTCCGTCACCGGCTCAACCGGGGCGGCAACCGTCAGCTCAACGTGGCCCTCCATCGGATCGCCATCACGCAGATCCGGCTGGCCGGTCCGGGCAAGGTCTATCTGGACCACCGGCTGGCCGCCGGCGACAGCCGGACCGAGGCCATCCGCGCTCTCCGCCGTCGGCTCAGCGACGAAGTCTTCCGGCGCCTGCGAGCGGACGAGGCCGCCGGCGCGACCGGCTTGGCCGCCGCCGCTTGACATAGGAGAAACGCATGCGGATCGCGACGTGGAACGTCAACTCGCTCCGGGCCCGCCTGGACAAGGTCGTGGGCTGGCTGGCGACCGCCGAGCCGGACGTCCTGCTGATGCAGGAGACCAAGCTGGCCGACGAGGCGGCCCCCGAGATGGCCTTCGGCATGGCCGGCTACCGCCTCGTGCATCATGGCGAGGGGCGTTGGAACGGGGTCGCCATCGCCTCGCGCGTGGACGTGGACGCGGTCGTCGCCAACTTCGGCGACGGGCCGCTGCGGCCGCCCGGCACCGACACGCCGGATGACGAGCCCGCGTCCGAGGCGCGGATGGTCGCGGCGACCTGCGGAGGCATCCGGGTCGTCAGCCTGTACGCCCCCAACGGCCGGGAGCTGGACACGCCCTTCTACGCCGCGAAGCTGGCCTGGTACGAGCGCCTCCTGGCCTGGCTGAGGGCGTCGGCCTCGCCAGACGAGCCGCTGGTCCTGGGGGGTGACCTCAACGTGGCTCCCAGCGACCTGGACGTCTACGATCCGGCCGTGTACGTCGGCACGACCCACACCTCACCGGCCGAGCGGGCGGCCTTCCAGGCGCTGCTGGACTGGGGCCTGGTCGATGCCTACCGGCTCCGTCACCCGGAGGGCGGCCGCTACACGTGGTGGGACTACCGTGCGGGCAATTTCCACAAGGGCCTGGGCATGCGCATCGACCACCTCCTCGTGACCCGCCCGCTGGCGGAGCGGGTCGCCGCCGCCGAGATCGATCGGGATGCCCGCAAGGGGCCTACGCCGTCCGACCACGCCCCGATGTGGATCGACGTGGCCGACACCTGACCCGGCGGAGCGGCGGATTCACCGCTGCACGGCTACCCTTGCAGTACTACATCCGCCTCATGGAGCGCCCAGGTGCCCCCTCCCCGTCAGAAGACCGTGCCCCCGGAGTCGCGCCGTGCACGTCGCGAGTCGCAGCGTGAGGCGCGCCGGGTGGCTCGTGACCGCGAGGTCGCTCGCCGACGGGTCGCCGAGCAGCGGCGGATCTCGCCGGTGGTCTGGCTGTCGGGCGCGGCTGTCGTCCTGGCCCTGCTGGTGGTGGGCGTCCTGTTCCTGGCCAACCAGAACGGCCCGGCTGCGGAGCTGATCCCGCCCGGCATCAACTCGCCCGTGGCCCTCGCCGATGGCAAGACACTGGGGGCCAGTGGGGCCCCCGTCACCATCGACCTGTGGGCCGATTTCCAGTGCCCCTTCTGCGGCACGTTCTCGCAGCAGACCGAGCCGCAGCTCGTGTCCACGTACGTGGCGACCGGCAAGGCCAAGCTGGTGTTCCATGATTTCGCCTTCATCGGCCAGGAGTCCATCGACGCGGCCGTGGCCGCGACCTGCGCGGACCAACAGGGCAAGTTCTGGCCGTACCACGACTACCTCTATGCCAACCAGGGAGTGGCGGAGAACCAGGGTGCCTATGCCCCTGCACGCCTCCTCCAGGTCGCGGTGGCGGTCGGCCTGGACCAGGCCACCTACGACTCGTGCATCTCGAATACCGCGACGATCCAACAGGTGAACCAGGAGCACCAGCAGGGCATCGGGGCCGGCGTCACCGGCACGCCCACCATCTTCATCAACAGCCAAAAGCAGACCGCCTATGACCTGGCCAGCCTGAGCGCCTCGATCGATAAGGCCTACGGCAACGCCACGCCGGCTCCGCTGCCGTCGGGGGCCGCCACGCCAAGCTCGAGCCCGGCGGCCAGCCCCTCCTCGTGACCGTGCGCGCGCCCGTGCAGGGCGCCACCACTGGGACCACGACGCCGTGGCGCGGCGTGCCGGTGATGCTGGCCATCGCCGTGATCGGCCTGGCCATCGCGTCGTACCTCACGGTCACCAAACTGGCCGGCGGCTCGCCCATCTGCGGGCCGCTCCAGGGGTGCGAGACGGTCGACGCCAGCGCCTACAGCACGATCCTGGGCATCCCCACGGCCGCCTTCGGCATCGCCTACTCGCTGACGCTCATCGTGGCCACCGCCGCGTGGTGGCGCAGCGGCGACCGACGCATCCTGCTCGCCGCCTACGCCCTGAGCCTCATCGGGGTCGTGATGGAGGGCTACTTCGTCTACCTGCAGGTGGCGGTCATCCACGCCGTCTGCGTGTGGTGCGCCGGCTACGGGCTGACCGTCGTGGCCGGCTTCGTGGCCAACATCATCGCCCTGCGGCGGCCCTCGCCGGCCTGACCCGGAACGGCCGGCCGTGGCCGGGGATGACCACGTCCGCCGCCGCCAGCACCCGCGCCCGTCCCACCTCCAACGCCGCCTGGTCCCAGGCCAGCGGATCGATCCGCGGCGTGCGGTCGCCCCGCCACCAGAGGTGGGTCAGGGCATAGACCCCATCCACGGCGTCCACGACGAGCGTCGCGTCGGCCTCGCTGTGGCCGGGGGTCAGCCACAGCACCGCGTGCGGTGAGAGGTGGTAGCCGTCACCGTCGTGATCGAGCCACAGGTCGTCGCGGTAGCGGGCCCAGAAGTCGACCACCTCGGCGTTCGGGAAGAGGGCCGCGTTGAGCGTGTGGTCGGGATGGTGGTGCGAGAGGAACACGTGGGTCACGTCGCCCGGCTCCACGCCGAGGCGGCGCAGCGGCTCGAGGATGCGGCCGCGACGGGCGACCATCCCCGGGTCGGCCACGATCAGCGCGTCGCCGTCCCGGATGAACGTGACGCTGCTGCCGACGCGTCCGTCGTCGCGGGCATAGCCGCTGACGAGCCGGTGGACGGTGGCCGTGCCGGGCACCGTCAGCGGACCCGGTCGCGGGTGAGCTGGGCCACCGTCGGGGCGCCGAGCAGGGCCATCGCCAGGCGGATCTCGTGGTCCAGGATCTCCAGGCAGCGGTTGACCCCGGCCTCGCCGCCGGCCGCCAGGGCGTACAGGTACGGCCGGGCCACCATGACCGCGCGCGCGCCCATGGCCAGCGCCATCACCACGTCCGTGCCCCGCCGCACGCCCCCGTCCAGGTAGACCTCCGCCCGTCCGCCGACCGCCTCCACGACCGCCTCGAGGACGTCGAGCGAAGCGGGCGCACGGTCCAGCTGGCGGCCGCCGTGGTTGGAGACGACGATCCCGGCCGCCCCATGCTCGACGGCACGGGTCGCATCGGCCGGATCCAGGATGCCCTTGATCACGAGCGGCAGGTCCGACAGGGATCGCAGCCAGGCCAGGTCGTCCCAGGACACCGTGGGGTCGACCTCGCCGCCGATGCCCTCGAGGAAGTCCGCGCCGGCCATGGCACCGACATTGCCGAGTTCACCCGGCTGCAGCACCGGGTCCCGCAGCTCCCGCTCGCGGTAGCCGGCCTGGGGCAGGTCGACCGTGAGCATCAGGGCCTTGTAGCCCGCCCCGGCGGCGCGCGCCACGAGTTCGGCGGTGCGGCCGCGGTCGCGCAGCACGTACAGCTGGAACCAGCGCGTGCCGCGCCCCGCCGCGGCCACCGTCTCGAGCGACCGATTGGCGAACGTGGAGAGGCAGTAGATGAGCTTGGCGCGCGACGCGGCTCGCGCCGGCACGTACTCGCCCTCTGGATGGGCCAGGCCCTGCAGCGCCGCCGGGGCCAGGGCCACCGGCAGCGAGACGGCCGTGCCCAGCATCGTCGTGCCCGGGTCGATCGTGCCCACGTCTACCAGCACACGCGGGATCAGCGTTCGCCGGGCGAAGGCGGCCTCGTTCTCGCGCAGCGTCTGCTCGTCCCACGCTCCGCCCGCGTAGTAGGCATAGGCCGCGGCCGAGAGGCGTTCCCGGGCCAGGGCCTCGAAGCCACGCAGGCTCTGCACGTCCACGTGCGAGAGGGTAGCGGACGCGGCCGGGTCAGGGGCCCCCTGTTCGTCGGTATGATGGGCTCGAGGCAGGGCCCGGCGCTCGTTCGCCGGCTGACACGGGAGGTCCAGATGCAGGGTCCGTTGAACCTGAGGGCATGCGTTGCCGAGCTGGTCGGGACGTTCCTCTTCTTCGCCGTCGGTTTCATGGCCGTCCAGGGGACGGGTGCCTTGCAGGCGCCGGTGCTGGTGGTCGTGCCGTTCGCCTTCGGGCTCGGCCTGCTGGCCGCCATCGCTGCCTTCGGCGCGGTCTCCGGCGGCCACTTCAACCCCGCCGTGACCGTCGCCATGGTCCTGGACGGCCGCACCAGCGTCATCGATGCGATCGGCTACATCATCGCCCAGGTGGTCGGTGGCGCTGGATCGGCCCTGCTGATCCTGGTGCTCTTCAACCAGGATGCGGTCAAGGGCGTCATCACCAGCCCGGGCCACGGCTTCACCGACGTCCAGGCTCTCATCCTGGAGACCGTGCTCACCGCCGTCTTCATCCTGATCATCCTGGCCTCGACCAAGAAAGCGCCGGCCATGGCCGGCCTCGTCATCCCGCTGACATTGGTGGCCATCCACTTCGCCGCTGTGCCCTTCAGCGGCTCGTCGGTCAACCCGGCCCGGTCGATCGGGCCTGCCCTGCTGGGCGGCGACCTGGGCTCGCTGTGGATCTACCTCGTCGGACCCGTCGTTGGCGCGGTGATCGGCTGGGCGGTGTGGGTCAGCGTAGCGCGGGACGAACGCCCCGCCTGACCCTCAACCGGCCGGCGGCCGCACCGCGGCGAGGGCCCGCCGCGCCTGTTCCAGGTGGAACCGGTCGTGGCCCGCGATGAGGCGGAACGACAGGTCGTAACTCTCGGGGCCGCGCTCGTCGTGCAGTCCCACCCGCCCCCGTTCGGCCTCCGGCGTCCGCTGCCACAGGGCCAGATTGGCCGCCCGCAGGGCGGTGAACTGGGCCAGCAGGTCTTCCGGGTCGTCCTCGTTGTGGCGCAGCCGGTCGACCCACCGGTCCTGGTCGTAGCCGGGCAGGCGCGGCGCGTCGTGGGCGAGGGTGAAGCGGTAGCGCCCGCTGTAGACGATCTCCGCATCCAGGATGTGGCCGGCCACCTCCAGCACGGACCACTCGGCCGGCTCCGGGCGTTGGCGGATGACCCCGGGCACCTCGGTCAGGACGGCGCGCAGGCTGGGCAGGGTCGACGCCTGGGCCAGCAGAGGGTCGTCCGAGCCCAGCAGGGAGAGCAGCAACGCCTGGTACGCCGAGGGCGCGGCGACGGGGTCGGGACTGATCACGTGCGATCCTCCTGGCAGGCTCACCGGTCGACGCTGCGGGCCTCCGGCGCATCGTCGCAGATGTACCGTCGATGCGCCGCATACTCGACGGCCATGGCCGCCCGCTCGATCACCCTGACCGGTCCGCTGGACCTCGTGCGAACGCTGGCGCCGCTCCGCCACGGACCCTACGACCCGACCATCAGGCTCGCCGCGACCGACGTGTGGCGCGCCTCGCGGACGCCGGGAGGCATCGCCACCCTGCACGCACGGCTGGCCGGTGCGACGGTGGAAGCCGAGGCGTGGGGCCCGGGCGCGGCCTGGGAGCTGGACCACCTGCCGGACCTCATCGGCGAGAGCGACCGACCGGGCGCGCTCACGCCCCACCATCCCTTCGTGGCCGAGCTCGTGCGCCGCTTCCCGGGGGTGCGCCTCACCCGCACGAACCGCGTCCTGGAGGCGCTGGTCCCGGGCGTCATCGAGCAGAAGATCACCGGCCTCGAGGCGGGGAGGATCTACCGCCGGCTGGTGCGGTCCTACGGCACCGCCGCTCCCGGGCCGGGCGCGAGCGCCGGCCTCCTCGTGCCTGCCGAACCCCGCCGCCTGGCCACCCTCCCCTACCACGCCTACCACCCCCTGGGTCTGGAGCAGCGGAGGGCCGACGTCCTGCGCCGCATCGGCGTCCTCGCGGCGAGGCTGGAGGCGAGCCTCGC
>DATBOX010000125.1:0-1761 GCA_036561685.1 Candidatus Limnocylindrales bacterium | reverse complement strand
AGCGAGGAGCTCTGCTGGGTCGTCGACGAGCTGGTCCAGCTGCACGGCGGCTACGGCTACATCGAGGACTACCCGGCGGCCAAGGCGTACCGCGACGCGCGCATCAACCGCATCTGGGAAGGCACCAACGAGATCAACCGGCTGCTCATCCCCGGCACGCTCCTGCGCCGTGCGATGAAGGGTCGCCTGGACCTGCTCGGGGCGGCCCGTCGGGCGCAGGAGGCACTGCTCGCGCCATCGTCCGATGATGTCGGCGACGGTCCGCTCGCCGCGCAGGCGGCCCTGGTGGACGCGGCCCGCCAGGTCACGCTGCTGGTCGCCGGTGCCGCGGTCCAGCGGTTCGGGACGGCCCTCGAGGAGCAGCAGGAGGTGCTGGCCGCCGTCGCGGACCTGGTCATCCAGACCGCGGCCATGGACAGCGCCGTCGCCCGTGCGCGCCAGGCTGCCGCGGCTGGAGGTAAGGCCGCCGCGATCCATGCCGATCTGGCGACGCTGTTCGTGGCCGAGCGGATCAGCCTCGTGGAGGGCATCGCGCGCGCCATCGCGCCCACCGTGGCCGATGGCGACGACGCCCGGCTCCTCCAGTCAGGCATCCGACGCCTATTGCGCGCCGAGCCGCTCGACCAGGTGGCCATCGGCCGCCGCATCGCCGCCTCCATCGTCGCCGCGGGCGGCTACCCGGTCTGACGTTCGCCTGGCGCGGCCCGGACGAGTCGGCGCCGACGGTGCGCGTCCGCTCCGCCGTCCTGACCGTGGTGGTCGCCCTGATCGCCGTGGGCGTCATCGGGCTCTGGGTGATCGACCTGCAGACCCCCGATGACGCGCCGGTGCCCCCGGGCCTCGTGCGGTTCCTGGAAACCGCCCGCGATGTCGCGCGGCACCAGGCGGGGCTTGTCGGGCTGGTGCCGTTGCGGTTCGTGAGCGCATCGTGCTCGGCGAACGGGAGTATCGCGGCGCTCGCGTTCGAGCCGGTGGTCGGGCCCGGCCGCGCCTACGCCCTGATCGGATTCCCTCCGCTCTCCCAGGTGCCCGGCCCGATCTCGACCACCTCGATCATCGGTGAGTCGTCCGACGCATTCGCGGCCGACGCAGCCCTGCAGGGTGAGCTCTCATCGTCGTGCGAGGACCTCCCGAGCCCGTGATGGCCGCGCTCGTTGCACGGCACGACGCATCCGACGCCTGAGCCCGAGCTCCCACGGCGATCGTTGCTTCCCGTGAACCGAAACGCGGCAGACCTTCCCCTTGGCAAGACTTCAGCCACTTGATCCGTCCTCCGATGCAAACGATGAGCCGGCGGCCCGACACGGCGGCTTCCACGAGGGGCGCGTGGGTTCGGCGCTCTCGGCCACCAGTCCAGTTGGTGCAATGTGCCTTCCAGCCGCGCCCGGGCGGTCGTGGGTGGGGCGTCCGTGCTCAGGGAAGCCGGTCACGGGCGGTGATCGCCAGGACAAGGCACTTATCACCATCAGCGCTGGTAGGACGTGGGAAGCCGGCTGGGTTGGCGCCCGGTGACCGACCTGCGGTCGCCTAGATCGGGGACCAGTCGCGGGCCATCTCGTCGCCGGAGGTGCGGGCGCCGGGATCGGGGACGCGCGGCCCCAGCACGAAGCGCGCCTCTTCCGGTCCGTCCTGGGCCCCCAGCTCGGCGCCGTCCAGGCGCGCGACGAGGTACTCGCCGATGCGCGGGCCGTGCTTGTAGCCGTGGCCGGAGCCGCCACCGGCGATCCACACGTTCTCGAAGCCGGGCAGGCGGTCGATGAT
>DATBOX010000124.1:0-4570 GCA_036561685.1 Candidatus Limnocylindrales bacterium | reverse complement strand
TCGGATGCGGTCCTGCGGCGCATGGGCCGGCAGTACAGCGTGGCGAGCTACCTGGAGCTCGTGGCGCGCCTGCGCGCGGCCGTCCCGGGCATCGGCCTGACGACGGACGTGATCGTCGGGTTCTGTGGGGAGACCGAGGCGCAGTTCGAGGCGACGCTGGACCTCCTGCGCGCGGTCGGCTACGACCAGGTCTATGCGGCCGCCTTCTCGCCCCGGCCCGGCACGCCGGCCACCCGCCTGTCCGATGACGTGCCGCCGGCCGAGAAGCACCGCCGCCTGACCGCGCTGCTGGACCTCCAGGAGGCGCTGGGGCTGGCCCGCCAGCGCGCCTGGCTCGGCCGGACGACCGAGGTCCTGGTCGAGGCGGTCCGGCCCGCCCGGTCGCACACGCACGGTGACTCGGTCGAGGGCACGTCGCCGGGGGAGGGGACCTGGCTGAGCGGGCGCAATCGCGAGAACCGCCTGGTGCACCTCGCCGGTTCGCCGGACCTCGTGGGGAGCTTCGTGACGGTCAACGTGGAGCACGCCGGGCCGTACGCGTTGCGCGGCCGTCTTGCCTGAGGCCTTCCCTCCGCTCCTCGTCATCGCCGGCGCGACCGCCACCGGCAAGACGCACCTTTCACTCGCCTTGGCCGACGCCCTCGGCGACGTGGAGATCATCAGCGCCGACTCGCGGCAGGTCTTCCGCGGCATGGACATCGGCACGGCCAAGGTGGCGGCCGCGGACCGCGCGCGCATCCCGCACTTCGGCCTGGACGTGGTCGATCCCGACGTGGGCTTCACGGCGGCCGACTTCCAGCGCCATGCCTACGCCGTGCTCCCGGGCATCGCCGCTCGCGGCCACATGGGGATCCTCGTCGGCGGCACCGGGCTCTACCTGCGGGCGGTGGCGCGCGGCGTGCCGTTCGACGAGGCGTCGGTCGATGCGCGCCTGCGGGCCGCCCTGGAGGCACGTCTTGAGGCGGAAGGCCTGCCTGCCTTGGCGGAGGAGCTGCGGCGGGTCGCGCCGACCATCGCGGCCCACACGGACCTGGCCAACCCCCGCCGCGTGGTGCGGGCTCTCGAGCGGGCTCGCCTGGTCGGCGACACGCTGCCCGAGCCGCCGCGGGGCTACCCCGGCCCGATGACATGGCTGGGCCTGCACGTGGGCGCGGAGATCGGTCGCCAGCGCATCCTGGACCGCGCCGCGGGCCAGTTCGCATCGGGCCTGGTGGGGGAGGCGGTGGCCCTGCGGGAGCGGTTCGGCACCCCGCCGCGGGCGTTCAGCGCCTTCGGCTACTTCGAGGCGCTCGACCTGGCGGACGGCCGCCTCGACCACGAGGCCGCCCTTGCCGGGACGGTGGGCCGCACGCTGGCCTACGCGAGGCGCCAGCGGACGTGGTTCCGCGGCGAGCGCGGCATCGGCTGGCTGCCGGCAGGGGAGGACCCGCTGCCGACCGCCCTGAGCGTCGCCCGTCGGCTGCGCGACGGCGTCGCGTATCCTGTGGCGCGCCCATGAGTACCCGCCTGATCGACCTTGCCGTGCCCGTCGAACGAGCCTTCCTCGTGGCGGTCGACACCGGCGCGGACGACGGCTGGACGGCCGAGGAGTCGCTCCAGGAGCTGGCCGCCCTGGCCGCCACGGCCGGCGCCGAGGTGGTCGGCGCGGAGTGGCAGAACCGGCGCCACGTCGACCCCAACTGGTACCTGGGCAAGGGCCGGGCGGAGGAGCTGGTCACGGCCAAGGGCGAGACGGGCTTCGGGCTGCTCGTGGCCGACGACGAGCTGTCGCCCAATCAGCAGCGCGCCCTGGAGGAGCTGCTCAAGGTCAAGGTCCTCGACCGCAGCGGCCTGATCCTTGACATCTTCGCCCAGCATGCCCAGACCCACGAGGGCCGCCTCCAGGTGGAGCTGGCTCAGCTCGAATACCAGCTGCCCCGCCTGACCCGCCTGTGGACCCACCTCTCCCGCACCGGCGGCGGCATCGGCACCCGCGGGCCCGGCGAGACGCAACTGGAGACCGACCGGCGGGTCATCCGCGAGAAGATCAAGAAGCTGCGCCAGCGCCTGGAGACGGTGCGCCGCACCCGCGACACGACGGCGCGCTCACGCGAGCGGCGTCTCGTGCCGAGCGTGGCCATCGTGGGCTACACCAACGCCGGCAAGTCGACGATGCTGAATGCCCTGGCCGGCAGCGAGGCGGCCCACGTGGAGGACAAGCTGTTCGCCACGCTGGATCCCACGAGCCGCTCCGTGCGCCTCGGCGACGGCCAGAGCGCGATCGTGACCGACACCGTGGGCTTCATCCACAAGCTGCCCCACCAGCTGGTCGACGCGTTCCGCGCGACGCTCGACGAGGTGCGGCGCGCGGACGTCCTCCTGGAGGTCGTCGACTCGGCCGACAGCCACCTGCGCGAGCACCGCACCACCGTGCAGGCGGTCCTGGACGAGCTGGGCGCCGGCGGCAAGCCCCGTGTCGTCGCTTACAACAAATCCGATCTCGCGGCCGCCCGCGCGGTCGATGGCGACCAGCCGTCGCCGATCGTCGGCGAGGCGGTGTTCGTCTCAGCCCTGACGGGCTTCGGCCTGGAGGCGCTGCGCGGCCGCCTCAGCGACGTGCTGGCGTCCCTCTGGGAGGCCGTCGACGTGGTCGTGCCGTACGCGGCCGGGGAATTGCTCGCCCGGGTCCGCGAGCGCGGCACGGTGGACATCGCCTACCGCGCCCGGGACGTGCGGGTCCATGGCCGCGTCACCCCGTCGCTGGCGGCCGCCCTGCGGCTGGCCGGGGACCAGTGGCGCGCCGCGGGAGCGGACCGCGGCGCGGAGCCTGCCTAGCTCTCGGATCGGGTCGGTGGGATCCTCGGGGCAGCCAGCTTTGCATCCAGCGTTCACAGCGACGGAGAAAGGGTCTGCCGAGCGCCGTCTTCGTCGCCCGATGCAACAAGCGGCGGCCGAAAGGCCCTGGGGGGCCGTTCCAGCCGCCGCGGTCCGTTGCTGTTGCCGCTGCGTGCAAACCCGAGACTATCGGCGGCCCTGACGGGAGCTACGGAACGGCGGTGTGCCAGGTGCCGTCGACGCCGTCGCCGGTCGTCTGGCCGGCCGCCGTGTCACCGGAGTACTCGTAGAGGGGACGGCCCTTGTAGGTCACCTGGGTGTGGCCGTCCTCGCCGGTGATCGTCGTGACGGCACCGCTGACGCCGGTTCCGGCCGTGGCCTTGCCGCCGCTGCCGACGATGAAGGCCGGCCACGTCACATCGCAGCCATTGCTCGACGTGCACGCGCTGGTCGTGGTGCCCACCGGATCCTCGTCGAAGACGTAGACGGTCCTGCCGTCCGGTGCGATGAGGAACTTGCCGGTCGGGTCCAGGTTGACGACCGCGTCCCCGGCGGGCGCCCCGGCCTGGGTCGGCGTGACCGCGGGCGGCGCCGTGGTGGGGCTGGCGCCGTTGGCGGAGCAGGCCGCCAGCAGGATGACGCTGGCGGCGGTGAGGGCTCCGGCGCGCAGTGACAGCCGGGCGGGCAGATGGAACATGTGATGGGTCCTCCGAGGTGATCCGCGCTCCGTGGAGCGGCGTTGCTACCCTCGGATACGCGCGGGGACCATGAGCCGGTTTCGGGGCGGGGAGGGTGGGCGCGGGCAGGTGACGCCGGCCGAGGGATCAGCTCGGGGCGATGATCACGTACTGGTTGCTCCACCGCACGGGGAAGGCCTCGGTGTAATAGGTCACGTAGCCGGCCAGCTGACTCGGCGTGAAGCGCGTCCCGGGACGCGGGTCGTACAGGCCGCTCTGGAGCGGATAAAGGGGGCCCATGATCGTCACGCTGGTGATCGTGAACGGGCTGCGGAGCGGGTCGGCGGTGGCGGCGAAGCCCGTCATGACCCAGGCGTGGTGGGCGTGGTCGACGAGCAGGCCCACCGGGAGATTCGTCTCGCGCAGCGCCACGGCGGCCGCGCGGAGGGCGTCGTTGACGGTACTGAAGCTCTTGTCCCGGTAGGGGTGGCTGCCGAATGTGTTGAGCAGGCCGATCCAGCTCGCCGGATCGAGCCCCGGCGCGGCGTAGGTGTACGCGTTGTGGGCGCGGCCCCACTTGTACCAGGAGGAGATCTGGCTGGTGCTGTGGCTGGACGTGCCGTTGGCGAGGTTCAGCATGATCTGCACCGCGGTCGGCACGCACGTGTAGTAGTTGGGCTGGGTCGTGAAGGCGGACGCGCGGTAGAGCTCCACCGCGCCCGTCCAGGCCGTCGGTGGGCGCGGGAAGGGCATCGGCACGCCGGTGGCCGTTCCGGCGGCTGCCGCCGGCGCCGTCGCGACGATCGAGACGAGGGCGAAGACAAGGCCGGCCAGCATGCCGGAGCGCCCGAGTCGACGTGTCAGTCGGGCGTGCGGGGACCTGGGGCCTGCGGGATGCGCTGTGACGCCGGGGTCGAAGGCGCCGACGACGCGCTCATGGCTGTCCATCGGTCGGGAGAGCATGGCCCCCGTGGTGCGCGCGCGCCATGGTCAATTCGTCCCGCGCCCGTCCGGCGCCATCGTCCCGCACCGAAGGCCGGCCGTTACTTCCGATAATGGAAGTTATGTAACATCCGTCG
>DATBOX010000123.1:0-2159 GCA_036561685.1 Candidatus Limnocylindrales bacterium | reverse complement strand
CCGCATCACGGCCGACCGCTCGCGGCGAGGTCAGTCGTGAGCCGCGTCGTCACCCTCGTCGTCCGCCTCATCCTCATCGGGCGCGACGTCGGGAAAGAGGTCGGCGAGGCTGTCGGCCAGGTCGCCGAAGACGTCCGTCGGATCGTAGAACTGCACCAGGTCGTCCGGCGTCTCCAGACGGCGCCACTTGCCGTCGCCGTCCTCCGGCACGACCTGGCCGCGGAAGATGCCGTCCCGGTCCAGGCGCAGGCGCTCGTCGTCATCGTCGACGATGACGGTGTCGCCGATCCAGTGGGTGTGGGGCCCGACGGCGTCCTGGAACTGCTCGAGCAGGGCCGCCTCGGACTGCTGGCTCCGCTCCTGGAAGGTCAGGGCGAGGTCGTAGATGTAGCGCGCCGCGGAGGCCTTGTCGTCCGGCTCCGCCGCCGTCCCCTCGCGGGTCGCCGTCCACGCGTCGCCAGCCTCGGCATACGGGCCGCTGCGGTCGCTCACGCTCACGCCGGCCGCCCCGTCGACCTCGCCGGCCCCGGTGGGCCGGTCCGGCAGCCCGGCGGCCTCCCGGGCCGCCTCAGCGAACGCGGCATAGACCTCGGCCGGGTTGTACAGCTCGACCAGCTCGGAAGCCGACTCCACCACCTCCGTCTCGGAGACCCACTCGCCGGTGGCACGGTCCTGGTAGCGCGTGCGCGACCGGAAGCTGCCGTCCGGCGCCAGCGACAGGTAGTCGGGGTCGTCGTCGATCAGGACGAGCCCGCCAAGCTCACGGATGCGCGCCGCGTTGCGCTTGAGGAAGTCCTCCAGCTGGTGCGCGGCATCGACCATGAAGGACGTCCGCTCCAGGGTGGCCTGCTCGGCGATCTCGCCAAGCAGGTCGGCGTTGCTGCTCATCGATCGCCTCCTAGGGGTGGTATTCGAGGTCGCTGCCCATGCGCTCGCGCAGGAACATGGAGTGGTGGCGCTCGAACATCCACTCGCCGGCCCGATGGCCGATGGCGCGCGCGCCCTCGTCCGCCTCCAGCCGATCGATGGTGGCGTAATCGGGCACGTCGAGCAGGATCACGTTGTCGAAGTCCCAGCCGTAGGCCACGTTGTACCAGCCCAGGAACTTGATGCCGAACTTGGTCTCGTAGTCACGGACCTGGCGCGGGAAGACCTCGCGCATGAAGAACTTGAAGAAGGCATCACGGCCGCGGCGGACGGAGAAGAACGTGGCGAGGACGGGCACGAGCTGGCTGTCTCCTGGGCGGTCGGGCCGGGCGTCAGGCGGGACGGGCCGGATGTCGCGGCGCGCTCATTGTCGCATGCCCTCCTCGTGGTCCTCCAGCTGGCCCACGGTCGGTCGCGCGCCGGACCGCAACGGGCGCCGCCGGGTGCGGCGGTCGGCCGATACCAGGCGCAGCAGGAAGATGACCGTCAGGCTCACGAACAGGACCAGGATCAGGGCGAGCGTCAGCAGCAGGCCGGTGGCCCAGATGGGCCAGTGGGCGTTGACGCCGATGGGGATCAGCAGCAGCACGATCACCAGCACGACGGCCTGCGTCCAGAAGCAGCCCAGCCCGGGTCCGCGATCGGCCTCCAGCGGCTCGCCCTTGTAGAGCGGCGAGGCGGGGGCCGTGGCCGGAGCCGATGACTCGCCCGCAGCCTCGCCGTCCGGCGTCGCGACAGGCGGACGTGCCTCCGGATCAGGGACGGGGTTGGTCACGGTCGCCATGCTAGCGGGCGGCGGGGCTTCCGGCGGCGGCGCTCCATTCCCCGCCTCATCAGCACCAGTGGTGGAATGTGAGCCGCGGAGCGTGGCCCGCCCGTAGCGGTGCCTGACCGAGTGTGCAACCGGCGCGCCACGAGACTGGCGGCCGCCCAGAGGCACATACCACCAAGCACGCTGGTGTCACGGGGAGGACGCGCAGGGAGCCGCAGGACGGCGCCTCGATCTCAGCCAGCGCGGGCCGGTCAGGCGCGGCGGTCCACGTTCTGGAGGCGGAGCGAGCCGCGGGCCACGAGGCGCCCCTGGGTGTCGGTGATGCTCACCTCCCAGAGCTGCTGGGTGCGGCCCTGCTGGACGGGCGTGGCGGTCACCGAGACGCGGCCGGCCGTCATGGAACGGATGAAGTCGGTGCTGTTGTGGACGCCCACCGCGATCTGGCCGCGGGCCAGCGCGG
>DATBOX010000122.1:0-32527 GCA_036561685.1 Candidatus Limnocylindrales bacterium | reverse complement strand
CGGCTGGCTCGATTGAAGCCCACCTTGAGCTTCGTCTGGAGCATCGACGTGCTGGCCTTGCCGGTGCTCATGACGAGCTCGGCCGCGCGCGGCGTCATCTCATCCTCCGCCAGCCGGGCGAGCCAGGCGAACTGGCCGCCGCCGTTGCCCTCGGTATCGGCGAAGGCGATGACCTCCGGGTCGTAGTCGACCTCGGGCGCCTGGTCGCGCCACGCCTGGGACACGCGGCGGACCTCGCCGTCGCTGACGAAGACGCCCTGGAGCCGCACCGGGCGCGGCAGGTCGGCCGGCTGGTAGAGCATGTCGCCGCGACCGATGAGGTCCTCCGCGCCGGGCTGGTCGAGGACCGTCCGGCTGTCCACGTTGGACGACATGGCGAAAGCGATGCGGCTCGGCACGTTGGCCTTGATGAGGCCGGTCACGACGTTGACGCTGGGCCGCTGGGTGGCCAGCACGAGGTGGATGCCCACGGCGCGCGCCTTCTGGGCGATCTTGACGATGGGGTCCTCGACCTTGCGGCCCTCCCGCATGATCAGGTCGGCCAGCTCGTCGATGATGATGACGAGGAAGGGCATGCGCTCCTCGGGCGACACCCGCGGGCTGGCGTTGTAGGCCGTGATGTTGCGTTCGGCGTGGGCCGCCAGGGCCTTGTAGCGCTCCTCCATCTGGGCCACCGCCCACTGCAGGGCGGCCCGCGCCTCGTTGGCCTCCACGATGACGTTGGTCAGCAGGTGGGGCAGCCCGTCATAGGGCGCCAGCTCGACCCGCTTGAGGTCGATCAGCACGAGGCGGACCTCGGCAGGGGTCGCGCGCATCAGCAGGCTGGTGATGAGGGCGTTGACGCAGACCGACTTGCCCGAGCCGGTCGCCCCGGCGATGAGCAGGTGGGGCATCCGCGCCAGGTCGACCGCGTAGGCCTTGCCCGACACGTCACGGCCAAGGGCGAAGGTCAGACGGCTCGTGGCGGCGAGCATGTCGGCGTCCTCGATAAGCTCGCCGAAGCCGACGATCTCGCTGAGGTGGTTGGGGATCTCGATGCCCACCACGTCCTTGCCGGGGATGGGCGCCTCGATGCGGATGCTGCGGGCCGCGAGGGCCATGGCCAGGTCGTCGGCCAGCGACTCGATGCGCGACAGCTTGATGCGGGCGTCCGGGCGCACCTCGTACTGCGTCACCACGGGGCCCTCGTTGAAGTGGCTCACCGTGGCGGGGATCTGGAAGCTGCGCAGCTTCTCCTCGATGATCCGGATGTTGCGGTCGTGATCCAGGCCGTCCACGCCGCCCTCGGGGAGCGGCGGGTCCAGGAGGGCCACGCCAGGCAGCAGCCAGGGCCGTTCATGGAGCGGTTTGGGCGCGTCCTCCGCCTCGAGCAGGTCGTCGTCACCCGTCGCGGACGCGGTCGGCGCGGCGATCGCGACCGGTGCGGCCGCGCCGCCGACCCGTCCCCCGGCCCAGACCGTCTGGCTGAGCGGGACCGGGCTCGACACGGGCGGCGGGAGATCCGGCGCCTCAGGCTCACCGGGTCCGGCGTCCGGGCCGCGCCGGCCGTTGGCACCGTGGGCGCCGCCCCGCGGCGGACCGGCCGAGTCCGCCGTGACCGGTCGCCCCGGGCTCGTGGCGCGTCCTGGCGGGGCATCCGCTCCCGCCATCACCCCGGCCAGGGCGCGGCCACCCGCGGCGACCGGGTGGAGCAGGCCGCGGATCGTCGAGTTCAGGAGCAGCAGCAGGCCGGCGGTCACGATCCCGGCGAGAACCACGAAGGCCCCGGCCGGACTCACCAGCGCGGCCGTCGGACCGGCCAGGGCCTGACCGACCCACCCGCCGGCGGCAGCCAGCTGGGCCGGCGCCGTGCCGTGCCCCCAGATCAGCTGGATCAGCCCGAGACCGCCGAGGAAGATGAGGACACCGCCGAGCGCGGTGACGCCCCATCCGGTGCCGGTCCCCGGGCCCCGTTCGACGAGGAAGCCGGCCGCGATGAGGACGAGCGGCAGGAGCCACGCACCCTGGCCGAAGGCCGGTCGCAGGAACTCCGACACGTAGCGGTTCAGGACGCCGCCGGCCGGCAGCATCAGGGCGATGAGGGTGACCGCCCCGATCACCAGCAGGGCCACGCCGACGAGCGCCCGGGCGGTCTGGGGTGAGATCCCCAGGTTCAGGCCGGCTGAACGCGCCCGGCGCGGGCTGCGGGCGGGCGGCCGCGTCGTGCGGCGGCGGGGTGCCATCTACAGCTCGACGACCACCGGGAAGACCATCGGGCGGCGCTTGGTCCGCTCGTACAGGAAGCGCGACAGACCGTCCTTGATCATCGTCTTCATCAGGCCGACCTCGCTGATGTGGTCGCCCGGGGTGAGGAGTGCTTCACGGACGCGGTCGGCCGCCGCGGCGATCAGGGGGTCGTCCGGCGTGGCCAGGAAGCCGGTGGTGATGATCTCGGGTCGCCCCACCAGGGTGCCGCTCTGCTTGTCCACCGTGACGACCACGAGGAACATGCCGTCGCTGGCCAGCGCCCGCCGGTCGCGCAGGACGACGTCACCCACCTCCCCCACCGACAGGCCGTCGACATAGACATAGCCGGCCGCCACCGGCACGCCGCGCCGAGCCGTGCCGTCGGGCAGGAATTCGATCGGCTGGCCGTTCTCGATGATGAAGATGCGGTCGGGCGGGACGCCCGTCTCGGCCGCCAGGCGGCCGTGCTGGACGAGCATGCGGAACTCGCCGTGCATGGGGATGAAGGCCCGCGGCTTGGTCAGGCCCAGCATCAGCTTGAGCTCTTCCTGGCTGCCGTGGCCCGACACGTGGGCCCGCTTGATGGCGTGGTAGAAGACGTTGGCGCCGTTCTTGAAGAGGTTGTCGATGGTGCGCGAGACCTCTTCCTCGTTGCCCGGGATGGGGCTGGCGCTGACGATGACGGTGTCGCCCGGCCCGATCTCCACCCAGCGGTGGTCGCGGTTGGCCATGCGCGCCAGGCCGGCCATCGGCTCACCCTGGGCGCCGGTCGTGCAGATGGTGAGCTGCGCATCCGGGACGTCCTTGATGCGGTCCTTGGCCACGATCATCGCCGGGTCGTAGCGCAGGTAGCCCAGGTCGGTCGCGATGCGGAAGTTCTGCTCCATCGAGCGCCCGATGACGGCCACCTTGCGGCCGAAGCTGGCGGACGCGTCAAGGACCTGCTGGACGCGTGCGATGTTGCTGGCGAAGGTGGCCACGATGATGCGCCCGTCGAGCGGCTCCATGATCTCGCGGAAGGCCTCGCCGACGGTCCGCTCGGAGGGCGTGTAGCCGGGGTTCTCCGCCCGGGTCGAGTCCGACAGCAGGCACAGCACGCCCTCGGCGCCCAGGCGGGCCAGCAGCGCGAAGTCGGACAGCTTGCCATCGACCGGCGTGTGGTCGAACTTGAAGTCGCCGGTGTGCACGACCGTGCCGAGGGGCGTCCGCAGGGCGATGCCCATCGCGTCGGGGATCGAGTGGCCGATGCGGAAGGCGGTCGCCTGGAACGCGCCAAGGTCGACGGTGTCGCCCGCCTCCATGGCCCGGATGGGGTTGTTGGTGAGGTGGTGCTCCTTGATCTTGTTGCCCAGCAGGCCGCGCGCCAGGGTGGAGGCGTAGACGGGCACGCCCGGGAAGTCGGGCAGCACGTACGGCAGCCCGCCGACGTGGTCCTCGTGGGCGTGGGTGATGAGGAACGCCTTGACGTGGTCCCGCCGCTCGCGCAGGTACGTCACGTCCGGCACGACCAGGTCGATGCCGAACATCTCCTCGTCGGGGAACATCAGGCCGCAGTCGATGACCACGATCTCGTCCCCGTACTCGAAGACGTACATGTTCTTGCCGATCTCGCCCACCCCGCCGAGCGGGATGATGCGCAGCGGTGTACCGCCGCCATCCGCCGGTGCGACGGTGGCCCGAGCGACCGTCGCCGGCCGCGTCCCGCCCGTCGCCGAGGTTCGCCTGGCGCGCCCGGCCGTCCGGCTGCGATCGGCCATCAGAAGAACCGCATCTGATCGGGGTCGAGGGGGTCGGGTCCGTCGGCCCCCTGGGCGGTGATCGCCGCCAGTTCGACCGGGCCGATCTCCGGCCCGTCACGGGTATCGGGCGCCTCGGCGGCTTCGGCGGCTGTCGCCGCCGGGGCCGGGGGCGCCGCGCTGGTGTGGGCCGTCCGGCGGGAGCGGCTGTCGATGAGCACTTGGGGCAGCATGGACATGTCCTCGAAGAGCGTGTCGCGCAACGCGGCCTGGCGGAATGCCGCCGCGGGGTGGTACATGGCGAAGGCCGAGGCATCTGGTGCCCCGGTCGCCGGGTCGACCGGCCGCGCCGTGCCGTGGGCCGCCCCGATCCGGGCGCCCGGCATGAACGTGCCGAGGGAGAAGCGGCCCAGGGTCACCACGACCGCGGGGTCCAGGACGGCCAGCTGCCGCGCCAGGTACGGGGCGCAGGCCGCCATCTCATCGGGCTCGGGGTCGCGGTTGCCGGGCGGCCGGCACTTGACGACGTTGGTGATGAAGACCTCGTCACGCCGCCAGCCGATGGAGCGGAGCAGATCGGTCAGGAGGCCGCCGGCCGCGCCCACGAACGGCCGCCCCTGCTCGTCCTCATGCTGCCCCGGGCCTTCGCCGACGAACACGACCTCGGTGTCCGCGCTGCCCTCCCCCGGCACGGCGCGGGTGCGGCCCGCCGCGAGCCGGCAGCGCGTGCAGGTCCGGACCTCGTCGTCGATGGCGGTCAGGGCTGCGCGTCGTTCCTCGCCCGTCACGCGGCCCGCCCGGCTCGGCGCGAGGCGGGCGCGAGCCAGCCGCGGGCGGCCACCAGCTCGGCGATCTGGACGGCGTTCGTGGCGGCGCCCTTGCGCAGGTTGTCGCTGACGACCCAGAAGGCGATGCCGCGCCCGTCGGGGACCGACACGTCCCGCCTGACCCGGCCGACGAAGATCTGGTCCTTCCCCGCCGCGTCGGTCGCCAGCGGGTAGCGCGACGCGGCGGGCTCGTCGACGACGATCACGCCCGCGACGGCGGCGAAGGCCTCGCGTGCCTGGTCGGGGCTGAGCGGATCGCGCAGCTCCACGTGCACCGCCTCCGAGTGGCCGGTGAACACCGGCACGCGGACGGCCGTGCAGGACAGCCGGAGGTCCGGCAGGTGGAGGATCTTGCGGCTCTCGTGGATGACCTTCCACTCCTCGCGCGTGTAGCCGTCCTCCAGGAAGACGTCGACCTGCGGCAGGACGTTGAAGGCGATGGCGTGGGGGTACACCGAAGCCGTGATGGCGTGGCCCGCCACGTGTGCCTCGACCTGCGCCTGCAGCTCCGCCACCGCTTTGTGGCCGGAGCCGCTCACGGCCTGGTAGGTGTCGACCACGACCCGTTCCAGGCCCGCGGCGTCGCGCAGCGCCGCGAGGAGCGGCACCAGCTGCATCGTCGAGCAGTTGGGGTTGGCGATGATGCCTTCGTGGCTGGCGGCGTCCGCGGCGTTGACCTCGGGTACCACCAGCGGGACGCCGGGCTCCATGCGCCACCGCGAGGAGTTGTCGATGACCACCGCGCCGGCCTCCGCGGCGGCTGGCGCGAGGGTGCCGGAGGCCGTTGCGCCGGCCGAGAAGAGGGCGATGTCGACGCCGTCGAACGACTCGGGGCGCGCTTCCTCGACGGTCAGGCGGTGGCCCGAGATGACCAGCGTCGTGCCGGCCGAACGGGCGGACGCCAGCGGCCGGAGCGTGGCGAAGGGGAAGGCGCGTTCGATGAGGACCTGGAGCATCGTCCGGCCCACGGCGCCCGTGGCGCCGACGACGGCGACGGTCAGGGGTCCGGATGATTGGGTGGGCATGACCGGCGGCGATGATACACCGCGGCCGCCGGTCTCCCGACGGCCGCGGATGGGTTGACGGGGGTTCGCGGCGGTCAGCTGACCGTCGCTTCGCGGGCCAGGTGGCGCTGCATGGCCGCCTTGCGGGACAGGTTGACGCGACCCTGGCGGTCGATCTCGGTGACCACCACCATGATCTCGTCGCCCACGGCCACGACGTCCTCCACGCTCGGCACGTGGTAGTCGGCCAGTTCGCCGATGCGGACGAGGCCTTCCTTGCCGGGCAGGATCTCCACGAATGCCCCGAAGGTCATGAGGCGGGTCACCTTGCCCATGTAAAGGGCGCCGATCTCCACCTCACGGGTGAGGCTCTGGATCCACTCGATGGCCTTCTTGGCGTTGTCCTGGTTGACGGCGGATACCTCGACCGAGCCGTCGTCCTCGACGTTGATCTCGGTACCCGTCTCCTCCTGGATGCGCCGGATCATCGAGCCACCCTTGCCGATGATCTCGCGGATCTTCTCGGGGTTGATCTTGATGGTCGTGATGCGCGGGGCGAACGAGCTGACGTCCGTGCGCGCTTCTGGGATGACGTCCACCATCTTGTCCAGGATGGCCAGGCGGGCCACCCGGGCCTTCTCGAGGCCGGTCCGGATGATCGCCTCGTTGATGCCCTGGACCTTGATGTCCATCTGCAGGGCGGTGATACCGACGCGAGTGCCGGTGACCTTGAAGTCCATGTCGCCGAAGGCGTCTTCCTTGCCCAGGATGTCGCTCAGTACCGCGAACGTGCCGTCCGGTTCGCTCACGAGACCCATCGCCGCGCCCGCCACCGGGGCGGAGATGGGCACGCCGGCGTCCATCAGGGCGAGGGTCGACCCGCAGGTGGAGGCCATGGAGGTCGAGCCGTTGGACGTCACGCACTCGCTGACGAGGCGGATGACATAGGGGAAGTCATGCTCATCCGGCAGGACCGGCAGGAGGGCCCGGCCGGCCAGCACGCCGTGACCGATGTCACGCCGGCTGGGTCCGCGCATGGGCTTGTTCTCGCCGGTGCTGTACGGCGGCATGTTGTAGTGGTGGAGGTAGCGCTTGGAGATCTCCGGGCTGATCGTGTCGATACGCTGCACGTCCGATGACGGACCCAGCGTGGCCACGGTCAAGGCCTGGGTGTCGCCGCGCGTGAAGAGGGCCGAACCGTGGGCGCGCGGCAGCAGGCCGACCTCCACGGTGATGGGCCGGATCGTGTCAAGGCCGCGGCCGTCCATGCGCACCCCTTCGGTGAGCACGAGGTGGCGGACGACCTTCTTGTGCAGCAGGGTGGTCAGGGACTTGCTCAGGCGGGAGGTCCGGCGAGCGGTCTCGAGCGCCGCATCGGCCTCTGCCGACGGGGTGCCCTTGGCCCGGGCCCGGATCGTCTCGGCGACGCTCTTCTTGAACGCCTCGACGCGGGGCGGCAGGTCCTTGGCCAGGAGGAGCAGGAGATCGGCCGTCGCCTCGGCATCGGGCAGGGCGCGATGCGTCGGCTTCGTCTCGAGGCCGTAGAAGGCGCTCAGGTCGGACAGCTTGAAGACATCCTGGTCCGGCCACGCCTCGCGCGCGAGCGTCAGGGTGTCGAGGTAGCGATCCTGGTCGATGCGGGTGCCGTCGCCCAGGGCCGCCTCGATGAAGCCCAGGTCGAAGCCCACGTTGTGGCCCACGAGGGTCGCGTCGCCGGCCCAGGCCAGGAACTGGCGGACCGCCTCGGCGGCGGCAGGGGCGCCCTTGACGTCCTTGTCGGTCAGGCCGTGCAACTGGTGGCCGATGATCGGCTGGCCCGGGTCGACCAGGGTCGACCAGCGGTCGGCGATCTTGCCGCCCTGCACCTTGACGGCGGCGATCTCCACGAGGCCGCCGATCTTCACGTCGCGGCTGGTGGTCTCGGTGTCGAAGACGACGAACGGGGCCTTGCTCGCGGCGCGATCCAGGAACGACAGCACGGACTCCGTGCCGGGCTCCAGGAAGGGCAGGCGCTTGCTCTTGCCGATCTCGCGGACGAGCTGCTCCTGCACCTCGATGATCGGGGCGAGGGCGCGGTGGCCGAAGAGGATGGCCTCGGCCATGACGGCCTCGTCCAGGATCTTGGCGCCCGCCTCGACCATCATGATCGCGTCGCGCGTGCCGGCGACCACGAGGTCCAGCTCGGATTCCTCGAGCTGGCTGAAGGTGGGGTTCAGCAGGAACTCACCGCCGATGCGCCCGACGCGGACGGCTGCCACGGGCCCCTTGAAGGGGATCTCGCTGATGCTGAGCGCGGCCGACGCGGCGATCGTGCCGAGCACGTCCGGGTCGTTCTCCTGGTCCGTCGAGAGGACCGTGATGACGACCTGGATGTCGTCCTTGTAGCCCGAGGGGAAGAGCGGCCGGATGGGCCGGTCGGTCATGCGGGCGGCCAGGATGGCCGCCTCCGAGGGGCGCGACTCGCGCTTGATGAAGCCGCCCGGGATCTTGCCCGCGGCGTACATGCGCTCCTCGAAGTCCACCGTCAGGGGGAAGAAATCGAGGCCGGGCCGGGGATCCGACCGGTTGGCCGTGCCCAGCACGAGGGTGTCGCCGTAGCGGACGGTCACCGAGCCGCCGGCGAGCCGGGCGAGGCGCCCGGATTCGATGGTCAGCGTCCGTCCGCCGACCTCGGTCGAGAATGAGACTGGCATCAGTCCTCCATATGTGGAGGACGGGGTCCTCTGGCGCCTGGGCGTACCCGGGCCATGTGGCAGCGAGGTGCCTCGCGCCGGGTGCTCGCCTAGCGGCGAAGGCCCAACCGGCCGATGACCGCGCGGTAGCGCGTGTTCTCTGTGCGCATCAGGTACGCAAGCAGGCGACGCCGCTGCCCCACGAGTTTGAGGAGGCCGCGCCGCGCCTGGTTGTCCCTGGGAAATGCCTTCAGGTGCTCGTTCAGCTCCTTGATGCGCTCCGTGAGGAGGGCGATCTGGACTTCTGGCGAGCCCGTGTCGCCGTCGTGGACGGCGTACCCGGTGATGACGACTTCCTTCGCTTCCCGCGCGAGCGGCACCCGATCCTCCGAAAACACAAAACCTCTACGAATGTCGGGCGCAGTCTAGCACAGGCGTTCGCGTCGACCGGGCCGGCGGCCCGAGGGGGCTCGCAAGAAAGTGCCCCTGTCCCGCGCTGGCAGGACAGGGGCAACGCACTCACCCGGTAGCTTTCGCCCCGAGACAGGAGTAGAAACGAAGGACCGGCGGGGAACGTTACGGCCTGGGCAGTCCCTGCAGGATGCGTCGCGCGCGAGCAGCGTCGAGGTCCATCTGGGTCACCAGGGCCGTCGCCGAGGCGAAGCGGCGCTCGCCGCGCTGGCGTCGGACGAACTCCACCCTGAGGCGCCGCCCGTAGAGGTCGGGCGAGACGTCGAACAGGTGCGCCTCGAGCAGCCGGGTACGCTCCCCAAAGGTGGGTCGCACGCCGAGCGAGGCGACGCCGTCGGCCCGATGCCGGGGGTGGAGCGGATCGACGCCGTCCCAGGACGCCCGGACGGCGTAGATGCCGTCAGGCGGCAGGGCCACCGGCTGGTCGAAGGCCAGGTTGGCCGTGGGATAGCCCAGCTCGCGGCCGCGCCCATCGCCATGCACGACCGTCCCGATGACGGCGAAGCGCCGACCGAGCAGCGTGCGCGCCGTGGCCAGCCGGCCCCCGGCCACGAGGTCGCGAAGGCGTGAATCGGAGACGCGGGTGCCGCCAAGCACGACGGACGGGACCTCGAGCAGGTCGAACCCCAAGCGTGCTGCGACGGGCGGCAGCGTCTGCAGGGTCCCACCGCGGCCCTTGCCGAAGGCCGAGTCGCGGGTCATCAGCAGCGCGGCCAGCGGGCCCGCGGCGACGAGGCGCTCGCAGAACGCCTCGGCCGGGGTCGCTGCCACGTCGGGATCGAAGGGGTAGCGGACGAGGAGATCGACCCCCAGCGTGGCGAACCGCGCATCCCGCTCCGCGGGGTCGCACAGGAGCAGCGGCGTCACGCCCCGCAGGACCACATCGGGGTGGGGCGTGAAGGTCACGACGGTCGCGGCGGCGTCCCGAGCTCGAGCGGCCGCGACGAGGGCTCCCAGCAGGCGCTGGTGACCGCGGTGCACGCTGTCGAACGCGCCCACGATGACGGCCACGGGCCGGCCGTCGCGACGCGCCCGCAGGTCGGTGACGATCTCCACCTGCTACGGTTCCGCCGCCTCGACGGGGGCGGCCGCTTCGGCAGGGGCGGCCGGTTCGGCCGTGACGAACACCTTCTCCGGGTGCAGCCGCCCACCCTCCAGGCGGGCGATCGCGGCCAGCCTTCCGGCCGCATCGACGATGCGCCAGGGCGTGCCATGCGCGACGTGCGGGGCCCGCGCTGCGACCTCGGCCGCCACCTCGCCGCGCGGCCGGACGACCTGGCCCCTGGCGAGGGCGGCCATCTCCTCGGGCGGCATCGTGATGGACGGCAGGGCCTCCAACCCGGTGTCGGGGGGCAGGAGCACGCGCTCGGCCGCAGCCTCGGCGAGGGCCTCGCGGACCGAGTCGAGCGGATGGGCGGCCGCCAGGTCGAAGGGGCCACTGCGCGTGCGGATGAGCGCCACGAGGTAGGCGCCACAGCCCAGGTGCTCGCCAAGGTCCCGCGCCAGGGCCCGCACGTAGGTCCCCGCCGTGCAGGCGATCTCCAGCACGGCCGTGGGTCGCTCCGGATCGCGGTCGTCCCAGGCGGTGAGCTCCAGGGACGTGATGGTCACGTCGCGCGGCGCCAGCACGGGCATCTCGCCGCCGCGGGCCAGCTCGTAGGCGCGGCGCCCGGCGACGTGGACCGCCGAGTGGCTCGGCGGGACCTGGGCCAGCCGCCCCCGGAAGGCCCCGAGCGCGGCCTCGACCGCGGCCCGGTCGGGTGGGGTCCCGGCGCCGGGCGTCAGCTCGCCGTCCAGATCGTCCGTGGTGGACCGCGCCCCGAACGCGACGGTGGCGCGATAGCCCTTGTCGTCACCCAGGTGGTATTCGACGATCCGCGTGGCGTGGCCCAGGAAGACCGGCAGCACACCCGAGGCGAAGGGGTCCAGGGTGCCGCCGTGGCCCACCCGGCGTACGCCGCTGAGGCGCCGGATGAGGGCCACCACGTCGTGTGAGGTGGGCCCCGCCGGCTTGTCGACGACGATGATCCCGTCGAGCTCGACGGTCCCGGCGGCTGTCACGCGAGCGACAGGCCGGCGATGAGCCGCTCGGCGACCGGGAGCACGATCGCCTGGGCCTGCGCCAGCGGCACCGCCACGGTCGCCCCGGCGGCGCGCGCGTGGCCGCCCCCACCCCACGTCCCTGCCAGCTGCGTCGCGTCGATGCCGCCGTCACGGGTGCGGATGCTGAGGCGGGTCTGGTGGCCCGCCTCCTTGAAGAGGATGGCGATGTCGGCGGTGGCGGACTGGCTCAGCAGGTCGATGAGGCCCTCCGAGTCGGAGGCGTCGCTCCCGGTGGCGGCGAGGTCGGCGTCCTCCAGCCGGCTCCACACAAGGCGGCCGTCCGCGGCGCTTTCCAGGCGCGCGAGGACCAGCCCGAAGAGCTTCAACTGGCGGTTGGGCTTGGTGCGGTAGAGGCGCCGCGACGTCTCGTACAGCGGCGCGCCGGCGGCCACCAGTTCGGCCGCTGCGCGCAGCGTGCGCGGGGTCGTGCTGGGGTGCTGGAAGGTGGCCGTGTCGATGACCAGGCCGGCCATCAGGTTCGCTGCGAGCTGGCCACCGGCGGCGTCCAGGGGGACCTCCAGCCGGGCCGCCAGCAGCGTCGTCATCTCGCACGTGGCGGCCGCCGATGGGTCGATCCAGTCGACCGCGCCAAAGCCTGCATTGGACTTGTGGTGGTCGATGTCCAGGATAGGGACACGCCCGAACAGCTCGGCGTGGTCCCGCAGCAGCGGGCCGATGCGCTCCAGCTCACCGCAGTCACCGACCACGATGAGGTCGTAGGCCACGCCGGGTTCAGGCGCCCGCCGGAAGCGGGTGAGGCCGGGGATGAAGTCGTACATCGGCGGCACGGCATCGGCGCAGATGGGCCAGGCGGTGCCCCCCAGGGCCTCCACGAGCAGCGCGTGGGCGAGCGCGGAGCCGAGCGCGTCGGCCTCAGGGTTCTCGTGGCAGACCGTAAGGACGCGTCGAGCGCCCCGCAGCGTGGTCACGACCGCCTCCGGGACGGTGGCCACGTCGGCGGCGGTGAGCGAGGTGATCGTCACTTGGGGCGCTTCGGCCGGCGGGGCTGGCGGGCCGGACGCGGCTCGGGCGCCGCGCGAGCGGCGATGGCCGGTGTGGGCAGCGTCTCGTCCGGCGGCAGCTCGGTCGGCTCGGCGTGGCCGGCCTCCAGCTCCTCGATGAGGTGGAGGACGCGGGTCCCGCGCAGGACGGTCTCGTCCTCGCGGAGGTGCAGCTCGGGGATGCGCCTGAGGCGCAGCTCGCCGAGGCGATGGCGCAGGAAGGGCATGGCGCGGCCCAGCGCCCGCATCGCCTCGGTACGCTCGGCAGGCTGCCCGATCAGCGAGACCCACACCGTGGCGTGCCGCAGGTCGGGGGTCACGTCGACCTTGCTGACCGTCACGAACCCGATGCGCGGGTCGTGCACTTCGCGCGCGATGAGGCCGCTCAGCTCTTCCTGGAGCAGGGCGTCCAGGCGCGGCACGCGCGAACTCATGCCGCTGGTCCCTGCCGCCCGCGGAGGTCTAGGCCGAGGCCGCGCGCGACACCGTCTGCTGGGTGAAGCATTCGATGATGTCGCCCTCCGCCAGTTCGTGGTAGCCGGCCAGGCCGATGCCGCACTCGAAGCCGGTCCCCACCTCGCGCACGTCGTCCTTGAAGCGGCGCAGGGATTCGATGCGGTCCGTCGCGATGAGCTTGCCGCCGCGATACACGCGGGCCCCGCCGCGGACGATGCGCCCCTCGGTGACGTACGAGCCGGCGATGACCGCGCTCTTGCCGACCTTGAAGATCTGGCGCACCTCGGCGCGACCCTCGACGGTCTCCACCAGCTCCGGTTCCAGGAGGCCCTTCAGGGCGGCCTCGATGTCGTCGGTCAGCTTGTAGATGATGTCGTAGAGGCGGATGTCGACGCCTTCGGCCTCGGCGGCCCGGCGGGCCGTGGGGTCGAGCTTGGTGTTGAAGCCCACGATGATGGCTTCGGATGCCGAGGCCAGCAGGACATCGTTGTCGGTGATGTCGCCGGTGCCCTCGCGGATGATGTTGATGTGGACCTCGTCGGTGGCCACCTGCTCGACCGCGTGGTGGATGGCCCCCAGCGAACCCTGCACGTCGGCCTTGATGATGAGCCGCAGCTCCTTGGTCTGGCCGGCCTGGATCTGGCGGTACAGGTCCTCCAGGGTCGCCCTCCCGGTCCCTTCCGGCCGTGCCGCGGAGGCGCGCCGCTGATCGATCATGGCGCGCGCCGTCTTCTCGTCGCCTACCACACGCAGGACGTCACCGGCCGCCGGGACCTCGGCAAGGCCCAGCAGCACGAGCGCGGCCGACGGCCCGCCCTTGCTGACGCGCTCGCCCTTGCTGTTCTCGAGCGCTCGCACGCGCCCGGACGTATCGCCCACGACGACCGTGTCGCCCACGCGCAGCGTCCCGGTCTGGATGAGGATCGTGGCCACCGGGCCGCGGCCCTTGTCGAGCTCGGCTTCGACCACCGTACCGATGGCCGGCCGCTTGGGGTCGGCCCGCAGGTCCTGCAGGTCGGCCACCAGGAGGACCATCTCCAGCAGGTCGTCGATGCCCAGGCGTTGCTTGGCGCTGACCTGGACGAGGGGTACGTCGCCGCCGTAGTCCTCGACCACGACGCCGTGTTCGGACAGCTCGGTCTTGACGCGGTCCGGGTTGGCGTCCGGCTTGTCGATCTTGTTGAGGGCGATGATGATCGGCACCTTGGCCGCGCGGGCGTGGTCGATCGCCTCCAGGGTCTGGGGCATGACGCCGTCGTCGGCGGCGACCACCAGGACGGCGATGTCGGTGACCTTGGCGCCGCGAGCGCGCATGGCGGTGAACGCCTCGTGGCCGGGTGTGTCGAGGAAGATGATGCGCCGGCCGTTGTGGGTGACCTCGCTGGCGCCGATGTGCTGGGTGATGCCGCCGCGCTCGCCGCCGGCGATGTCCGTCGTGCGGATGGCGTCGAGAAGGCTCGTCTTGCCGTGGTCGACGTGGCCCATGACCGTCACGATCGGGGCCCGCGGCACCAGCTTGGTCGGGTCGGCGTCTTCGAAGAGGACCTCCTTGGTGGCCTCGGAGACTTGCGCCTCGCCGTTGGCTTCGGCCGGCTCGGCCGCCGTCGCCTCGGCGATCTCATAGCCGAGCTCGCCGGCCACCAGGCTGGCCGTGTCGCGGTCGACCAGCTGGTTGATCGTGGCGAAGATCCCGCTCTTGATCAACTCGCGGATGACGTCCGCGACGTTCACGCCGAGCAGTTCGGCGAGCTCCTTGACCGTCAGCGACGCGGGGATCTCGACCGCGCCGCGCTCGGCCGGTTCGATGACCTGGACGACCGTTGCACCGCTCTGCAGCGGCGTGCGGGGGGGCTTGCGGGGACCGCGCCGGTTGCGCGTCCCGCTGCGGCTACGCGCCATGGGGGTCTCCTTGGGCATGCATCAGGGGTCCGGCCTGCAACTGGGCGAGAAGGTCGGCCGGGAGTTCGGTGCCGAGGGCGTGCTGGATCGCGCCACGTTTGAGGGCGATCGCCCAGCAGGCGCCATCGGCGCACAGGTAGGCCCCGCGTCCGGCGCGGCGCCCGGTGGTGTCAAGGGTCAGGCCGCCGTCGGGCAGGCGCACGACGCGGACGAGCTCGCGCTTGGTCCGCTCCGTGCGGCACGCGACGCATGTCCGCATCGGCTGGCGGCGGGGCGCCATCGTGGGCGCCGCTATGACGCGGCCTCCTCGACGGGAGCCTTCTTTCGCGTCGCTCGCTTGGGCTTGGCCTCGGCGGCGGGCGCTTCCGGCTCCACCACGGCGGCGGGTGCCTCGGCGGTGGCGGCCTTGGCGCGGGTGGCACGCTTGGGCTTCGCGGCAGCGGCGGCGACCTCCGGGGCGGCCGCCGCGCTCGGGGCCTCGGCGGCGACCGGGGTCTCGAGGGGTGTCTCGACCGGGGCGGCGGTGGCCTCCGTGGCGGCAGCCGGCTCTGCGGCGGCTGCGGCGGCCTTGGCCAGCGGCCGAGGCGGTGCATCGGCGGCCGGCACCTGGTCGGAGCGGATATCGATGCGCCAGCCGGTCATCTTGGCCGCCAGCCGGGCGTTCTGGCCCTCCCGGCCGATGGCCAGCGAGAGCATCCGCTCGGGGACGGTGACGCTCGCGACGCGCGCCTCCTCGTCGATGTGCACGGCCACGACCTGGGCGGGGCTCAGGGCGTTGGCCACCAGCGTGGCCGGATCGTCCGACCACGGGATGATGTCGATCTTCTCACCGCCGAGCTCGGCCACCACGGCCTGCACGCGGCCGCCGCGCTGCCCGACCGTCGCCCCGACCGGATCCAGGCCCTCCTGGCGGCTGGCCACGGCGACCTTGCTGCGGCTGCCTGCCTCACGGGCGATGGCCCGGATCTCGACCGCGCCGCTGTGGATCTCCGGCACCTCGAGCTCGAAGAGGCGCCGCAGGAAGCCCTTGTGGGTGCGGCTGACGTAGATCTGGGGGCCCTTGGTGGTGCGCCGGACCTCCAGCACATAGGCCTTCACGTGCTGGCCGATGCGGTAGTGCTCCATGGTCGACTGCTCGGTCGTGGCCAGGATGGCGTCCACCCGCTCGGGCTCGCGGCCCACGTCGAGGATGATGGCGCGCGGCTCGACACGGCTGACCGTGCCGGTGACGATCTCGCCTTCCATGGCCGCGTAGCGTCCGAACGTCTGCTCGCGCTCGACCTCGCGGAAGCGCTGCATGAACACCTGCCGGGCCGTCTGGGCGTGGGTGCGCAAGAGTGTATCGGCGTCGACCTGGGCGAACTCGACGCGGTCGCCGACCTCGGCGTCGGCCTTGAAGGCCCGTGCCTCGTCGAGGGTGAACTGCGTTTCGGCGTCTTCCACCTCGTCGACCACGGTCTTGGCCCGGTAGACGCGGATGGCGCCCGTCTGGCCGTTGACCTCGACCCCGATGTTCTCGTTGCCGGGCGCGGCGCGGCGATAGGCCGACTCGATGGCCTCTTCGACGGTGCGCACCAGGGCGTCCTGCGAGATGCCCTTCTCGGCATTCAACTGGAGAAGGGCGCCGACCAGATCGCGGCTCACGTTGCGCCTCCTCCTCTCAGTGCCTCGATGGCGAGCCGGCCACTCAACAAAGAACGTGGGGGTCACCCACGTCTTGAGGCGGCCGGACCGATGCTCGGCGGAGTATAGCAGCCCACGTTCGAGCGCTCCCGAGCGTGATCGGCCGGAGGGACATGGCGGGGGCGCCGTCCCACCGGCAGGGCGCGGACCGAGGCGATGTGATCAGACGTGACTCGGGGGCACGTTGGATCGAGATCCCGTCGCCCGGACCGGTCCATGAGGTCGCTGGCGGGGCGTACTCGTGCGCGGCGCCGCACGGACCGGCCCAGCGTCGGCCTACGCCAGGCCCCGAGAGCGCACGAAACGGGCTCTAACGTGCCGGGGAGTCACGTTCGACCCGGTCGGGCCCGCGCGGGCTGGTTCGGCGAGGCGGCTGCCGGCCGGGCGTGGTCAGGCTGCCAGGTCGCGCCGTCGGAAGAGCAGGACCGCGAGGCCCCAGCCGGCCGCGGCCACCACGGCGAAGAGCGAGGTCTCCGCGAGCGGGACCGTCCCCTCGTCGACGATGGGGATCGCCCGGAAGTAGTGCATCGCACTGAGGTAGTCCAGTCCGGCCAGGTCGGGCTGCATCTTGGACACGATGTCGGCCAGGTACATGGCCAGCAGAACGGCCGTGACGATGCCGGCCGTGACACCTCGGCTCAGGGTGATCACCGAGAGCAGGGAGGTCACACCCGCGATGGCACACCCGAAGGCCCACGCCAGGACCGCCACGAGAAGCATCCGCGCCATGTCGTACGGCGCCCCGGCCACCGTCGCTGCGGCGGTGAAGCCGAACACCGTGACGAAGGCAAGGGCAGCCATCGCGACCGCCTGCACCCCAACCGCCGTTAGCAGGTAGCGCAGCCGCGAGAAGGGCGTGCTGAGGGCCAGCTCCAGGAACCCTCGCTCGAGGTCGACCGCCACCGGCCGGGTGGCGAGCACGACCGCAGCGACGGCGGACAGGACGGGCCACAGCCAGCTGCCGACATACGTGGCGAAGAAGACGCCCGGGTCGGCCAGGCTCCCTTCCATGCCGAAGGCCGCCAGGAAGCCCTTGGGGAACACGGCCATGTACTGCGTCAGGAGCGCCGAGTTGTCGCGCATGATCGGCCAGAAGATGGCGATCGTGGCGCCGTAGGCCACGGCGATGCAGGCGATCCAGATGACCAACGCGCGCGAGCGCCGGACCTCGAGGCGGAGGGCGGCCGTTATCGGACGCCCTCCCCGGTCGGAGCCGCCGCGCCGGCCAGCGGGGCCGTCCGGCCGGTGTCCGGCGTGCCGGGCTCACGGTAGTAGCGGAGGAACAGGTCTTCCACGTCCGGCGTGGCGATGGCGATGTCCCGGACCGTGAGGCCGGCGATGCGCTGCAGCAGCGGGTTGATGTCGCCTCGGACCATCAGGTGCGCCTCGCGACCGGTGAGGGCGACCACCTCGACGTTGGGCAGCTCGAACGTCCGCGGCGGGGCAGGCGACTCCAGCACGAGATTGATCGAGCGCCAGTGCTCGCCCAGCAGCGCCGCGACGGTCGAGACCTCCACGAGCCGGCCCTCGCGCAGGATGCCCACCCTGTCGCACGTCCGCTCCACCTCCGTCAGGTTGTGGGAGGACAGGAAGATCGTGCGCCCCTCGCTGCGGGCCTCCGCGATCAGGGCCAGGAACTCGCGCTGCATCAAGGGGTCCAGGCCGGTCGTCGGCTCGTCCATGACCAGCAGGGGCTCGTGGCCCATGAATGCGGCGACGACCCCGATCTTCTGGCGGTTGCCCCGCGAGAGGCGGCGGACCTGCGTCCTGGGGTCGAGCTCCAGTCGCTCGGCCAGGCGGCGCCACGCGTCACCTTCGAGGCGGCGCAGGCGGGCCAGGTAGGTGAGCTGGGCGCCCGAGGTGAGCTCGCCGAGGAACCCCGGCTCGCTGCCGAGGTACGCCAGGCGTCGATGGACCGCAGGCGCGTCGCGCCAGCAATCGAGGCCGAAGATCGTGGCCCGCCCTGCGGTCGGCCGCAAGAGACCGAGCAGCGTCCGGATGGTGGTGGTCTTGCCCGAGCCGTTGGGCCCCAGGAAGCCGAACACCTCGCCATCCGCGACCCGGCAGCTCACGTCGACGATGCCGCGGCGAGCGCCGTAGGCCTTGGTGAGATCGGTGGTCTCGATCACGGCACCCACCCACCCATGGTGGCCCGCTACCCGCGGACCATCGAGGGCCGTAGGGCCCGCGGCCGGGGGGTCGCGCGGCCTGAACGTCGGGGGCCCGTGCGGCCCCCGAGGGCTTGCTCAGTAGGCGCGGGCGAAGAGCACGCGGCGGGCGGAGGGCCGGCCGTCGACGAGGCACTTGCCGGCCTCGTCGGGCGAGTCGAAGGGGATGACGCGGAGCGTGGCGCCGGTCTCCTCGCTGACCCGGCGTTCGCAGGCGGCATCGCCGCACCACGGGGCCAGGGCGAAACCACCCTCCCCTTCCATGAGCGCCTTGAGGTCGTCGAGCGTGTCGAGCCGGTGGGTGTTCGCCTCGCGGAAGTCGAGCGCCCGCTGGAACAGGGCCTGCTGGTAGGCCGCCAGGCGCCCGGGCAGATCGGCGGCCAGCGCATCCAGGGCGATCGGCTCTTTCGCCCGGTCCACCCGGCGCACGAGGACGCCCTGCCCGGCGGCCACGTCGCGCGGCCCGACCTCCAGACGGAAGGGCACGCCGCGCAGCTCCCAGTGGTTGTACTTGAAGCCGGGCGACTCCTCGCGGCGGTCCACCTTGACGCGCAGCGGGCCCGACGTGGTCGTGACGTCCTTGAGCGCGGCCTCCAGCGGCCCGAGGGCCGCCTCCACGGCGGAGCGGTCATCCTCCGAGCGGAAGATGGGCACGATCGCCACCTGGGTCGGGGCCACGTTGGGCGGCAGCACCAGGCCCGAGTCGTCGCCGTGGGCCATGATCGTCGCGCCGACCATGCGCGTGGAGAAGCCCCACGACGTGCCCCAGGGGTGCTTGCGCACGTTGTCGCGGTCCAGGAACTCGATGCCGGCCGAGCGGGCGAAGTTCTGGCCGAGCATGTGGCTGGTGCCGGCCTGGAGCGCCCGGCGGTCGCGCATCATGGCCTCGATGGCGTGCGTGTAGTCCGCGCCAGGGAACGTCTCGGCCGGGCTCTTGGCGCCGGAGATGACGGGGATGGCCAGCCAGTCCTCGGAGACCCGGCGGTAGGCCTCCAGGCCGGTCGCGACCTCGGCGGCCGCCTCTTCCTGGGTGGCGTGGAACGTGTGGGCCTCCTGCCACAGGAACTCGGCCGTGCGCAGGAAGAGCCGCGTACGCAGCTCCCAGCGCACCACGTTGTTCCACAGGTTCATCAAGACCGGCAGGTCGCGGTAGGACTGGATCCAGTCCTTGACCGAGTCGGCGATGATCGCCTCGCTGGTCGGCCGCACGGCCAGCCATTCGGTCAGCGGCTCACCGCCGGCGTGAGTGACCCAGGCGACCTGCGGGTTGAAGCCCTCGACGTGCTCGGCCTCCTTCTCCAGGAGGGAGCGCGGCACGAAGAGCGGGAAGTAGACGTTCTCGTGGCCGGTCGCCTTGATGTGGCGGTCCAGCTCGTCGCGCATCGACTCCCAGATGGCGAAGCCGTAGGGGCGGATGATCATGCAGCCGCGCACCGGCGAGTAGTCGGCCAGCTGGCCCTTCAGGACGACGTCGTTGTACCAGGCGGGGAAGTCCTCCGACTGGCGCGTGATGCTGGTGACGAAGCCGGCCTTGGCCATGGGTGAGCGAGGTCCTCCGACTGGGGCGGAGCGGCTATGGTACCGAAGCGACACCATCGACACGAGGCCGGCCCATGCCCAACCTGCGCGACATCATCGACCAGCCGCTCATCCGGGTGTGGGACGGGGTGGCCGCGCGCACGGTGGAGGGCGAGCGGATCACCCTCGCCGTGGTCGAACTCGACCCGGACGCCCTCGTGCCCGAGCACCGCCACCCGAACGAGCAGATGGGCATGGTGATCCGGGGCACGGTCCACTTCCGCATCGGCACGGAGCGGCGCACGTTGGGGCCGGGCGGCACGTGGCGCATCCTGGCCGACGAGCCGCACGAGGTCCGGGTGGGCCCGGAAGGAGCCCAGGTCATCGACGTCTTCTCGCCCGTCCGGGAGGACTGGCACCGCCTGCCGATCCTGCCGCCCCGGCCGCCGCGCTGGCCCTGATCGCGACATGGACTTCGCCTTCGTCCACGGCTCCTACCACGGGGGCTGGTGCTGGGACCTGGTACGGCCGGAGCTGGAGCGGCTCGGCCATCGCGTCACCACGGTGGACCTGCCGATCTCCCAGGCCGGGCTTGGCGCCGCCGAGTACGCCAGGGCGGTCGACGAGGCCATCCCGGCCGGGGTGGAACCGGTGCTGGTGGGCCATTCGATGGGCGGTCTGGTCATCCCGCTGGTGGCGGCCCGCCGCCCGATCCGGCGGCTGGTGTTCCTGACCGCCTTCATCCCCTCCCCCGGCGTGAGCGCCAACGAGCAGCGCGCGGCCGAGCCCATCGACGGACGCGTCCCCCTGACGACGGCCGAGTTCACCGACCTCGGCGACGACGTCTGGATGATCGGACCCGCCACCGCCACCGAGCTGTTCTTCTACGACGCCTCGGCCGAGCTCGCCACCTGGGCCACCGGGCGGCTCCGCCCGCAGTGCTACCGCGTGATGAGCGAACCGAGCCCGCTCGAGGCATGGCCCGACGTGCCGGCCAGCAGCATCATCTGCCGTGACGACCACGCCCTGAACCCGGACTGGGAGCGGGCTGCCGCGCGCGACCGCCTGGACGTCCGACCGATCGAGCTCGACGGCGGGCACTCGCCCTTCCTCACCCGGCCGGCCGAGCTGGCGGCGGCGCTCCACTCGCTGGCCTGATCGCGGGGCCGCTCAGGATCGGCTGGCGCTGGCTCCCGACCCATACCGCTGGGCGACGTAGTCGTCGAGGATGCCGATGAACTCCTTGACGAGGCCCTCCCCGCGGAGCGTGGTGCGCAACGCCCCGTCGACGAAGACGGGCGCGATCGGCTCCTCGAACGTGCCGGGCAGGGAGATCCCGATGTCGGCGTGCTTGGACTCACCCGGACCGTTCACGACGCAGCCCATGACCGCGACGCGCATCTCCTCGACGCCGGGATAGGAGGCGGCCCAGATGGGCATCTGGTCGCGCAGGTAGACCTGGATCTGCTGGGCCATCTCCTGGAAGAACGTGCTGGTCGTCCGACCGCAGCCCGGGCAGGCCGACACCTGCGGCAGGAAGGAGCGCAGGCCCAGGCTCTGCAGCACCTGCTGGGCGACCCGCACCTCCTCCGCCCGGTCCCCGCCCGGCTCTGGCGTGAGCGACACGCGGATAGTGTCGCCGACGCCCTCGCTGAGCAGGATGGCCAGGCCGGCCGTGGAGGCCACGATGCCCTTCATGGCCATGCCGGCCTCCGTGAGGCCGAGATGCAGCGGGTAGTCGCAGCGCGTCGCGAGGCGGCGATAGACGTCCACCAGGTCCTGCACGCCGCTGACTTTGGCGCTGAGGATGATCCGATCGTGGCCCAGCCCGGTCGCCTCGGCCAGCTCGGCCGAGCGCAGGGCGGAGGCCAGCATCGCCTCGATCATGACGTCGCGGGCATCGCGCGGGGCCGGCAGGCGGGCGTTCTCGTCCATCAGCTCGGTGAGCAGCTGCTGGTCCAGCGAGCCCCAGTTGACGCCGATGCGGACCGGCTTCCCCTGCTCCACGGCGATGCGGACGATGGTCTGGAAGTGCTCGTCGTGCCGTTTGGCGCCGACGTTGCCGGGGTTGATGCGGTACTTGTCGAGGGCCGCGGCCATGGCCGGGTACTCGGTCAGCAGCTGGTGGCCGTTGTAGTGGAAGTCGCCGATGATCGGCACACCGATGCCCAGCGCGCGCAGCTTGCGCACGATCTCCGGGACGGCCGCCGCCGCCGCGTCGTTGTTGACGGTGATGCGCACCAGTTCCGAGCCGGCGTGGGCGAGCGCCGCCACCTGGATGGCCGTGGCGTCGGCGTCGGCCGTGTCGGTGTTGGTCATGGACTGCACGACGACCGGATGGCGCGAGCCGACCTTGACTCCCCCGACGTCCACGGTGACGGTCGACCGGCGTCCCGGCAGGTGCGGCTCGCCTTCGATCATCGGCGGTCCCGCGGCCACCATCAGCCGCCGCCTGGGCGGGTGATGTCGAAGTAGCTGATCCAGAGGATGAAGGCGATGAGCAGCCCGAACCCGACCAGGTAGGTGGCCGCCTCCGCCCTCGTGCTGAGGCGCGTCCCGACGATGCGCTTGATCACGCCGACGAGGACCCGTCCACCATCCATGGGCGGGATGGGCAGGGTGTTGATGACGGCCAGGTTGGCCGACAGCAGGGCGATCAGGTAGACCAGGAAGATCGGCGGGTTCTGCGTGCGGACCTGGCCCACGATGCCGACGATGCCGATCGGGCCGGCCACCTGCGGGCTGCCGAGGTTGCCGAGCAGCCCGCCCACCGCGGTCACGACCGTGGCCGCCGCCATGACCGTGCGCTGCGCCCCCAGGCTGATGGCGTCGAGCGGGTCGTGCGCGATCGGGGGCCCCGGCTGGTACCAGTAGCCGACGATGCCGAGCACGCCCTGGCCGGTGGCGCCGTTGACGAGCGGCGCCGACGACGCGATCTCGCTGCTGTTGAGCTGCACGGTCACGTCCTGGGTCGTGCCGTCGTGATGGCGCAGGGAGAGCGTGACGCGCTGCCCGGCGTGGGCCCGCAGGTAGCGGATCCCGGCGTTCGGCTCGCCGGTCGGGCCGGCATCGAAGAAGGCGAACTGGTGGCCGTCGATGGCCGTGATGACGTCGCCCGAGTCGTCGTAGACGGGCGCGTCGGCGGTGCCGCCGATCTGCTTGGCAGGCGTCAGGCCGGCGGCGACCGCCGGCGCCACGCCGCCGCTCACCGTGGCGGGGGCCAGGCCGTTGACGCGGATGTCCACCGATGGGTCGGCGAAGCCGGCGATGAAGACGAAGATCACGAACGCCAGCAGCAGGTTCATGGCCACGCCGGCCAGCAGGATGACCGTGCGCACCTTGAGGGGCTTGTGGCTGAAGCTCCGCGGATCCTCGGCGCGGTCGCCGTCCTCGCCCTCCAGCCGCACGAAGCCGCCGATCGGCAGCCAGTTCAGCGTGTAGGCGGTCTCCGGGCCCTGGTGGTACGTGAACGCGCGTGGCGGCAGCCCGATGCCGAACTCATGCACCCGCACGCCGGCGAGGCGGGCCATCACGAAGTGGCCGAACTCGTGGATCACCACGAGCGCCACCAGGATGGCCAGGACCAGCACGATGTTGATGGCGCTGTTGGCGAGGTTGCTCAGGTCCATCGGTCAGATCCTGTCCGCGAAGGCGCGGCTGAAGTTCCGTACCTCGAGGTCGACGGCCAGCACCTCGTCGAGGGCCGGCCACGTCGCGCCGGCCTCGCCGAAGCGATCCACCGCCGCCTCGGCCAGGCGCGAGATGCCGGGGAGGCTCAGCGAGCCGGCCAGGAAGCGTTCGACCGCCACCTCGTCGGCCGCGATGAGGGCCGCGGTCGCCCGCGGCCCCAGGCCGCCGGCCCGGCGCGCGATGGCGAGGCCCGGGAAGCGCGCCTCGTCGACGGGCTCGAACGTCAGCGCGGCGACCTCGGCCAGGCTCACCGCCCGGGCCGGGGACGGCACGCGGCGCGGGTAGGTCAGGGCGTACTGGATGGGGAGACGCATGTCGGGTAGTCCGAGTTGTGCCTTGAGCGAGCCGTCCACGAACTCGACGGCGGAGTGGATGATGCTCTGGGGGTGGACGACCACGGCGACGCGGCCGTATGGGACATCGTACAGCCAGTGGGCCTCGATGACCTCCAGGCCCTTGTTCATGAGGGTGGCCGAATCGATCGTGATCTTGGCCCCCATGTGCCAGGTGGGATGGGCCAGGGCGTCGGCCGGTCGCACCTCCTCGAGGTCGGCCGGCCCGTCGCGGAACGGGCCGCCGGAGGCCGTCAGGATGAGCCGCGCGACCTCGCCCACATGTTCGCCGGCGAGGCATTGCCAGATCGCCGAATGCTCCGAATCGATGGGCCGCAGCCATCCCAGCGGGCTGGCCTGGGCATCCCCCGGGGCGGCGAGCGCGACCGTGGCCGCCTGCTGCCGGGCCAGAGGCATGACCAGGTGGCCGCCCGCCACCAGCGTCTCCTTGTTGGCCGTCGCCACGACCTTGCCCGCGGCCAGCGCCGCCAGCGTGGCGGGCAGGCTGACCAGGCCGCCGGTGGCGACGATGACCATGTCCACGTCATCCCGCGTGGCGAGGGCCAGGAGCGGGTCGGGCGCCTGTTCCCGGTGGACGCCCGAGGGCAGGTCGATCGACCGTCCCTCCCCTGTCGCCACGACCCGTGGGTGGAACCGGACCGCCTGGGCGGCCAGGGTGGCCGCGTCGCGCCGGCCGGCGAGGGCCACGACCTCGAACCGATCGGGCAACGCCTCGAGCACCTCGAGCGCCTGCCGGCCGATCGACCCCGTCGAGCCAAGCACGGCGACGCGCCTTCGGGTCGTCGGCTCCCCGGCCCTAGCGGAAGGCACCCAGCACCAGCATGAAGAAGTAGGCCGCCGGCGCGGCGAAGATGATCGAGTCGACGCGGTCGAGCATGCCGCCATGACCCGGGATCAGGTCACCCGAGTCCTTCACGCCCGCCGCTCGCTTGAGCATCGATTCGGCGAGGTCGCCCGCCTGGCCGACCAGCCCGATGAGGGCCCCGAAGACCAGCGCCCCGAGCGGGTTCTGGCCCGCCAGCAGCAGCAGCGCGAAGCTCACCACGCTCGCCGCGATCAGGCCTCCGGCGACCCCTTCGGCCGTCTTGCCCGGTGAGATGTGGGGCGCGAAGTGGGTCCGCCCGAAGCGCCGCCCGACGAGGTAGGCGCCGCTGTCGTACGACCACACCGCGAGGATGGCGATGAGCAGCCAGATGCGGCCACCGTCGAACCAGCCACCCAGGGCCGCCCCCGCGGGCAGGGCCGCCGCGCTCTGCACGATGAGCATGAGGAAGCCCAGCAGGCTCACGTAGAGCGCCCCGAAGACCGTCGCGATCCAGGCTTGCAGGCCGGCGAAGGGGTCGGTGTGCAGCATGGCCGCCACGGCCGCCACCAGGACGCCGATGGCGACGAACAGGACGGGCACCGCCGTCAGGTCGGCGAAGAGCCACATGCCGGCCACGATGACGAGCGCGATCGCGGTCCCCAGCAGCGGCTCGTTCACGTAGCCGGCCAGGCGCAGCAGGACGAAGGTCTCCCAGGCGGCCAGCGTCGTGATGAGCAGCACGAGGAGACCCAGCCACGGCAGGCCGGCCCACCAGATGACCAGCACGACGGGCACGAGGACGGCCGCGCTCGCCACGCGTGTGCGGAGCACGGCCGCCGCCGCCTTACCGCCCGAATCGGCGCGAGCGCGTCGCGAAATCGGCCAGGGCGGTATCGAGAGCCGTCGAGTCAAAGTCGGGCCAGAAGGTGTCGCAGAAGTAGAACTCGGCGTAGGCGGCTTGCCAGATCAGGAAGTTGCTGAGGCGCTGGTCGCCACCGGTGCGGATCACCAGGTCGGGTTCGGGCAGGTCGCGGGTATACAGGCGCGCGGCCAGCGACGCTTCGTCGATCTGATCCGGCCGCAGGCCGTCTTCCACGCAGCGCCGCGCCGCGTCCACGAGCTCGGAGCGGCCCGAGTAGTTGAAGGCCACGTTGAGGGTCAGGCGGGTGCCGTCGGCCGTGGCGGCGACGGCCTCCCGGATGGCCTGCTGCGTGCCGGCCGGCAGTTCGTCCAGGCGGCCCAGCACGCGCACCCGGGCTCCGCTCCGCTGCAGCTCGGGCGTCTCATCGCGGATGGCCTGGCCCATCAGCTCGAGCAGGGTCTGGACCTCCGGGTCGGGCCGGGCCCAGTTCTCGCGGCTGAAGGCGTACAGCGAGAGGACCTCCACGCCGCGCTCGGTGGCGCGGCGGACGATGGGCCGGATGGCCTCGACGCCGGCCGCGTGGCCCTCGGCCGCCGAGAGGCCGCGGTCGCGCGCCCAGCGGCGGTTGCCGTCCATGATGATCGCCACGTGACGCGGCACCGCGTCGGCATCCGAGCGCGGCTCGGCCGTCGGGGCGACATCCGGCCGCACCACCGCCACTAGACCTCCAGGACCTCCTGCTCCTTGAGCTTGCCCAGGCGGTCCACCTCGGCGGTCCAGCGGTCGGTGATGGCCTGGAGCTGCTCCTGGTCGCGTCGCAGTTCGTCGGCGCCCAGGTCGCCATCACGCTCCTTGCGGCGGAGCTCGTCGGCCACCTCGCGGCGATGGCCGCGGATCTCCACCTTGGCCTCCTCCATGCGCCGATGGACGGCCTTCACGAGGTCGCGACGCCGCTCCTCCGTGAGGGCCGGGATGTTGAGGCGCACGACGCTGCCGTCGACGTTGGGCACGAGGCCGATGTCGCTCTTCTGGATGGCCTTCTCGATGGCTCCCAGGGCGCTGCGGTCCCACGGCTGGATGACGATCTGGTGGGCCTCCGGCACGCTGATGCCAGCGATCTGGTTGAGGGCCATCTGGGTGCCGTACTGCTCGACCTGGATGCGCTCCACGAGGGCCGTCGAGGCGCGCCCGGTCCGATAGGCCTGCAGATCCCGCTCCATCGCCTCGACCGCGCGGCCCATGCGTCCGTCGAGGCCCCCCAGGTCGGCCGTGCTCATGCGACAGTGCCTCCATCGATGCGCGTGCCGACATGCTCGCCAAGGGCCACCCGGCGGATGTTGCCGGCCCGCTGCAGGTCGAAGACGATGATCGGCAGGCCGTTCTCCATACACAGCGAGACGGCCGTCGCGTCGAGGACCTTCAGGCGGTCCTGGAGGACATCGCTGAACGTCAGGTGCTCGTGGCGGATGGCGTCGGGGTGGGTCAGCGGATCGGCGTCGTAGACCCCGTCCACCTTGGTCGCCTTGAGCATGACCTCGGCGCCGATCTCCACCGCCCGCAACGCCGCCGCGGTGTCGGTCGTGAAGTACGGGTTGCCCGTGCCGGCAGCGAAGATGACGACGCGGCCCTTCTCCAGGTGGCGGACCGCGCGCCGTCGGATGTAGGGCTCGGCAACCTCGTTCATGGCGATGGCCGACATGACGCGGGTCTGCACGCCGGCCTTCTCCAGCGCGTCCTGCAGGGCCAGGCCGTTCATGACGGTCGCCAGCATGCCCATGTAGTCGCCGGTGGCGCGGTCCATGCCGCGCGCCGCGGCGGCCATGCCGCGGAAGATGTTGCCGCCGCCGACCACCACGGCGACCTCCACCCCGGCCGCTTGGACGTCGCCGATCTGCTTTGCGATGAAGCTCGTGACCGCCGGGTCGACGCCGTACTGGCGGTCGCCGAGGAGGGCCTCGCCCGAGATCTTGAGCAGGATGCGGCCGTAGCGCAGCCCGGCCGCCTTGCCCGAGGTGCTCGGGTCGCTGGCGATGACGCCGGTCGGGGCGTCGCTCACAGCTCCTCCCCGAGCTCGTAGCGGGTGAAGCGGCGCACGCGGATGTGCTCGCCGATGCGGGCCACGGCCGCCGTCACGAGTTCACCCACGGTCTGGTCCGTGTCGCGGTAGGGCTGCTCGTACAGGACGACCTGCTGCTGCCACTTGTGCAGCTGGCCGTCCACGATCTGGGGCCGGATGGCTTCCGGCTTGCTCTGCACCAGGGGGTCCGAGAGCAGCTCCTGGCGCTTGGCCGCGAGCACCTCGGCCGGGATGGTGTCGATCGTGACGAACTCGGGGGCCAGGCCCGCCACCTGCATCGCCAGGGACCGGACGAGCTTCTGGAACTCGTCGGTGCGGGCCACGAAGTCGGTTTCGCAGTTGACCTCGATGAGCACGCCGATGCGGCCCCCGGTGTGGATGTAGCTGGAGACGAGCCCCTCGCGCGCCTCGCGGCCGGACTTGCTGGCGGCAGCTGAGAGGCCCTTCTCGCGCAGCAGCACAGTGGCGCGTTCAAGGTCGCCGCCGGTCTCCTCGAGGGCGTGCTTGCAGTCCATGAAGCCGGCGCCGGTGAGCTCCCGGAGCTGCTTCACGACTTCGGCGCCGATGGGTGTGGTGGTGGTCATGCGGGTGTGATCCTCAGGGTCGCGCGGTGTCGTGGGCTGGTCGTCGAGAGGGGCTCAGGGGACCGGGACGTCGGCCTCGTCCACCTCTTCGGGCGGCACGTCGACCGGGCGGTGCGGGCGGGCGTCCGGCGCCCGGCCGTGGACCGGCAGCAGGGCTTCCTCGTCCTCTTCGGCGTCGGGGGCGAAGGAGAGCGACTGGCCGGCGGCGAGCTGGGCCAGCAGCTCATCGCTTGCCTCGGAGGGCGCCTCCTCCGCGCGCTCCTCGTAGAGATCCTCCTCCGGCACCTCGCTCTCCGCGCGGGCAGCCCGCTCGCGGGCGCCTTCCTCTGCCGCGTCGGCGACCAGGGTGCACAGGAGGCGGATGGCCCGGATGGCGTCGTCGTTGGCGGGGATGATGTAGTCGAGGAGGTCCGGATCGACGTTCGTGTCGCCGGTGCCGATGACCGGGATCTCCAGCTTGCGCGCCTCGACCACGGCGATGTGTTCACGGTGCGGGTCGATGACGAACAGGGCCCCCGGCACGCGCTTCATGCGGCGCATGCCGCCCAGGGTGCGCTGGAGGCGGGTCATCTCGTCGGTGAGCTTGGAGGCCTCCTTCTTGGAGAGCCGCTCGAAGTCACCGTTGGCCTGGCGGGCCTCGAGCTGGTCGAGCAGAGCCAGGCGCTTGCGGATCGTCACGAAATTGGTGAGCATGCCGCCCAGCCAGCGCTGGTTGACGTACGGCTGGCCGGCACGCGTGGCCTCGTCGGCGATCGGCTCCTGGGCCTGCTTCTTGGTGCCCACGAAGAGGATCGAGTCGCCATGGGCGACCGTCTCGCGGGCGAAGGCGAGGGCCGTGTCGAGACGGCGGACGGTCTGCGCCAGGTCGATGATGTGGATGCCGTTGCGCTCGGCGAAGATGAACGGCTTCATCTTCGGGTTCCAGCGACGGGTCTGGTGGCCGAAGTGGACGCCGGCCTCCAGCAGCTGGCGCATCGAGACAGAGGACATAGGGTGGGGCGCCTCCTGACCGGGTTGTGACCTCCGCGCGCCTCGTGATCGCGGACCGGGGCCCTTCCTGAGGCTTCCGGCACCCCCGCGGGAGCGACGCGCGTGCGTGATCGACCGCTGCCACGCATCGTGGCGGGTGGTCGTGGTCGCCCTGGGGCGGCCGGGCCGCAGTCTAGCACAGGCCCCTCTGCGCTCCGGGTCCCGGCCCGGTCGCGCCCTTCAGGCTCGCTGGGCCCGCAGGAGGTGTGTCGTGCCGGCCACGCCCTTGAGCTCGACCGGGCCGATCTCCTGGAAGGTGATCCCGGCTTCGTTCGCGGCGTCCACCACCGCCCGGCTGACGAGCACCTCGGACGGCCGGGCGTAGTCGGCGATGCGCGCGGCGACGTTGACCGTCTGGCCGAAGTAATCGCCAGCCTGATAGAGCACCGGCCCGGCATCCAGGCCGACGTGGGCCGGGGGCAGCCCCGCGGCGGCCAGCCCCTCGACCATCTCGAGCGCCGCCCGGACCCCGGGGCCCGGGTCGCGGAAGTGGAACATCACGCCGTCGCCCAGCCACTTGATGGTCTTGCCACCGTGCGAGACGGAGCTCCGTTCGACGAGGCGGCCCACGGTGTCCGCCAGGTCGGCGGCCGCGTCGTCGCCGCGCTCCTGGGTCAGCCGTGTGAAGCCGGTGATGTCGAGGAAGCAGATCGCCGGCGGTCGATCGAGGCGGCTGTGCAGTCCGGCCCTGGCGAGCAGCTGCTCCACGCTGTCGATGATGTTGGCGGTCCAGGCCCGCACCTGGTGGGCGTGGTACATGGCGATGACGGTCTGTTCTGCCAGCGGCGTCGTCACGTCCGCCAGAGCGCTGTTGGCGATCTCTTCGGCGCCCTTGCCCGCGGCGATGGCCGGCGCGATGACCTCGGAATACCACCACGCGCCCTCCTGCTCGGTGATCCGCCGGGTGCTCTCGCCCATGACGCGGAGGAGGCGCTCGATGGCGACCGGCCGGAACCCCAGCTCGACCTGCACCTGGAGGAACGGGACCACGGCCAGCTCGTCCTCGCGGATGCGGTCGTCGGCGGACGGTTGGGCCATCCCGATGGCTTCGCGGATGAGCAGGACCAGGTCGAGCGGGATCCCTGTCCGCTGGCTGACCTGCGCGAAGGTCTCGGGGGCCAGGCCGGCGAACCGCTCATAGGCCTTGGCGTCGAGGAAGCCCAGGGACAGCGCACCGCGCCGGATCGCCGCCGCGAGGCCGTCGAGCGGGATACCGCCATCCTCGAAGGACTTGATCAACATCGCGCGCCGCACGTCGCCCGATGAGAACCGGTCCGGCTGCCGGGGGGCCAGGATGCCGAGCGTCACCAGGCGCGCCAGGTAGGCGGGATCAAGACCCGCCCGTTCGGCGGCTTCGGCCGGGGAGTACGTGACCATCGGCGTAGCGTACGCGGAAAGGCCCCCCGGATGACCGGGTTCGCCGTCCGGCCGCTAGGGTGGCAGGACGCCCCGGAGGTGGCGGAGCCGTGGTCCGCCGACACCGGAGCCCCAGGTCGGGTCCAGGTCCACGGCGACGAGATCGACACGCCACGGCACGTGCGGCAGGGGCGTGCCGTCGGGCAGGCTGCCCGCACGTCGGAGGGCGCCGAGGGCACGGTAGCAACGCAGCAACTTGGCGCGGTCGACGCTCGCCTCCGGCGGGCCGAACCGGTCCGTGGCGCGACTGCGGACCTCCACGATCACCAGGTTGGGCGAGGGTCCGGGGTCGAGGGCGACGATGTCCACCTCGTCCCGCGCGACCACGACCTGGCGTCCCAGCACGCGCCAGCCCGCCTCCACGAGGTAGCCCGCCGCGATGGCCTCGCCGATGTCACCGTGCGCCCGGCGGAGGGTCGATCGAGCCATGGCCCCAGCATGGCCGGGGCGCCTTGGCGCGCGCTTATCAGGCCGGCCACAGCTCCGTCTGCTCGGCCGCCGGGGCGTCGATACAGGTGCCGAAGGTGCGCCGGTGGATGGGGGTGACCCCCAGGCTCTCGATGGCCGCGCGGTGTTCTGGCGCGGCATAGCCCTTGTGCTCGGCAAAGCCGTAGCCCGGGTAGCGGTCGTCGTAGGCCACCATCAGCGCGTCGCGGTAGACCTTGGCCACCACCGAGGCGGCGGCCACGGACAGGCAGCGCCGGTCGGCGTCGATGAGGACGCGTTGCGGGAGCCCGACATCGGGCAGGTGGAGCGAATCGGTGATGAGGGCGTCGGGGCGCACCGGGAGGCGTGCCGCGGCGAGCATCGACGCCAGGAGGGTCGCCTGAAGGATGTTGATGCGGTCGATCAGCGACGCCTCGACGGCGGCCACGGCCCAGGCCACGGCGCCGTCGCGGATGCACTGGGCGAGCCGTTCGCGCTCGGGAGCGTCGAGCATCTTCGAATCACGCAGGCCCGGGCACGTCCAGCCGGGCCGCAGGATCACCGCGCCCGCCACGACCGGACCGGCCAGGCACCCGCGGCCGACCTCGTCGACGCCGGCCACGAGGCGCAGGCCGGCGCGCCGCAGGGCGTCCTCCTCGAGGTCGTCGGGATCGAGCTGGAGGCGCAGCCCGGCCGGGACGGCGGCGCGGCCGCCGCTGGCGTAGAAGGTCGGGAAGGAGTCGCGGTGGAGGGTGGGCTTCCGGCCGGTGGTCACGCCCTCCCCTGCCGTCAGCTCGGGCGGCGCTCGCGCAGGGTGGCGGCCTTGCCTACCCGCTTGCGAAGGAAGTAGAGCTGCTTGCGGCGCGCGACGCCGTGGCGCACGACTTCGATCTTCTCGATGCGGGGCGAGTTGACCTTGAAGGTGCGCTCCACGCCCACGCCGCTCCGCAGGGCGCGCACGGTCATGGAGCGGGTGATGCCGCCGCCGCGGAGGCGCATGACGGTGCCTTCGAAGACCTGGATGCGCTCGCGGTTGCCTTCCACGACCTTGGCCGACACGCGCACGGTGTCGCCCGACGCGAGCTCGGGCAGGTCGGTGCGGATCTGGTCGGCGGTGACGTCGTCGATGAGGCTCACGGGGCGGGTCTCACTGGCGGTGCGGGGATGGGATCCCGGGGTCCGGGGGCGCGTCCTTCATCGGGCGCCCTGCCGCGAGTGGCGAGTATAGCAAGCGGGACCGTGGGACGGAGGACCGCCCTGGGGTCAGCGGTCCAGCAGGTCTGGTCGTCGGCGCGCCGTCCGCTCCCGCGCCTGGTCGCGGCGCCACCGATCCACCGCGCCGTGATCGCCGCTGACGAGGATGTCCGGCACCCGCTGGCCCTCGAACTCCGGCGGGCGCGTGTACTGCGGGTACTCCAGGAGACCCTCGGCGAAGGACTCCTCCACCGGGGACGCGGCATCGATGGCACCCGGCAGGAGCCGGATCAGGGCATCGGCCACGACCATCGCCGGCAGGTCGCC
>DATBOX010000121.1:0-10280 GCA_036561685.1 Candidatus Limnocylindrales bacterium | reverse complement strand
GGCCGGAAGGCGCCGTTGTAGAAGTAGGCCGTCCGTGTCTTGATCGGCCCGGGACCGCCCAGCACGCCCGACCCACGCGCGGCGCGAGCGGCCCACGCCCGGTCCGCAGCCTGCCAGGCGCTCATCGAGCTCTCGACGTTGCTGAAGTTCACGAAGCCGCGCGTCACCGGTGTGCCGAAGCACCCGTCCTGCCACAGGGTGTTGGTCTCCTGCTCGATCTGGATACCGACCTTCGTGTCGTCCGGCTGCTTGGGCTGCGTGCCGTCGATGAACAGCTCGGTCACGGTCTTGCTGGTGTAGGGGCCGGGGGCCATGCCGCTGTAGGCGTCCACCTTGGCCGTGACGATGCCGGCCGGCTTGACGAACTGGTCGACCTTCCAGGCCTTGGTCGCTTCCTCCATGAAGCCCTGCCACACGAACGTCGAGACGTCGATGGAGAAGAGGGGGTTCTTGGGCGAGCTGACCAGCGAGTTGTCGCTGTTGCCATTCCACGCCCCGGCCGCCAGCGCGTACTGGCCGGCGTTCCGCTCGGCCGTCGTGGGCGCCGCGATGAAGCCGTACGCGTCGAGGTCGCGGGCGTCGTTGTTGGTGCCCGTCTTGAGGGTGGCCGGACGTCGCGTTCCGTCGGTCGCCGTGAGCTTGAACGCGCCCCAGAAGGGGTTGACCTTGGGGTCGGTGTTGCCGGCCAGGATGTCGGTGATGATGTACGCGGCCTGCTGGCTGACCACCTGCGTGCCGGCGGGCGTCTTGTAGGGCGAGACGACGTCGGCGCCGTTGGGACCTTCGATCCGCAGGATCGTCGTATGGCCCGTGTAATGGCCCTGGTTGGCGAGGGTCGCCCACGCCGTCACGAAGTCGACCGGGTGGACCTCCTGCGTGCCGAGCGTCAGCGACAGGCCAGCCTGGGGTCCGTTCGGGTTGAAGACCATGCCGAACTGCTTGGCCGTCGTGGCGACGTGGGCGACGCCGTTGTAGGAGATGGCCTTGACGGCCGGGATGTTGAGGGAGAACTCGAGCGCCTCGCGCATCCGCACGGGCCCCCGCTCGAGGTTGTCCGCGTCGGTCGGGATGTAGGGGTTCGCGGTCGTGCCGAAGTTCGTGGTGACGTCCATGAACATCGTGGCCGCCGTCATCGTCTTGTCGTTGATGCCGACCACGTAGTTGAACGGCTTGAAGGCCGAACCGACCTGCCGCCAGCCGTCACCCACGACGTCGAACTGGGGCTGGAACTTGGCCGAGGCGTTGCTGGCGTAGTAGTCGGCGCTGCCCACGTACGCCACGAGCTGGCCGGTCTGGTAGTCGATGGCCACCAGGGCCCCGTTGTGGAGGTCCTTGGTGCGCAGGTTGGCCATCCACGACTGGTACGGCACCCCGATCTGCTTGGCGTAGGCCTTGGGGTCCTTGGTGTGGGGCAGGATGGCGGCCGCCTTGACCCACTTCTCGGCGATCTGCTGGAGGCGCCAGTCGAGGGTGGTGATGATCTTGAGGCCGCCGGCCTCGAGCTGGGGGCACGTCTCCACGCCCGCGCCGCAGAGCTCGTCGGCCACCTGCTGGCGGACGGCCCACACGAACTGCGGCGCCTTCCAGTTGGGCACGGTCTGGGCGGCGAGGATGACCGGCTCGGCCTCGGCGGCGGCGTAGTCGGCGGCGGTGTAGGCCTTGCCGGCCGCGTCGGTCATGGGCGTGCCGTACGTCTGCATCGCGTTGAGGACTTCGTTGCGCCGGATGACCGGTGGGGAGTCCTGCGGCACGACCAGCTTGCCGTCCTGGGTGACCGCGTTGTGCACCAGGTCGTAGGCCGTCGGCGACTGCGGGATGCCGGCCAGGATGGCCGCCTGGGCGAGCGTCAGCTTGCTCAGGTCAGAGACGCCGAAGTAGTTCTGGGCGGCGGCCTCGATGCCGTAGTCGTTGTTGCCGTAGAAGTTCTGGTTGAGGTAGGCCGTGATGATCTTCTGCTTGCCTTCGACGCCGGGAAAGGCCTGCGTCAGGCGGATCGACTGGATGATCTCTTTGATCTTGCGCTCGACCGTGCGGGTCGGATCCTGCACGAGGGCGGGGTCCAGGAGGCGGCTGCGCACGAGCTGCTGGGTGATCGTGGAGCCGCCGCGCGGGTTGCCCTGGAGGGTGTCCTTCAGCGAGGAGAGGATGCCCACCGGGTCGAAGCCGGCGTTGGTCCAGAAGGTGTGGTCCTCGATGGCGGTCGTGGCGTCGAGCACGGTCGGCGGAAGGTCCGCGAACTCGACCGACTGGCGCCGCTCCGTGCCGAAGGTGGCCAGCACGACCGTGCCCGTGCGGTCGTAGATGGTCGACTCCTGGTTGAACACGATCGAGTTCAGCTGCAGCGGGTCGGCCAGGCCGTTGGCGAAGTAGGCGTAGGCGCCGACCACCCCGATGAAGGCCACGATGGCGAACGCCGCCAGGGTGCCGAAGAGGAAGAGGGGGAGGCCGACAGCGACGGCACGCGCACCGCCACCGCCTCGGCGCCGGCCGCCGTTCAGGCGACGCTGCTGGCGCCGTGCGAGGCTGGTCTGCATTTCGGGCGGGACTCTAGCATAGTTACCGGGCGAGCCCGATCGGGCCGCTCCCCCCGCCGGAGGGCGACCGAAGCATGCCCGTAGCCGATCTCCTGCCCGAGCTGCGCTGGCGCGGCATGGCCCAGATCGTCTCCGACGGCCTCGAGGGACGGCTCGCCCGCGGCCCCATCCGGGCCTACGTGGGCATCGATCCGACGGGTCCGTCGCTGCACGTGGGCCACCTCGTGCAGGTCTTCCTGCTGACCCATCTGCAGCGGTCCGGCGGCATCCCGGTGGCGCTCGTCGGCGGCGGCACGGGCATGATCGGGGACCCGTCGGGCACGAGCGCCGAACGGAACCTCCTGGACGATGCCGTCCTGGATCGCAACCGCGCGGCCGTGCGCGAGCAGCTGGGGCGCTTCCTGGACTTCACCCCCGGGCCGCACGCGGCGGTCCTGCTGGACAACCGCGCCTGGCTCGGCGAGTACCGCCTGCTGGACTTCCTGCGCGAGATCGGCAAGCACTTCACGGTCGCGGCGATGCTGGAGAAGGAGTCGGTCCAGCAGCGCCTGGGTGGCGGCCTGTCGTTCGCCGAGTTCGCCTACCAGACGCTCCAGGCGACCGACTACCTGGTCCTCCACCGCGACCACGGGGTCGACCTGCAGATGGGCGGCTCGGACCAGTGGGGCAACATCGCCGCCGGGATGGACCTCATCCGCCGGGTCGAGGGGCGGGCCGAGGAGGCCGAGCCGACCGTCTTCGGCCTGTGCAGCCCGCTCCTGCTCAACGTGCAGGGCCAGAAGATGGGCAAGACGGCCAAGGGCGCCGTCTTCCTGGACGCCGCGCTGACCAGCGTGTACGACTTCTACCAGTACGCCGTCGGCCAGCCCGACGAGCTCATCGGCCGGCTCCTGCGCTGGCTGACGCTCCTGCCGCGGGAGCGGGTCGAGGCGCTGGAGGCGGAGCAGGCCGCCCATCCCGAGGCTCGTGCGGCGCAGCGCGCCTTCGCCTTCGACCTGACCGAGCGCATCCATGGGCGGGCGGCGGCCGAGCGGCAGGTGCGTGTCGCCGCGGCCGCCTTCGGCGACGCCCCGCTGGACGATCCGGACGTGCTGGAGGAGCTGCACGCGCATGCGGACGGCTTCGATTTCACCGCCGGGCAGCTGGGCGGCGGGCTGGTGCCGTTCCTGGTGGGCAGTGCCCTCTATCGCTCGAACGGGGAGGCTCGACGCGCCATCGAGCAGGGTGGCCTGCGCCTCAACGACCGGCGGATCGGCGGGTCCGAGGAGGGGATCCCGCCCCTGCTCCACGACCGCTGGCTGGTCGTCCGCCAGGGCAAGCGCACGGTCCGCGTGGGGCGCCTCACCCAGGGCTGAGGCCCGATCTCGCCACCCCCTCGGGGTCTCCCGCAGCCCCATCGCCCGTTTGCATCCAGCGTTCACAGCGACGGACCGACAGCCTCTCGGGGGCTCAAATGCCCCGTTCCACCGTCGGATCGTGCGTGCGATGCAAGGGACGGCGGAGGAACACTGCCTGCTCCGTCGCTGTTGCCGCTGGGTGCAAGGCCGGGGTTCGGTCCAGGTGAGCAGCCGATAAGTCATGTCGTGCACCCTGCCCCGGATGGCGACGAATGAGCGCTCGGTGGACCGGGCGGCCCTGCGGATGCGGCGCTCACTGCTGGGCCTCGGCGAAGAGCTCCGGACGGCGCGTAACCTCGCGGGTCTGACGATGGAGAGTGTGGGCCGTGCGGCGGGATTCTCGACGGCTCAGGTCAGCCGGATCGAGCGCGGGCTCGTGCGCCGCGTCGATTGCGTCGGTGTCGCCCGACTGGCCGCTGCAGCAGGTCTCGAATTGAGCTTGCGCGCCTATCCGGCCGGGGCAGCGATCCGCGATCGTGGGCAACTAGCCCTTCTGGGACGGTTCCGGCAACGGGTGTCGCCCATCTGGTCGTGGCACGTCGAGGTGCGTGTCGTGCGCGGTGATCCGCGCGCCTTCGACCTCGTCCTGCGGTCGACCGGCGTGGCGCTCGCGGTCGAAGCCAAGACCCGGCTCTATGACGTCCAGGCCCAGGCGCGGCGGGCGTTGGCCAAACAGTCCGATGGCAGCATCGATCGCCTCATCCTGCTCATCGCCGACACCCGGCACAACGCCATCGTCCTGCGCGACGCTCGGGCACTCCTCGCGGGGGAGTTCCCGCTCGATACCAGGGCCGTCTTGCGGGCCCTCGGGGAGGGTCGGGACCCCGGGGCCAACGGGATCGTCGTGCTCTAAGGTGCCGCTCAGCCGGCGACTTGCATCCAGCGGTCACAGCGACGGAGCATGGCCCGAAACGGGCCTTTCTAGCCCCGTTCCAGCGTCGGTTTGTGCGCGCGATGCAACGAACAGCGGTGGAAGGCTCGTTCCTACGTCGCTGTTGCCGCTGCGTGCAAACGGGGCGGCGGGTTCGGGTCCGGCGGGAAATTCGGCGAGCCGAGTGGCAGCGGCCGGCGCATGGTCAGGCGGTGGCCACGGCCGCCAGCAGGCGCTCGTTCTCCTCGCGGCTGCGGACCGTGAGGCGCAGGTGACCGCCGAGCGGACCGTCGGGTGCGAAGGTGCGTGGCACCAACCCCTGGCGGAGGAGATGCTCGGCCGCCGCGGACGCCTCGGCCGTCGTGCCGATCCGCACCAGCAGGAAGTTGGTGACACTCGGATAGGGTGGCCAGCCGGCCGTCGCGAGGCGCGGCGCCAGCCAGTCGCGCTCCGCGGCGAGCCCAGCGGCTCGGGCCCGTGCCTCCTCGGGGCGACCCAGGGCAGCCGCGGCGAGGGCCGCCGAGATCGTGGCGATGCTGCCGGCCGGTCGCACCCGCTCGAGGCGGGCGATGGTGGGCCGCGCCGCGACTGCCCAGCCCACCCGGATGCCGGGCAGGGCGAAAGCCTTGGACAGGGTGCGAACCACGATGAGGTGCGGATAGCGCTCGCGCCACGGGACCACGGTCCGGCCGGTGCACTCGAAGTAGGCCTCGTCGACCACGACCACCGGCGGCTGAGCCATGGCTCCGGCCGCCTCGAGGATGCGCTCCAGGGCATCGGCTCCGTCCGAGGAACCCGTGGGGTTATTCGGTTCGCAGAGCCACACGAGCTGGGCGTCGGCGAGGGCCCGCACGATCCCGTCGACGTCCATGGTCCAGCCGCCCGGCCCCACGGATCGGGGGACATCGGTCCGCCGCGCGGCCCGCTGGCTCGTGATGACCGGGTACAGGCCGTAGCTCGGCGAGGGCACCACGGCCGCGCCGCCGGACGGCAGGAACGCCTTGCCGATCAGGTCCAGGATCTCGTCCGCGCCGGCACCCACGATGATCTCGTCCGGCCGCACCCCGGCCCCGGCGTATCGCGCGGCCGCGTCGGTGAGCGCCCGGTAGGCGCTATCGGGGTACTCGTTGAGCGGCCACGACGCGTCCAGCACGCTCGCCACGAACGCGGGCGGGACGGGCGACGTGTTCGTGTCGAAGCGGACGATGCGGTCCACGGCCAGGCCGTAGCGCGCGGCCAGCGCCTCGTTCGATGGTTCCCAGGTGTAGACCTCGGACATGCCGGTCAGTGGCCGCCGGCCGCCTCGAGTTCCTTACGGTGGGCCTCCACGATCTTGGAGGCCACGTGCGCGGGCACTTCCTCGTAGTGGTCCAGGGTCGCCGAGTAGCGGCCGCGGCCGCCGGTCAGCGATCGCAGCTCGGTGGCGTACGTTGCCAGTTCCGCCTGCGGCACCTGCGCCCGCACGATCTGCAGGCCGTCCTGCGAGTCCATGCCAAGGACCCGGCCGCGGCGCGTGTTGAGGTCGCGGTTGACGTCGCCCATGTACGCCTCGGGGACGCGGATGGTGACATCCATGATCGGCTCCAGGAGCGCCGGCTGGGCCTCCTGGATGCCCTTCCGGGTGGCGGCCTGGGCGGCCAGGCGGAACGAGAGCTCGTCCGAGTCGACCGTGTGGTACGAGCCGTCGTAGAGGGTCGCCTTGAAGTCGACCACGTTATAGCCGGCCAGCGGGCCTTTCGCGGCCACGTCGCGGACGCCCTTCTCGACGCCCGCGAAGAACTGGCGGGGTACGGCGCCACCCACGACCTTCTCGGCGAACTCCACGCCGCCACCCGGGTTGGCCTCGATCTCCAGCCAGACGTGGCCGAACTGGCCGTGCCCGCCGGTCTGCTTCTTGTGGCGCCCCTCGACCTGGGTGTGACCCCGGATCGTCTCGCGATAGGGCACCCGCGGCGGGCGGGTCACCACGGCGGCACCGAACTTGCGCTTGAGGCGCTCCGAGATCACGGCGATGTGGCTGTCGCCCTGGGCCAGAAGGAGCTGCTCCCCGGTCTCGACCTGGCGGTCCACCCGGATCGCCGGGTCCTCCTCCAGGAGCCGGGACAGGGCCGCGCCAAGCTTGTCGAGGTCGGCCTTGGTCTGCGGCTCGATGGCCACGGCCAGGGTGGGCTCGGGGAACTCGGGCCGAGGGAGCGCCAGGGCGGTCTCGCGCGAGCTGAGGGAATCGCCGGTCTCCGTATGGACGAGCTTGGCCACGGCGCCGATCTCGCCGGCGCCGATCTCGCCCGCCGGCTCCTGGTCCTTGCCGTGCAGGAACAGGAGCTGGCCGATCCGCTCCTCCTCGTCGCGGCTGGCGTTCCACACGTGATCGTGGGAGTGGACCACCCCCGAGAGGACACGGAAGTAGGTCAGGCGCCCGACGAACGGGTCGGCCGCGGTCTTGAAGACCTGCAGGAGCAGCGGACCGCTGCGGTCGCAGCTGACCTCGACGATCGCGCCGCCCTTGCCGGTGGCCTTGACCGGCGGCTCCTCGGCCGGGGAGGGGAGGTAGCGGACGATCGCGTCCAACAGCCCTTCGACGCCGATCTCCTGCTCGGCGGAGACCAGCATGACCGGCGCCAGGATGCTTTCGCGGACCCCCTTGTGGAGGCAGGCCTCGAGCTCCTGGTCGGTGATCTCCTGGCCCTCGAGGTATTTCGTGAGGACGTCGTCGTCCGCCTCGGCGGCCGCCTCCAGCAGCTGGTCGCGGCGGCGCGTGACCTCGGTCTCCAGGTCGGCCGGGACGGGGATCTCCCTGCGCTGGCCCTTGTCATAGGTCCAGGCCGTGCGGTGCACCAGGTCGACGTAGCCACTGAACGTGTGAGCCGCCCCGATGGCCACCTGCAGCGGCGCGATCTTGGGCCCGAAGGCGCTGCGCAACTGGTCCACGGACCGCATGGGGTCGGCGTTCTCGCGTTCGCAGCGGGTGATGACGAAGAGGGCCGCCTTGCCCAACCGCCGCCCCAGCCCGACGGCCGTCTCGGTACCCGCCGCCACGGCGTCGGAGGCGTCCACGACCATGAGAGCCGCATCGGCGGCCAGGAAGCCCTCCACGACCTCGCCCACGAAGTCGGCGTAGCCGGGCGTGTCGAGGAGGGTGACCCGATACCCGTCATGCTCCAGCACGCCCACCGCGAGCGAGAGCGACAGCTTGCGCTTCTGCTCCTCAGGCTCGAAGTCCAGGGCGGCCGTGGCGTCCTCGACCCGGCCCAGCCGGTTGAGGGCGCCCGCTGCGTGGAGCAGGTGTTCGGCCAGCGTCGTCTTGCCGGCGCCGGAGTGACCGGCCAGCACGACGTTGCGCAGGTGATCGGGGGCGACGGTCTTCATGAACGACCTCTGCTGGGCGAGCGTGGGACCGCTTGGTGGGCGACCGAGGGCACGGCGCGCGACCCTGGCGCTGCGCCGGGGAGGGTCTGGCCATGATAGTAGAATCCGGCCCGATGTCCGGACACTCCAAGTGGTCGCAGATCAAGCGCCAGAAGGGCGCCAACGACGCCAAGCGCGGGGCGGCGTTCACCAAGGTCGCCCGGGAGATCGCCATCGCGGCGCGCGCTGGCGGCGGTGATCCGGACGCCAACTACCGCCTGCGCATGGCCATGGACACCGCGCGCGCCATCAACATGCCCATGGACAACATCAAGCGGGCCATCGAGCGCGCCGCGGGGGCCGGCGACGGCGAGCAGTACGAGGAGATCATCTACGAGGGCTACGGCCCCGGCGGCGTGGCCATCCTCGTGGAGGCGGCCACCGACAACAAGAACCGCACCGCCGCCGACGTCCGCTCGATGTTCACCAAGGCCGGCGGGCAGCTGGCCGGCACGGGCGCCGTGGCCTGGCAGTTCGAGCCCAAGGGCGTCATCGCCGTGCCGCGCACGGGGGTCGACGCGGACGAGATCGCGCTCATGGCCATCGATGCCGGGGCCGATGACGTGGACACCGACGCGCCCGAGACCGTCGAGGTCTACACCGCCCCGGGCGACCTGGAGCGGGTGCGCAAGGGCCTCGAGGCGAGCGGTGTGAAGATCGAGTCGGCGGAGCTGACGATGCACGCCAAGAACACCGTCGAGGTCGACGTCGCACACGCCCGCCAGAACCTGCGGCTCATCGAGAACCTGGAAGACCACGACGACGTGCAGCGCGTGACGGCCAACTTCGAGATCCCCGACGAGGTCTTCGCGGAGGCGGCCCCGGCTTGATCGTCCTGGGCATCGATCCCGGGACGGCACGGACGGGCTACGGCCTCGTCCAGCTCGACGGCCACCGGCTCCAGGTGCTCGACTACGGCTGCCTGGAGACGCCCAGCACGATGGTCCTGCCCCAGCGCCTGCTGCTCATCGAGCAGGGCCTGACCACCCTCATCACCGATCACGCCCCGGACGTCGTGGCCGTGGAGCGGATCTTCTTCAAGCGCAACGTCCAGTCCGCCTTCGCCGTCGGCCAGGCGCGCGGGGTGATCCTCATGGTGGCGGCCCGCAGCGGCCTGCCGGTCGCCGAATATGCGCCGCATGAGGTCAAGCAGGCGGTCACCGGCTACGGCCGGGCCGACAAGGGCCAGGTCCAGCGCATGGTCCAGACGATCCTGGGCCTGACGGTCCTGCCGCGGCCGGACGATGCGGCCGACGCCCTGGCCATCGCCATCTGCACGGCCCATGCCTATCGGGCGGAGGCGCTGCCCGCATGATCGTGACGCTGACCGGCACGGTGTCCGCCATCTCCGGGGATGCCCTGGTGCTGGAGGTCGGCGGGGTCGGCTACCGCGTCTACGCGGGGCCACGGACGCTCAGCCAGGCTCGCGTCGGCGCGCACCAGCACCTCCACACGCATCACCTGGTCCGCGAGGACCTGCAGGCCCTGTACGGCTTCCGCTCGGCCGAGGAGCTGGCCTTCTTCGAGCTCCTCATGACGGTCACCGGCGTCGGCCCCAAGGTCGCCCTGGCGATCGTCTCCTCGCGGGCGGTGCCCGACCTGCAGCTGGCCATCCTGCAGGGCGACGAGGCCGTCCTGACGGCCGTGAGCGGCGTCGGCAAGCGGCTCGGTGCGCGCATCATCCTGGAGCTCAAGGAGAAGGTCGCCGCGGCCGGCCTGGCGGGGGGCGTGGCAGCGGCCGCCGAGAGTGGCGCGACGCCCGCGGCGACCACGCAGAGCGAGGTCGTGGCCGCGCTCGTGGCCCTGGGCTACGCGCCCCAGGAGGCGCGCGAAGCGGCCCGCGACGGGGTGTTGGCCAGCGTCCCCGGGGCGTCGCTGGAGGACCGCGTCAAGGCCGCGCTGCGGACGCTGCGTCGCGAGTGAGCGTCCTGTGCCGGCGTAGAACGCATGTTCACATGGCGCCTGCGCAGCTGCTAGACTGAGGGCCATGGACGAGAACGGTCGGCTCGTGGGATCGGCCGCCCTGGCGGTCGAGGAAGTGGTCGTCGAGCAGAGCCTGCGACCGCGCTCGAT
>DATBOX010000120.1:0-2345 GCA_036561685.1 Candidatus Limnocylindrales bacterium | reverse complement strand
GCGGCAGCGAGGACGCCTTCGAAGATCCCGAGGGCCTTGCGGATCTCGTCCGCGGTGACATCGAGCGGGGGCAACCAGCGCACCACGTCGTGGAGGCCGCCGGCGAGCAGCACGACCAGCCCGGCATCGGCGCAGCCGTCCATCAGCCGCGGCGCCAGGTCCGGGCCCGCCTCCACACCGATCATCAGGCCCTGGCCGCGCACCTGGATCAGGCGCTTGTCGCGGGCCGCCAGATCCGCCAGGCCGCGCATGAGCACCGCCCCCTGGGCGGCGGCGTTGGCGACCAGGCCCTCCCCTTCGATCGTCTCCAGCACGGCGACCGCGGCGGCACATGCCACCGGGTTGCCGCCGAAGGTGGTGCCGTGCGCCCCGACCCCCCAGCGCTCCTGGAGCGCCCGGGCCGAGACGATGCCGGCCAGCGGCAGCCCATTGGCGATGGCCTTCCCGAAGCACACGACGTCGGGCACGATGTCGGCCGCCTCCAAGGCCCACATCCGGCCGGTCCGGGCCAGCCCCGTCTGGATCTCGTCGATGACGAGCAGGATGCCGTAGCGGTCACACCGCCCGCGGAGGCCACGGAGGAACGCCGTGGGGGCCGGGTTGAGGCCGCCTTCGCCCTGGACCGGCTCGACGACGATGGCCGCGATCTCCGTCGCCGGCACGACGCCCTCGAACAGGGAGTCGAGGGCGGCGAGTGCCTCCGCGGTGGCCTCCGCCGGGTCGCGATGGACGTCCGGGAAGGGCGCCAGCACGACGCCGGGCAGGAGCGGCTCGTAGCCCGCCCGGTAATTGAGGTTGCTGCTGGTCAGGCTGGCCGCCCCGTAGGTGCGGCCGTGGAACGCGTTGCGGAAGGCGACGTAGCCCGGCCGTCCGGTGACCCGGCGGCTGAGCTTCATGGCCGCCTCGATGGCCTCGGCGCCCGAGTTGGCCAGGAAGACCGTGTCGAGCGGGGCGGGGCAGGTCGCCGCCAGCCGCTCGGCCAGCAGGTTCACCGATTCGACGTAGCCGAGCCCGCTCGAGACGTGCACCAGACGGTCGACCTGGGCGTGGATGGCGGCATTCACGGCGGGGTGGGCGTGGCCGAGGCTCGTGGTGGCGATGCCGCAGGCGAAGTCCAGGTACCGCTTGCCATGGTCGTCCCAGAGGTGATGGCCCTCGCCGCGGACCCAGGTGCGTTCGAAATAGCGGCCCAGCACCGGCGACAGCGCGCGGGTGCTGGTCGCGGAGCGCGTCGTCGTGGTGGCCATCATGGTCTCCTGCGGTCCGGCGGTGAAGTTGCATGAGCATACAGAGCCGTGTATATTCATGCATGCGATGAGCGTCGCCCTGCACGCCACCCCCCTTGCGGCCACCTCCGTCCCGCCGCGTCACGTCGCGGCGAACGGTCGGGTGCGCGTGGCCGTCATCGGTGCCACCGGCTACGTCGGTGGCGAGCTGGTGCGCTGGCTGGCCGGCCATCCGGCCGTCGCCATCGTAGGACTCGTGGGCCGGGACCGTGATGCAGAACCGATCGGCCGGTCGCGACCCCACCTCGCGCGGACCGACCTGCGCGTCGACGCGGCGCTCCCGGAGACCGATGCGGTCTTCGTCGCCCTGCCGCACGGCCAGGCGGCAGCCGTCGTGCCCGGCCTGGCGGCGGCGGGCCTGGCCGTGATCGACCTTGGCGCGGACTTCCGCCTGCGCGACCCGGCCGACTACCCGCGCTGGTACCACTTCGACCATCCCGCACCGGAGCTCCTGGCGCACGCTGTGTATGGCCTGCCGGAGCTGCATCGCGCCCAGCTGGCCGCGGCCGGCGCCACGGCCGGGCCCATCGTCGCCGCCCCCGGCTGCTACGCCACGGCCGCCATCCTGGCCCTGGCCCCGCTCGCGCGCGCGGGCCTTCTCGGCGACGTCGTCGTCGACGGCAAGAGCGGCGTCTCGGGGGCCGGGCGCGAGCCGCGTCCCGACCTCACCTTCGGCGAGGTCAACGAGAACGTGACCGCATACGGCCTCGACGGGCATCGCCACACGGCGGAGATGGAGCAGGAGCTCGGCGCCGTCGCCAGGGAGGGCGGCCGCGACGTGCCCGATCCGGTGACCTTCGTGCCCCACCTCGTGCCCATGACGCGGGGCATCCTCGCCACGTGCCACGTGCGGCCGGGGCGATCCGTCGACCAGGCCGAGCTCGACGAGCTGTACCGCGCGGCCTATGCCGACGAGCCGTTCGTGGCGGTGGTCGAGGAGCCGCCCGCGACCAAGCACGTCCTGGCCAGCAACGAGGCGCGCATCTACGTCAAATGGCAGCCTCGCAGCGGCCGCATCGTCGTGCTCTCGGCTTTGGACAACCTGGCCAAGGGTGCCGC
>DATBOX010000119.1:0-7486 GCA_036561685.1 Candidatus Limnocylindrales bacterium | reverse complement strand
GCTCGGGCCGAACTACGCCCAGCAGTCGCTGGGCCTCAAACCGCAGGACTTCTTCATCGTCGTGCTGCCGCTCGGCGGTGGCCTGGTGCTGGGCATCCTCATCCTCAACGCCTACGGACGCCTCGTACCGCGGCGCCGCCTGATCGAGGGTGGCCTGCTGGTGCTGGGCAGCGCCCTGGCCCTGCTGTCCGTGGCGGCACCCCTGTCGAACTTCCTGCGCTCGCGCGTCGACAGCAATGGGGCCGTGGCGCTCGAACCCTTCGTCTCGCTGCTGGGCATCATCGTGGCCATCGCCCTGACGGCGGGCGTCGCCTACGCCTTCGTGGCCGTGCCCGCCCAGACGGAGCTCCAGGAGGAACTGCCGGAGGACGTGAGGGGGCGCGTCTTCGGGGTGCTGAACATGCTGGTGAGCGTGGCCAGCTTCGTGCCGATCATCATCGCCGGGCCGCTGGCCGATACGCTCGGCACGTCCCTCGTCCTGTTCCTCATGGCCGCGCTCGTGGTCGGGACCGGTGTCCGGGCCGTCTTCCTGCGGTGGCCGACCACGGCCCTCCAACCTGCCGCCGCGCACGTGGGGCCCATCGATCCGGTGACGGTCACGGCCATGGCCCTTGGCCATGTCGCTGACGTGCCGTCCGACCTTGGCCGGGCGGACCGGGATGACGGCTCGTCATGACGGGCCGGGTCGTCGTGCTGTTCACGGGCGGCACCATCTCGATGGAGCACGACGCGGCCGCGGGGGGCGCCGTCCCACGCCTGGACGGGGCCGCCATCCTGGCGCGGACGAGCGGCCTGTCGGGCATCGCGGACCTGGTGACGATCGACTGGGGTCGTGTGCCGGCCGCCCACCTCTCCTTCGCCGACCTGCTCGACCAGGCGGCCCGCCTGCGCGATGCGCTGGCCGACCCCGGCGTCGCCGGGGCGGTCGTGGTCCAGGGCACCGACGTGATGGAGGAGACCGCGCTCGCCTTCGACCTGCTGGTCCCGGGCGCCTCCCCGGTGCTCGTCACCGGGGCGATGCGCAACGCCGGCCAGGACGGCTACGACGGGCCCCAGAATCTGCGCGACGCCGTCCGGTGCGCGGCCGATCCAGCGGCACGGGGCATCGGCGCGGCGGTCGTGATGGGCGGCCTCGTCCTGCCGGCGGACGACGTGGTCAAGGTCGACACACTCGCCTACGCCGCCTTCAGCTGCCCCCACGACGGACCGCTGGGCCATGTCTCGGATGACGGCGTGCGGCTGGCCCGTCGCCGGACGGGACGGCCGGCCCTGCCGCGGTTGCCCGACGCCGCCGTGGAGCCGATCGCCCTGGTGGCGGCCGCCATGGGCACCGACGGCGCCCTGATCCGGGCGGCCGTCGCCGGCGGCGCGCGCGGCATCGTGGTGCAGGCTCCGGGCAGTGGCAACAGCCATCCCGACGTGCTGGCGGCGGCCGCCGAGGCGATGGCCGCGGGGATCCCCGTCGTCCTCACCTCGCGCGTGTTACGCGGTGGCGTGCGCCCGGCCTACGGCTTCCCCGGCGGCGGGGCGAAGTGGGCCCACTCGGGAGCCATCATGGCCGGGACGCTGAACGGTCCCAAGGCGCGCATCATGCTCGCGCTGGCGATGGGGGCCGGGCTCGACGGGCCGGCGCTGCAGGACCTGTTCGGCGCCTGAGCGGTGGCGGCCCGGGCCGACCTGATCGTCACCGGCCGCATCGCGACCCTGGCAGGGGCTCGTGGCTTCGGCTGGACCGAAGCGCTCGCGGTCGGGGAGGGGCGGGTCCTCGCCGCCGGGCGTCGCCCGGAGGTGATATCGCTGCGGGGTCCCGCGACACGCCGTCTGGACCTTGGACCCGGCGAGGTCGTGGTGCCCGCCATCACCGACGCCCATCTGCATCTGACCGACGCGGCGCTCGCCGACCGGCAGCTCCAGGTGGACGGCCTGTCCCTGGCGGCGACGCTCGCGCGACTCGAAGCCCTGCATCGAAAGCGGCTCCAGGCGGGCGATCGCGACGGCTGGATCGTGGGCCTTGGCTGGTCGCTCGATCTCCTCGGCGGCTGGCCCGACGCCGATGCTCTGGACCGTGTCGCGCCGGGGCGTCCGATCGCCCTTTGGAGCCACGACCTGCACTCGCGCTGGGCGAGCCGGGCGGCCCTCGCCGCCGCGGCCATCACCTCGAGCACGCCGGACCCGGTCGGCGGCAGCATCGTGCACGACGCGCGCGGTGAGCCGACCGGCATCCTGCTGGAGCACGCGGCCGGGCTCGTTGACCGCGCCATCCCGCCGGTCGACGAGGACGTGCTGGCGCGGGCGATCGCGGCGTACGCGGCCCGGCTGGCGCGGCTCGGCATCGTGGGCTGCCACGATCCGGGTGGGCTGGCCCCGGACCCTCTGATGGCGCGTGGCCCCTTGCAGTACGCGCGCCTGGCCGGCGAGGGGCGGCTGCCACTGCGGGTCCATGGCAGCGTTCGCCCGGAGCAGCTGGACGCAGCCGTGGCCCACGGCTTCCGCAGCGGCGATCCGGTAGCGGCGCCCCGCGGCGATCCCAGGGCGGCGCGGGTCGCGGCGCGGGCTCGGGTGGGCTGGTTGAAGCTGTTCGCCGACGGGGCGCTCGGGTCGCGCAGCGGGGCGCTCCTCTCGCCGTACGCCGACCGAGGCGGCCACGGCCGGCTGCTCCTCACGCGCGGCGAGCTCCAGGAGCTCATCGAGCGCGCGGCACGGGCCGGCATCGCCCCGCAGATCCACGTCATCGGCGACCGGGCGCTGCGCGTCGCCCTCGACGCGCTGGAGGCCCTGCCGTCGGCACGCGGCGGCCGCCTGTGGGCTCGCCTGGAGCACGTCCAGCTGGCGGCCTCGTCCGACGTGGCACGCCTGTGGCGCCTGCGGGTCGCGGCGTCCGTGCAGCCCTCCCACCTGCTGCACGACGCAGCGATGGCCCGGCAGGCCTGGCCGCGGCGCCAGGCACGGGCCTACCGGTGGCAGTCGCTGGCCGCCACCGGGGTACCCGTCGCCTTCGGCACGGATGCGCCGGTCGAGTCGCCCGACCCGTGGACGGGCATCGCCACAGCGGTCACGCGGAGGCTGCCGGGCGAGGCGCGAGCGTTCCCCGGCGCGGAGCGGATGGCGTTGGCACGGGCGATCCGCGCCGCCACGCTCGACCCGGTCGTCATCGCCGGCCAGGAGGGCCGAGGCGGGCGCCTGACGGCCGGGCACAGGGCCGACTTCATCGTCATCCCGGCGGAGGCCCTGGCCGAGCCGGTGCGTACCGGTGGCGCGCTGGCCGCGTGTCGACCAAGGCTGACCGTCCTCGATGGCGAGGAGGTGGCCCGGGCCGACGACTTCGACCGCTGAGGACCGGCGACGGGGCGCCTCGACCCGCGCATCCAGGCGATGGCTTTGCATCCAGCGGCAACAGCGACGGAGGAAGAGGCCATCGAGGGACGTTTCCCTCGCCGGATGCAATAGCTGACGGAGGAAGGACCTCCCCAAGGGCCTTCCATAGGCTCGCTCCGTCGCTGTCGCCGCTGGGCGCAAAACGAGGCGGAGGTCGGCCCTCCACCGACCGGGACGGGGCGCGTCGGACGGACCGTGGCACACTCGTCCTGGACGGGCCGGCACGGGCCGGCATCGGAGCTAGCGGGGTGGCGTCATGCGGATCGCGGTCATCGGGGCGGGCAACGTGGGCGGTGGGCTGGCCGCGGCGCTGGCCGCGGCGGGCCACGAGGTGGTCTTCGGCGTGCGCGACCCGGGATCGGAGAAGTGCCGCGCGGCCGTGGCCGCGGCGGCCGGCACCACGGCGACCAGCCCGGCCAGGGCCGTGGCGGGTGCCGATGTCGTCGTCTTCGCGCTGCGGTGGCCCGCCGTGCCTGGCATCGTGGCCACGCTCCCCAGACTGGACGGGCGCGTCGTCATCGACGCGATGAACCGCTTCGACGGGGATCCAGTGCGCAGCACCACGGAGGACCTGGCCGACCTGCTGCCCGGCGCCAGGCTGGTCAAGGCCTTCAACACGATCGGCTTCGAGAACCTCACCACCGCCCAGTCGCGACGGGTCCCGGCGGTGATGTTCGTGGCCGGGGACGACCCGGGGGCCAAGCAGGTCGCGCTCGACCTGGCGACCGAGATCGGCTTCGTGGCCGAGGATGCGGGCCCGCTGGCGTATGCCAAGGTGCTCGAGGGGATGGTCCGTGTCTGGCTCACCCTCGCCCAACGGCACGGGCGAACGGTCGGCTACGCCCTCTCGCTGGGATGAGCGGCGCTTCGCTCCGCGTCAACGGGGTCGCCCGCGATCTTCCCGGCGGCGATGACGTCACGCTGCTGGCCTGGCTGCGCGACGGCCTGGGCCTTACCGGCACCAAGCCCGGCTGCGGCGAGGGGGTGTGCGGCGCCTGCACCGTTCTGCTCGACGGTGAGCCCGTGCGCGCCTGTCGGACCCTGGCGGTGGATGCCGTCGGTCGTGCCGTGACGACCGTGGAGGGACTCGCCGAGGGGTCGCGCCTCCACCCCGTCCAGGAGGCGTTCCTGGAGGCCGGCGCCTTCCAGTGCGGGTACTGCACCCCCGGCATGATCATGAGCACCGTCGCGCTGCTGGCGCAGCACCCGGATCCCGATGCGGGGCAGATCGACGCCGCCCTTGATGGCAACATCTGCCGCTGCTGTACCTACCCCCGGATCCGACGTGCGGTCCGGGGCGCTGCGCAGCGGGCTCGGGAGGCCGAGGTGGCCGGCGACCCTCGAGGAGACAGCGAGGATGACGTGGCGCCGACGTTCCCGACACGGCCCGTCCGGCCCTGGGACCTCATCGTGGCCGCCGAACGCGACTACTTCGACGTATTGCCAGAGGGCCTGGTGGTCGTGTTCGAGCCCAGCCCGTCGACCGATCCAGGGCGCTGGGCGCCAAGCGGCGGGGCCTGGATCCACGTCGACGGTGACGGTACCGCGGTCGCCTTCACCGGCAAGGTGGACGTGGGGCAGGACAATCGGACAGCCCTCTCGATGCGGGTCGCGGAGGAGCTCCGTGTGCCGTTGGATTCCGTGCGGCTCCTGATGGGCGACACCGACCTCTCCCCGTACGACATGGGCACCTTCGGCAGCCGGTCGATGCCCGACGCGGGCGAGGACCTGCGCCGTGCAGCCGCCGCGACGCGCGAGTGCCTCGTGCGCCTCGCCGCCGCCCGCTGGGAGGTGGCCACGGGTGACCTGGTGGCCGCCAAGGGCACCATCGGGGTTCGTGACGGGAGCCGGTCGATCGGATACGGGGAGCTGGTGCGTGGCCTGAGGCAGGTCGAACGTGTGGCCCTCGGGCCGGTCATCACGCCCGGGCCGGCCGAGCGGCTGGTGGGACGGCCGGCAGGGCGCATCGGGGCCCGGGCGATCGTCACCGGCCGGAAGCGCTACCCCGGCGATCTGTCCCTGCCGGGCATGCAGTACGGCGCAGTCCTGGCACCACCGTCGCCGGGCGCGACGCTGCGCGCCATCGACGTCGCGACGGCCCACGCGATGGCGGGCGTCACGGTGGTCCGCGAAGGTCCGCTGGTCGGCGTCGTCGCCGGCGACGCCGGGACGGCCGGCCGTGCGCTGCGCGCGATCCAGGCCGAGTGGGACGAACCCGCCCTGCCGTCGGAGTCCGACCTGAGCCGCTACCTCCGTACGCACCCGGTGGAGGAACACGGCTGGGAAGGCGCCTTCCACCGTGAGACCGGCGACGTGGACGCGGCGCTGGCGGCCGCCCCCGTCCGTCTTGAGGCCACCTACACGACCGCGTACCTCGCCCACGTACCTCTGGAGACCCACGTCGCGCTGGCCGCCTGGGACGCGGACCGTCTGACGGTGTGGTCCGGCACCCAGACGCCGTTCGGCGTGCGGCAGCAGCTCGCGGAGGCCCTCGCGATCCCCGAAGCGGACGTGCGCGTCGTGGTCCCCGACACGGGCGGGGGGTTCGGTGGGAAGCACGGGGCCGAGATCGCGATCCCTGCGGCCCGCCTCGCCCGGGCGGTCGGCCGCCCGGTGAGACTGCGCTGGAGCCGCGGCCAGGAGTTCACCGCTGGCTACCTGCGGCCTGCCGCGGTCGTGGACGTGCGAGGCGGCGCCGGTCGGGACGGGGTGCTCAGCGCGTGGGAGATGCGCGACACGAACGCCGGTCTGTTCGGCCTGGTCGGTCCGTACGACGTGCCGAACCAGCGGCTCGACTACCAGCCGGCCGACTCACCCCTCCGCCAGGGCTCCTATCGGGCGCTGGCGGCGACCGCCAACCACTTCGCGCGCGAATCGCACATGGACGAGCTGGCGGCCGTCCTTGGCCTCGACCCCCTTACGTTCCGCCTGGCCCACCTGTCCGACGAGCGGCTCGCCGCCGTCTTCCGAGCGGCCGCTGATCGGATCCGATGGGCCGACCGACCGCGCGAGCCGGGCCTGGGGATCGGCATCGCCGGCGGCGTCGAGAAGGGCGCCCGCGTGGCGACCTGCGTCGAGGTGCGGGTAGGTGACGATCGTCGCCTGGAGATCCTGCGGGTGGTGACGGCCTTCGAGTGCGGCGCGATCGTCAACCCGGACGGCCTGACGAACCAGATCGAGGGTGCGACCATCATGGGCCTCGGTGCAGCCCTCTTCGAGGCCGTGCACTTCCAGGCCGGCAGGATCACCAACGGGTCGCTCACCGACTACCGCGTGCCGCGCTTCACCGACGTGCCGCCATCGGAGGTCGTGCTGCTGGATCGGCGCGACGAGCCGTCCGCCGGCGCGGGCGAGACGCCGATCATCGCCATCGCGCCCGCCCTCGCCAACGCGATCTTCGACGCGACCGGGACCAGGCTGCGGTCGCTGCCGCTGGTGCCGGATGGGGTCGTGCCGCACCGGGAGAGCGCGGCATGACCGCCACGCTATACCGCGACGCAGCCCTGGCGGACGGGCGCGGGCCGCGGCTGCGCGTCGGCGTCAGCGTCCTGGTCACCGACGGTCGGATCGAGTGGATTCGCCCGGCCGACGACGAGGGCCCCGTCGACGGCTCGGCGGACGTCGTGGACGCGACGGGCTGCACGATCGTGCCGGGCCTCGTGGACGCCCACAGCCACCTCACGGGACCGGGCGGCGCCCATTGGATCGCGCGCTTCGCCGATCCGCCCGAGCGGCTGGTCGCCGTCGCGGAGGCGAACGGCCACCTCGCCAGCGGCGCCGGCGTGCGCTGGCTGCGGGACGTGGGCAGCCCCGTCGGGGTCGACCCGGTGGACGGTCGGCGTCGAGCCGTCGCGCTCGGCGTCCGGGATCGCTGGCGTGGGCGCCCCGAGATGCCCTACGTGCGCGCCGCGGGGACCTGGGTGATGCGTCGCGGCACGCTGCCGGAGGTCTCGACCGCCGAGGCCGAGAACGCCGACGAGCTCCTGGCGGCGGCCCTGGGACAACTCGATGACGGCGCGGACCTGGTCAAGCTGTACCTCGACGGCCCGGACCCGGACAGGGCGCCGTGGACCGCCGCCGAGGTGGCCCGCGTGACGGCCGCCGCCCACGC
>DATBOX010000118.1:0-6503 GCA_036561685.1 Candidatus Limnocylindrales bacterium | reverse complement strand
GGCGGATGGGCACGTGTGCCGCGTCCCCCTCGCTGAGCAGCGACTCGATCCTTCCCATGGTGGCCGGCTCGCGGGCGACGGCCAGGTTCTCCACCAGCAGGAAGTCAAGGCCTCGCTGTCGCGCCCGCGCTGCGATCAGGGCGAGATCGCGGCGGAGCCCGGCCCATCGCCGCCGGCTGAGTCCGGCATCGGCCGCCTCCGCCACCGACAGGGCGCCGACATGACCACCGGTGCCACGGGCCCCGACCTCCGCGCTCCAGTCGACGGCCCGCCGGTACCAGCGCCTCGCGGCGCGGCGCCGGTCGGCGTCGGGGTGCAGCAGGAGGTTGTCGGAGTAGGCGGCCAGCCCGGTGAACGTCGAGTGGAGCGTGAGGCCCGCGGTCGCCACCGCCTTACGCAGCGCGCGACCCTGGGCGTCGCGGTCGGCGGGGGAACCCGTGAGATCGACCAGGTCGAGCGAATGCTGGAACACGGTCAGCCCGAGGCGGTCACGCACGATCGGTGCCCAGTCCTCCGGCCGCGGCCACCGCTTGACGGCGAAGCAGTCGTTGATGCCAAGGGTGAGACGCATCGTGGCGCCTCAGGCGCCGGCGGGGCGGACGGATGCGCCCGGCGATGACCGCGCGACCCGCGCCGCCCACAGGGCGCGCCATGCCGGGTATCGCTCGTCGTGCAGCTGCCGGGCGGACGGATCGGGGAGCCAGACGGCTCCCAGGCGGGTCGCGCGGGCCACCGCTGCGACCGACGACGGGTAGGCCCCGCAACCCAGGCCGGCCAGCATGGCCACGCCGGTCACCGCGGCGTCGCCCTCGACCACCTGGACCGGCAGCCCGATGACGTCGGCCTTCACCTGGTTCCAGGTCCCCAGGCGGGTGTCACCGCCGGAGACACGGAGCTCGCGCAGCGGTACCCCGGCGGCTCGGACGAGTTCCAGCTGGGCACGCATCGCATACGCGACGCCTTCCAGCATCGCCCGTGCCAGGTGGGCCCGGCCATGTCGCTCCGACAGGCCCACCACGGTGCCCCGCAGCGTCGGATCGGTGCGCTCGCCATCGCCCAGGACCGGCAGGACGAGCAACCCGTCCGCACCAGGATCCGTGGTCGCTGCGTCGGCGTCGAAACGGGCGTAGCCCCGCGCAGCCGCCACGCCCCGGGGGCCCGGATAAAGCAACCGGGCCAGCCAGGCGACGGCCGCACCGGTCGTGTTGAGGCCCGTCTCGGTCGTGAAACCGTCACCGACGACGTGCGGATAGTGCGTCACGTCGAGCACCGGCAGCGGCTTCGCGACGACGGTGTTGAGGCAGGTCGACGACCCCGCCATCTCGCTGGCCATGCCCGGGCCAAGGAGGCCGCAGCCAAGGGCACACGCCTGCGAGTCGGCACCGCCCACGACCACGGGCAGCGGGCCCGGGAGGCCGAAGCGACGGACAAGGCTGGGACGCAGCTCCCCCAGGATCGCGCTCGACGCCAGGACCGGGGGAACAAGACCGGGGTCGAGCCCCAGTGCCTCGAAGTACGGCTCATGCCAGCGCCGGGCGATAAGGGCGTACAAGAGGGTCGCCGCAGCGTGGGTCCCGTCGGTCGCGGCCTCGCCGGTGAGGGCCAGCCCCACGAGGTCCCGAGGCTGGAGGAACGTGGCCGTGGCGGCGAACCGGGCCGGTTCGTGGCGGCGCAACCACAGGATCTTGGGGCCGACGTGGAAGGCCGCCGGTAGGTGGCCGGTCTCGCGGTGGACGTCGGCGGCCCCGAAACGGCGGCGGAACTCGGCCGCCTCACGGGTCGCGCGGTTGTCCCGATACAGGAGCCCCGGGCCGGTCGGTCGCCCACGCTGATCCACGCCCACGACCGAGGGGCACTGCCCCGTGAGGCCGATCGCCAGGGGGCTCCCCGGGGCCCGGCGGAGCGCCTCACCTATGGCGGCCAGCGAGGCCGAATGCCAAGCGGCAGCGTCCTGTTCGGCCCATCCCGGACGGGGCGCGTAGGTCGCGTAAGGACGTCGGACCTCGATGAGGCGCCGGCCCTCGAGGTCGAACACCGCGGCACGCGCACCGGATGTCCCCACATCGACGGCCAGGAGGGTCGCCTCGGCCTGTGAGCGCTGCGGCACGCCAGGCGCCTCAGCCCCGGACCATCTGGTGAGCGACGATGCGGTCGCGCTCGAGCGTGATCAGGGCCCCGTTCAGGGTGCCGGTGGAGTAGTCGCTGCCGGGATTGAGCGCCAGCGTCCGTCCCAGGCGGCGGTAGCCCGACGCTTCGTGGATGTGGCCATGCAGCCCCAGCAGCGGTTGCACACGCAGCTCGAAATCCCTGACCGCCGTGCTGCCCACCGGCGCGAACTTCACCTGTCCCAGGACGGTCTGCACGCGCAGGTCGGCATCGAGCACCGGCGCGTCGTCAAGGCCGGAGCCGTAGGGCGGGACGTGGACGTTGACCACCGCCCGAGCGGGCTCGTGCAGTCGCGCCCCAAGGCCTTCGAGGACCTCGGCCAGCTGCTCCTCGGTCATCTCACGGTGGCTGTGCCAGGGCGTCAGGTTCGAGTAGCCCCACGACATCATCTCGTGGTCGTCGTCCAGGGTCACGACCTCGCCCTCCGCGAGCTTGCCGAAGGGCGCGCTCGCGAGGATCGCCTGGAGCTCGGCTGGATCGTCGTTGCCGAGCATGAAGAACAGGCGGGTGCCGGTGCCGGCGAGACGATCCTCGGCGAAGGCCAGCCATCCCTCAAGCCGCTCGTGCATCAGGCGCACGAAGAGGGCGTCGAGCGAACCATCGGCCCGCCGGGCGTCCAGCTCTCCCGGCTCGGCGCGATACGGGTAGTAGCCATGATCGGCGATGAGCTTCTCCAGCTCGCCGAGCTCGGTCTCGCTGGCCACGTCGTAGTCGGTTCCGATGAAGGCGCACCGCCAGTGGCCATCAGGCTGACGGACGATCGTCTGGAGGGCCTTGCCCGCTACGTCGCCCCCCAGGACGAGGACGTCGGCACGGTAGGCAGGGCCTGCATTGATGAACTTCCGAAAGCACTTGCTCGAGCCGTGGAGGTCGGTGGCGAAGAAGAGCCGCGTCCGGTGGGCCATCCGAGCTCAGCCCGCGGCGCCGGCACGGGCCGCCCGCGCGGCGTCCATGAAGCGGCCCGCACGCGACGGATCGACCGGGTTCCACGTCACGCCGTCCACCTTGAGGCTGGTGCCCACGATCACTCCGTCGGCGACGACCAGGATCTTGGCGACCGTCTCGGCCCGCACCCCGGTGTTGGCGATCACCGGGGTCTCCGCCGCGGCCTCCTTGGCGAGGCGCAGGTCGTCCATGGCGAACTGGGTGCCGGCGGCGGGGCCGCTGATAAGGATCGCATCCATGCCCAGGAAGGCCGCCCCCCTCGCCCGATCGGCCACGCTACGGGTCCCGATGGCACTGCTGAACTCCGGCGAGATGTTGTCGAACAGGGCCACGTCGTCCGCCCCGATGGCTGTGCGGTACCCGGCGAGGTCCCCGATGGCTGGCGCGATCATGCCCAGGTCGCTCTCATAGACACCGGTCAGCACCTCGCGGATGAAGGCTGCGCCCGTCGCCCGCGCGAGGGCCAGGCTGGCCCGGGCATCCCACAGGACGTTGACACCGAAGGGCACGCGGACCGTCGATCGCAATTCGCCGATGACGGCGGCCATCGCCGCCGGGATCTCCACCCCCACGTTCAGCTGGTACGGCAGGTCGGCCTCGTTGCAGAAGAGGACCCCATCCACGCCGGCCGCCTGGAGCACCTCGAGGTCGCGCCCGACCGCATCGACCAGGGCCGCGCGGCCGCCCGGCCGGTCGTGTCCTGGCCGACCGGGCAGGCCCGGGAAGTGGAGCATGGCGATGACGGGCTTCGGCGTACCGAATCGCCGCGCGAGCGATCGGTCCATCACATCTCCTTCCCGGCGCTGGAGCCGCCGGCCATCTCCTACGACGCGCCCACAAGGCTCGCGGCCACGCCGCCGGCCGTGGCGATGACCACCTCGAGCCCCGCCGTCCGCAGGCGCTCAAGCTCGGCCGGCGGAGCCGACGGGTCGGTCACGAGGGTCTGGAGCCGAGAGGTCGGGGCGACGGCGGCGGCCGTCACGGCGCCGAGCTTGGACCCGTCCGCCAGGACGATCGTGCGGATCGATCGCTCGATGGCCAGACGATTGATCTCGGCTTCGTCATCGTTGAGCTCGGTGAGGCCGTGTCGCGAGCTGAGGCCGGCCGCACCCACGACGGCGACGTCGAAGTGGTAGCGCGCCAGGGTCGCGGCCGCCACCGGGCCCGAGCACGTCAATTCGTCCCTCCGGACGATGCCGCCCAGGATGACGGTGCGCAACGGCCGCGTGCCAAGCAGGCTGGCCGTCGGGAGAGAGCCGGTCACGATCGTCGCTTCCGCCTGGGCGGGGAGGTAGCGGGCGAACTGCTCACAGGTCGTGCCGATGCCCACGAAGATGACCTGGGCATCATCGAGGACATGCGCCGCCCGCATGCCGATGAGACGCTTCTCCCGCGCATGCTGGAGGGCACGGGCGTTGAAGGCCAGGTCGAAGGCGCGAGTGACGTGGGCCGTCGCGCCACCATAGGTGCGACGCAGGAAACCATCGCGCTCGAGGCGCTGGATGTCCCGCCGGATGGTCATCTCCGAGACCGCGAAGCGCTGGGCCAGCTCGCCCGCGTGGATCGTCTGGGCATCGGCCACGGACTCGAGGATCTTGAGGCGTCGGTCGGCTGCGAGCACACTCCACCTGCAGGTACATCAGGACCGCGCACGATGGTACCGCAGCGGGCCAACATGAAGCATTGACGTTGGATGTTCGATTGTGTGAGACTGTCGGCGACGTCCATCGGAGGGCGGAGGTTGGCCCTGCTCGATGGCGGCGCAAGCATCGAGGAGACGCCCGTGGCCAGCCCTGGTGGAAGCCAACTGTTCGTCCGGCAGAGCACCGGTCTGGTGCGGGAGGCGTCGGCGCTCGACGCCACCATCTTCAATGCGGTCTTCTCAGCACCCGTCGGCGCCACCCTCGCCTGGGGCGTCTTCGCGGCCCTGACCCTCTTCCCCGGGGCCGACATCGTCACGGCCACGATCATCTCGGGGATCATCAACGTCCCCGTGCTGATCATGATGGCGCTGCTCGCCTCGAGCATGCCCAGGACCGGTGGCGACTACGTGTGGGTCAGCCGCATCCTGTCGCCGCCGCTGGCGCTGGTCTCCAACTTCGGCGCCGCGCTCTCGGCCACCATCGGCGCCACCTTCTGGGCGCGCTACTTCCCGGTCTTCGCCCTCGGCCCCATCCTCGTTTCCCTGGGCATCTTCTTCAATAACCAGACGCTGATCGATTGGGGCAACAGCTTCCAGAAGGACAATCTGTGGATATTCGTGGGCGCGATGGTCATGGTCGTCCTGATGGGCGCCGTGCTCATCGCCGGCCTGCGCACGACGTTCCGCTGGCAGAACACCTTCTGGATCATCGCCTCGGTCGGGACGTTCATCGCCTTCGTCGTCCTGCTGCTCGGCTCGTCCTCGGACTTCCAGACCCACTTCAACGCCCTCAACGCCCAGTACGGCGGGGGCACCACCACGGCGGTGACGGCGGCGGCCAATGCCACCGGCGCTCAGCCGAACGCGGGCGACCTCAACGCGACGTTGCCCACCGTCTTCATCGTCATGACCTTCATGATGTGGAACTGGTGGTCGGTCTACCTCTCGGGTGAGCTGAAGAGCGCCTCGAACCGTGGCCGCCAACTCTCGACCATGTTCGGCGCCCTGGTGTGGGACGTCGTCTTCATCGTGGTCGGCGCTCTCCTCCTGTTCAAGGTCACCGGCTACGACTTCATGGTGGCCGTCAACACGGGCGGGAATGCCGCCTACGCCATCCCGCAGGCGCCCTGGTACCACTTCATCGCCTCGCTGGTCTACAACGCGCCGATCCTGACCTTCCTGATCGTCGGGTCGTTCCTCTTCTGGAGCCTGCCGGCCATGGTGGGCAACACCTTCATGCCCATCCGGACCCTGTTCGCATGGGCCTTCGACCGGCTGCTGCCCGAGCGCCTCGCCGATGTCAACGAGCGGACCCACTCGCCGGTGTGGGCGATCGTGACCGAGATGGTGATCATCACCCTGATGCTCATCTGGAGCATCGTCAGCACTGACTTCATCACCTGGCTGACGCTTGGCGTGCTGGCCGGTGTGGTGTGCGTCGTGATCGTCGGCATCGCCGCGATGCTGTTCCCGACCCGGCGTCCCGATCTGTACAAGGCATCGCCGGCCAACGTGCGGTGGTTCGGCATCCCGGTGCTGTACATCGTGGCGCCGCTCTCCATCCTGGTCATGCTCTTCCTGACCTGGTGCACGCTGGCCTTCCCTGCCCTCGCGCTCAGCGGCAACTTCAACCAGAACTGGTGGCAGGTGCCGGCCTTCATCGGCATGATCGTGGTGGTCGGCCTCGTCGTCTTCTATGGCGCTCGCTTCCTGCGGCGCCGGCAGGGGATCGACATCGACCTGGTCTACA
>DATBOX010000117.1:0-4088 GCA_036561685.1 Candidatus Limnocylindrales bacterium | reverse complement strand
CTGGAGATCCTGAGCACGCTCCAGAAGGACGAGGGCCTGCCGGTCGAGATCACCGACCAGGACTTCCCCGAGATCGACGAGGTGGACGCCAAGCTCGTCGCCCTGGCCAAGGTGCGCGACGCGGCCATCCTGACCAACGACTTCAACCTCAACCGCGTCGCCGACCTGCAGGGCATCCGCGTGCTCAACGTCAACCACCTGGCCAACGCCGTGAAGCCGGCCTTCCTGCCCGGGGAGGAGCTGCGCATCCGGGTCATCCAGGAGGGCAAGGAGGCCGGGCAGGGGGTGGGCTTCCTGGACGACGGGACGATGATCGTGGTCGAGGGCGGGGCGCGGTTCCTGGACCGCGACCTTGACGTGACGGTCACGCGTGTGCTCCAGACGGTGGCCGGCCGCATGGTCTTCGCCCACCCGCGGCTCGACTGATGTCGCCAACCGCCGCCATCGGCTATGCCGATGCCGTCATCGTGGCCGCCGGCGCCAGCCGGCGGATGGGCCAGGACAAGCTCCTCGCGCCGCTCCTGGGGCGCCCGCTGCTGGCCTGGGCCGTGGAGGGCCTGGCGGCCGCCGCATCGGTGCGGCGCCTGATCGTCGTGGTGGCGCCGCAGCGCGTCAAAGAGATGGCGGCACGGCCGTGGCTGCAGGCGACCGGCGCACGCGTGGTGGCCGGCGGGTCACGGCGCCAGGCCTCGGTGGCGGCCGGCTTGGCGCAGGCGGACGCCGACGTCGTCCTCGTCCACGACGGGGCCCGCCCGCTCGTCACGCCCGACCTGGCCGACCGCGTGGCGGCGGCCGCCCGCGAGCGCGGTGCCGCCGTGCCGGTGCAGCCGCTGGCGGAGACGCTCAAGCGCGTGCGCGACGGCAGCGTCGCCGGGACGATCGATCGGGCCGGCCTGGCCACGGCCCAGACGCCCCAGGGCGCGCGGCTCGACCTGCTGCGAGCGGCCATGTCGGCGACCGGCGCCGCGGCCGCCGATGCGCCCGAGTACACCGACGAGGCGGCCGTCCTGGAAGCGCACGGCGTGGCGATCGCGGCCGTCGACGGTGATCCGGCCAACCTGAAGGTCACGACACCGGGCGACCTCCAGCTCGCCGAGACGCTGCTGGTCGCCCGCCTGGGGGCGCCCCGGACGAGCCTGGGCCAGGACAGCCACCCCTTCGGGCCGGGCGACGGGCTGGCACTGGGTGGTGTGCTGTTCGAGGCCGCGCCACGGCTGTACGGCCATTCTGATGGCGACGCCGCGCTCCACGCCATCGCCGACGGCCTGCTGGGTGCGGCCGGCCTCGGCGACCTGGGCCGCCGGTTCCCGGCCGACGATCCCGGCACGCGGGGCATCGCGTCCTCGACCCTGCTGCGGGCGGTGGCCGCCGACGTGGCCGCGGCCGGCTGGCGGCCATCAGCCGTCGACCTGCAGCTCGAAGGGGCCCGGCCGCACCTGGGCGGCGCCCGCCTCGACGCCATGCGCGACGCCATCGCCGGCCTGCTGGGCCTGGACCCCGGCGCCGTCTCCGTCCGTGCCTCGACCGGCAACCTGGACGGCGCCACCGGCGCGGGGCGCAGCATCGCCGCCCGGGCGCTCGTGACGATCGTGGCGATCGTGCCGTCGGGGCGCGTCGCATGAGCCTTCAGCTGCGCAACACGCTCGGCGGCCGCCTCGAGGCGTTCGAGCCCCTCGAGCCGGGCCGCGTCCGCATGTACAGCTGCGGGCCGACCGTGTATGCCGCCGCCCATGTGGGCAACTTCCGCAGCTTCGTGTTCGCCGACCTGCTGCGGCGCTACCTGGCCTGGTCGGGCTACGACGTGCGGTGGGTCATGAACATCACCGACGTCGATGACCGCATCATCGCCCAGGCCAGGGCGAAGGGCGTGAGCATCGGCGAACTGACCGCGCCGCATGCCGCCGCCTTCCTGGAGGACCTCGCGCGGCTGCGCGTCACGCCGCCCGACGCGATGCCGCGCCCGACCCAGCACATCGAGGCCATGGCGTCCCTCATCGCGACCTTGATCGAACGAGGACACGCCTACCGCACGGACGACGGCTCCATCTTCTTCCGCATCGCCAGCTGGCCCGCCTACGGCCGCCTCGCCCGCCTGGATCCGACCCAGCAACGCGTCGGCGAGCGGGTCGTGGACGACGACTACGGCAAGGACGACATCCGCGACTTCGCCCTCTGGAAGGGTCCGCGCGAGGGCGAGCCCTCGTGGTCGACCGCTATCGGCGCAGGTCGTCCCGGGTGGCACATCGAGTGTTCGGCGATGAGCATGGCCGAGCTTGGCCCGTCGTTCGACATCCACACCGGCGGCATCGACCTGATCTTCCCCCATCACGAGGACGAGATCGCCCAGTCGGAGGCGGCCACCGGCCAGACCTTCGTGCGGACGTGGCTGCATTGCGCCCACCTGGCCATGGGCGGCGAGAAGATGGCCAAGCGGACCGGCAACATCGAGCGGCCGGCCGACGTCTACGCCCGCGGCTACAGCCCGCGCGCCCTCCGCTATGCCCTGTTGGCGGCCCACTACCGGGCCGGCCTGGAGTTCTCCGACGCGTCGCTGCAGGCGGCCGCGGCGGCGGTCGAGCGGCTCTCCACCGTGCTGGCGGCCCTCGACGCGTACCACCAGGACGGCCCGGACGCGGACGACCTGGCCGAGCTCCTGGCGAGCACGCGGTCGGCCTTCACGGCCGGCCTGGACGACGACCTCAACATCGCGCCGGCCCTGGCCGCGGTCTTTGACCTCGTCCGCGAGGTCAACCGGCGGCTCGCCGCGCGGACCCTCTCCACGGATGACGCGGCACGCGCGGCCGGCTTCATCCGCGACCTGGACCGCGTCCTGGCCGTGGCCGAGGACGAAGGGCAGGGACCCGCCCTGGCGCCGGAGCTGGCCGCCCTCCTGGAAGCCCGCCGTGAGGCCCGTGCCGGACGGGATTTCGCCGCCTCCGACCGCTTGCGGGACGAGCTTGCGGCGCGCGGCATCCTTGTCGAAGACACTCGTGATGGCCAGCGCTGGCGGCGGGCCGAGGAGGTCGTGGATGCCTGATCGACCCGGTCCGCGGGGCCCCCGACGCGATGATGAGCGGCCCCGGTCGGGACGGCCCGGGCCCGGCGGGCCCGGTCGGCCGGGTCGACCGTCGTGGCAGCAGCGCCCCGGCGAGCGGCCCGACCGCGAGGGTGCCGATCGGCCGTCGCCTGGTACCGGGCCGCGCTCGGGCCCCGGTTCCGGTCCGCCGCGGCCCAATCCCCGGCCGTGGCAGCGCCGCGACTCATCGCCCCCGCCGTGGGCCCGCGGCGACCGCCCGCCACAGGGCCGGCGCGAAGGGCCACCGCCCGCGCGGCGGGACGGCCCGCCACCCTGGGCTCGCCCCGAGGGACCACCGCCGGATCGTCGTTCTGGCCCCCCACCCGATCGTCGCCCGGGCCCGTCGCCATGGCCGCGGCGTGAGGGAACGCCACGCGGCGGCGACCGGCCATACGACCGGGATCGGCCGCGCCCGGGTGGTCCGCCGGCCGGCGGCTACCGCGGCGCCGATCGACCCCGCCCGTACGACCGGCCGCGTCCGTACGACCGCCCGCGTCCGTTCGACCGTCCCGTCCGGCCCGATCGCGCCCCGGGCCAGGGGTTCGAGCGGCAGTGGCCGGTCATCGAGTCGGCCGTCACGCTCGAGCCCGAGGAAGAGCTCATCGCCGGGCGGCGTCCGGTCGAAGAAGCCTTTGCCGCCCGTCGCGAGGTCCACCGGCTCTACGTCGTGCCCCAGCGGCGCGAGCCGCTCGAGGCGCTCGTGCTCCATGCCACCACGCTCCGCATCCCCGTCGTGGAGGTGGAAGGCGGCAGCCTGACGGCCCTGGCCGGCTTCGATGGCCACCAGGGTGTCGCCGTGGCCGTCGCCCCGCGGCGCTGGGCCACGCTCGACGAGGTGCTGGTGCGCGCCGCCGAGCGCGGCGAGCGGCCCTTCGTGCTGGTCCTTGACTCGTTCGAGGATCCCCACAACCTGGGCAGCCTCCTGCGCACGGCCGAGGCGGCCGGCGTGCACGGGGTGTACTTCCCGACCCACCATGCCGCGCCGCTCACGCCGTCCGCCGTGAAGGCCTCG
>DATBOX010000116.1:0-6333 GCA_036561685.1 Candidatus Limnocylindrales bacterium | reverse complement strand
CGAGTTGGCGGAGTTCGACCGCGACGTGCTCGATGCGCTGCGGCAGCCGCTGGAGGACGGCAGCGTGACGATCGCGCGGGCCGGCGGCCAGGTCCGCTATCCCGCCCGGCTGCAGCTGGTGGCCGCCATGAACCCCTGCCGATGCGGTTTCGCGGGCGATGCCTCGCGGCCGTGCACCTGCCCGACGGGCGAGCCCGACCGCTACGTGCGCCGGGTCAGCGGCCCCTTGCTCGATCGCCTCGACCTGCGCGTGGAGATGGAGCGCGTGCCACCTGCCGCCCTCCTGGAGGGTGATCCACCCGAGCCGTCGTCGGTGGTGGCGGCGCGGATCGCGGCCGCGCGGGCCGTCGCCCGCGAGCGCAACGGCGGGGTGGCCAACGCGCTGCTCAGTGGGTCGGCCGTGCTCCGGCTGGGCGGTTTCGACGGGCGCGCGCGCCGGCGCCTGGAAGAGGTTGCCGCGCGTCAGCTGCTCACGGCGCGCGGCGTGCACCGGCTCGCCCGGGTCGCCCGCACGATCGCCGATCTGGGCGGTCGGGTGGGCGTGGACGAGGCGACGATCCTGGCCGCGGCCAACCTGCGCGATCCGGCCGGCCGCCCCTGGGAGCTCGCCGCGTGACGGAGGTCACCGAGCGTGCCGCGTGGATCGCCCTGGCAGGGGTCGACGGGGTCGGCCCCGCCCACTTCGGGGCTCTCGTCGGCCAGGCTGGCGGCGCAGCCGCGGTCCTCGACCTGGCACGGCGCGACGCCCTCGACGAACTCGCCGCCGGGCGGCGCCTGCCCCGCGCGGTGCGCATCGCCATCGCCGCCGTCGCACGCGACCCGGACCGGGCCCAGGCGGAGCTCGACCGCTGGGGCGTGTGGACGATCACCCCGCTCGAGGCGGCGTATCCGGCCGGCTTCAGCAACCTGGCCGACCCACCGCCCGTGCTGTACGGCCAGGGCGACCCCGCCACCCTTGCCCGGTCGCGGCGGGTCAGCGTCGTGGGGACGCGTCGCCCGTCCGTGCTGGGGCGGGCCCTGGCGGGCACCATCGCCCGGCAGCTGGTCCAGCTGGACGCGGTCGTGGTCTCCGGTCTGGCGTTCGGCATCGACGGGGCCGCCCAGGCGGCCACGGTGGCGGCCGGCGGCGTGACGGTCGGCGTGATCGGGTCCGGCCACCGGCAGCCCGGCCCGCGGGCCCACGCCGGCCTCGTGCGCGACATCCTGGCCCGCGGCGCGGTGGTCGGCGAGCTGGCGCCGCACGCCCGACCCACGCGGGGTACCTTCCCCCGCCGCAATCGGCTGCTCAGCGCCCTTGCCCAGGCCGTCATCGTGGTCGAGGCGCCGACCCGCAGTGGCGCCGTGAACACGGCCCACCACGCGCTCGAGCAGGGCCGCGCACTGTTCGTGGTGCCTGGCCGGCCGGGCGACCGGCTGACGGCGGGCTGCCTGCGCCTGCTGAGGGAGACGGAGGCGCGGCCCGTCGTGGGGCTCGATGAGCTCGTGGCCGACCTGGCGGAGCTGTGGCCCGCTGCGTCCACCGATCCGGACGGCCGTGTCGGGACGAGACCGGCGGTCCCGACGCTGTCGTGGGCCGATGCGCTGGCCCTGCTGGGGCCGGCGGAGCGGGCCGTCGCCCGGGTCGTGGGGGCCGGTCCGGCAGGCCTCGACCGCGTCATCGCCTCGACGGGCCTGGCGCCGGCGACCGCGGCGAGCGCCACGACCGTCCTCCAGTTGCGTGGCTGGGTCACCCTCGTCGGCGCGACGTACGTGGCGGCCGGGCCCCTCGCGCGGGCGCCATAGGCCGGTGGTCCGTGGCCGGCGGGCAACGACTGGGACCATCGGCGATGGCGCCATGCTGTGACGTCTGGTAGGCTCCGCGAAAGCAAGCCTAGGTCGGACGCTCCTCGGGCACCTTGACTTCGCCCGCATGCGTTCGCTTCACGGGGAGACGCAGTATTGCGGAAGGCGATCGCCGGGCTCCTTAGCCTGCCTTTCATCGGTGCCTCGTACCTGCTTCCGGTCGCACGCCGGAGGGCGGTCCTGCGCATGGTGGCGGTGCTTGGTGTAGGCGCGCTGTTCACGCTCGTCGCCCTGAGCTCGTCGGTGACGCCTACCGCGAACGCCTTCAAATCCGCGCCAGTCGACACGGCCGCCCTCGCCCGCATCAGCACGAGCATCGTCACCGGCCATGGCCTGGGTGAGCCGGCCACGGTCGTCTTCAGTGAGCCGGTCGACACGGCCAAGGTGATGGCGGCCCTGCAGGTCACACCGGCTGCCGCGGTCCGCCTGAGCTGGTCGCCGGACGCGACCATGCTCCACGTGGCTCCGGCCACCCATTGGGCGGCCTCGACGCTGTACACGCTGAGCCTCAGCACCACCGCCGTCGGCCGGGACGGTACCTCGCTGCCCAGCCCGCTCTCGGCGGTCTTCCTGACGCGTGCCGCGACGACCGCCACAGCGACGGTCGAGCCGTCCGCCGGTGCCGCCGCCACCACCCCGGTCGTCAGCCTCTCGTTCTCCGCACCGGTGACCGCGGCGGCCGTGGCCGGCGCCCTGACCGTCTCGCCCGCGGTGGTCGGCAAGGTCTCGACGGTGGGGCCCGACCAGGGGGCGCCCGATACGACCTACCGGTGGCAGGCCAGCGAACCTCTCGCGCCCGGGGCCACCTACCACCTCAGCCTGGCCTCCGACCTGCGCGACACCGATGGGGCGTCCCTGGCGGCCGGGGTGACCGTGGATCTCAAGGTGCCCGCCCTGCCGGCCGTCGTGCGCATGCGCCCGGCCAACGGCTCCGCCAACGTGGCCCTGAACCAGGCCATCTCGGTCCGCTTCTCGCAGGCCATGGACCGCGCCTCGACCCAGGCGGCCTTCCACATCTCGGCCATCGCGAACCCCGCCAGTCAGGGCCGCTTCAGCTGGGCCGACGGTGATACCGTCCTCATCTGGACGCCCCGCGCCAACTTCGGCTACGGGTCGCGCTACACCGTCACCATGGGCGGTTCGGCCGAGTCCACGGCCGGTCAGCCGCTGGGGGCCGGCCCCGCCGCGACCGTCGCCACGGCGACCGTCTCCACGGCGACCTTCTCCACGGCGACCTTCTCCACGGTGCACCGCGTGGCGGTCAAGCCGCGCACGGTGGACAAGCCCAAGCCGACCGGGGGCACCTCGACCACCGCCCCCTGGTACAGCACGGAGAAGTACTTCCTGAGCCTCATCAACTGTGACCACACCGGGGGATGGGTCAGCAGCAGCGGCGTGTGCACCGGCCGCGGCAGCAACGGCCGCGCGCCGCTCGCCCTCAACGCCAAGATCTCCAACGGGGCCAGCCGGCCGTGGGCCAAATACCTCGCCCAGACCAGCCAGCTGTACCACGGCTGTCCGTCCTGTCGCCTCTCTGCGATCGGCTTCAGCAACGCCTGGTGGGGTGAGAACCTGGCCTGGTGGTCGGGCTCGCCGACCAGCGGCGCCATCCAGGCGGTGCTCTTCTTCCAGAGCGAGAAGGCCTCGCTCGGCGGCCACTACGTCAACATGATGGATTCGCGCGGCCGCAGCGCCGGTGTCGGCGTCTGGCAGGCCAACGGACGAGTGGTGTTCGCCATCGACTTCTGGGGCGGCTGATCACGACGAGGCGCGTCCCATGATCCGCGACGCGGTGATCCACATGCAGGGCGAGCAGCCCCTGGTGGCCGACCTCCCGACGCTGCCCCTGGCGGGTGACAGCTGCCTCGTGTGCACCAACATGCGCACCTTGGACGGCAAGCGGCCGACCTTCGTCGACGAGGTCGGTTCGACCTTCATCATCCCCCTGCAGCACGTCCGCTTCATCGAGATCCAGCCCGACGGCGCCGCCGCGGCCCACGCCCGCCCGGCCCTGGAGGCTGGCGAGCCGGCCGTCGACGAGGCCGCCGCCGAGCTCGACGAGGACTTCCTGCGGCGCATCCGCGAAGCCTGAGGCAACCGGCCGGCCAGAGGGCCGGTGCTACACTCGCGGGCCATGACACGGAACCTGGTGATCGTCGAATCGCCCGCCAAGGCGCGCACGATCGAACGTTACCTGGGCCCGGACTTCCACGTGCTCGCCTCCTACGGCCACGTCCGCGACCTGCCGGAGAACCCCGGCAAGGGCAAGCTGGGCGTCGATGTCGAGCACGGCTTCCGGCCCGACTACGTGGTGCCCGACGACCGCCGCAAGCAGGTCGACAGCATCGCCCGGGCGGCCGCGCGCGCCGACACGGTCTTCCTCGCCACCGACCTCGACCGGGAAGGGGAGGCCATCGCCTGGCACGTCGCCGAGGCGGCCCACATCCCCGATGCGAAGCAGCAGCGGGTGACCTTCGGGGAGATCACCGAGGGCGCCATCCGCACCGCCTTCGCCAACCCGCGCCGTATCGATATGGACCTCGTCGACGCCCAGCAGACGCGCCGCATCGTCGACCGGCTGGTGGGCTACACCCTCAGCCCGCTCCTGTCCCGGAAGGTGCGCGGCGGCCTGTCGGCCGGCCGCGTCCAGTCGGTGGCAGTGCGCCTGGTGGTGGAGCGCGAACGGGCCATCGACGCCTTCCAGACGCGCGAGTACTGGACGCTGGTGGCCCATCTCGCGGGCGCCGATGGGACGGCCTTCGCGGCCGACGTCGTGCGCCTCGACGGGGCCGCGCTGGAGATCCCCGACGAGGCCGACGCGGCGCGCCATCGCGACGCGCTCACCGGATTAGCCGCAGTCGTCGGCAAGGTCGCGACGCGGCAGTCCAAGCGGAGCCCGGCCGCGCCGTTCACCACCAGCACGCTGCAGCAGGAGGCCAGCCGCAAGCTGTCGTTCAGCCCGCGGCGGACGATGTCGATCGCCCAGCGCCTGTACGAGGGCCTGGACCTCGGTGAGGGCCACGTGGGCCTCATCACGTACATGCGGACCGATTCGACGCAGATGGCCGGCGTGGCCATGGGCGAGGCCCGTGAGGTCATCGCCGCCCGCTTCGGGGCGCCGTACACGATGCCCAAAGGCAGGGTGCACCGCACCCGCACCAAGGGCGCCCAAGAGGCGCACGAGGCGATCCGGCCGACCAGCTTCGCCCGCGATCCGGAGGCCCTCGCCGGCCACCTGAAGCCGGAGGAGCTGCGCCTCTACCGCCTCATCTGGCAGCGGGCGCTGGCGTCGCAGATGGCGGAGAAGCGGCTGGAGACGACGACCGTCGAACTCGATGCCGATCGCTACGGCCTGCGCGCCAGCGCGACCCGGACCCTGTTCGACGGCTTCGCGCGGGTTTACACCGAGGGCCGCGACGACGAGGTGGCGGACGAGGCGGAGGGCCAGCTGCCGCCGCTGGCCGAGGGCGACCGCGCCTCGGTCACTGACGTCGAGCCCACCCAGCACTTCACCGAGCCGCCGCCGCGCTTCACCGAGGCGACGCTCATCAAGGCCCTCGAGGAGCACGGCATCGGGCGCCCCAGCACGTATGCGGCCACCATCTCGACCATCGTCGATCGCGGCTACGTGCGCGTGGAGGATCGCCGCCTGCGCCCCGAGCCGGTGGCCGGCATCGTCACCGACCTCCTGGTGGAGCACTTCGGCGAGTTCGTCGACGTGGCCTTCACCGCGCGCATGGAGGAGCGGCTTGACGAAGTGGCCCGTGGCCGGCAGGCGTGGGTGCCCCTCCTGACCGAGTTCTACGGGCCCCTCAAGACCCTGGTCGACGAGAAGCGCCGCGAGCTGCGTCGCGCCGACTTCACGACCGAGGCCACGGACGAGGTCTGTTCCCTGGGTCACCCCATGGTCATCCGCCTTGGCAGGACGGGCCGCTTCCTCGCCTGCTCGCTGTACCCGGAGCACCAGGAGACCCGGCCCCTGCCGGGCGACGAGCCGCCCGCCATGCCCGGCACCGGCGAGCCGTGCCCCGAATGCGGGCAGGGTGTCCTCACCGCGCGGCAGGGCCGTTTCGGTGCCTTCGTGGGCTGTTCCCGCTACCCGGAATGCCGCTACATCCGCAAGGACGGCCCGCCTCCGCCCCCGCCGCTCGGCTTCGAGGTCACCTGCCCCAAGTGCGGCCAGGGCCACCTCACGGCGCGGCGCGCCCGGCGCACGGGCAACGTCTTCTGGGGCTGCTCCCGGTACCCGGAGTGCGACTTCACGACGAACCTCGAGCCGACCGGTGCGCTCCATGACGTGGACCAGGGCCCCGTGGCCCGCCGCGCCGACGGCGGTCTGTGCCTGCGCTGTGGCGCGGCCGTGCCACTGCCGGAGATGGAGCCTGCCGCGCTGGTCGGCCTGAGTCTGCCGGGCGGGCCGCCCGACCCGGCGGCCCTGGCCCCCAAGCGCCCGGCCCGGGGCGGTGGCGGCAGTCGTGCCCGCCGGCCGGC
>DATBOX010000115.1:0-2150 GCA_036561685.1 Candidatus Limnocylindrales bacterium | reverse complement strand
CTGCGCACGGGCCGGTTCACCAGCCCGCACCTGGTCTCGATCAGGGAGCGGATCGTGGTGGACGGCGCGCCCGTCTCGGCCGAACGGTTCGTCGAGGCCTACGAGGAGATCGTCCCGTACGTCCGCCTGGTGGACGAGCGTCACCCGGCCGCGATGTCCTTCTTCGAGGTGCTCACCGGGATGGCCTTCGCGATCTTCGCCGACACGCCGGTCGACGTGGTCGTCCTGGAGGTCGGGGTGGGCGGCAGGCTCGACTGCACCAACGTCGCCGACGGCGTGGTCGCGGTTATCACCCCGATCTCGATCGACCACACCAGGCTGCTCGGCGACACGGTGGAGGAAATCGCGGAGGAGAAGGCCGGCATCATCAAGCCGGGCGCGACCGCGGTGCTGGCCCAGCAGCCGCTGGCCGCCGCCGAAGTGCTGCTCAGGCACTCGGTCGAGGTGGGCGCGACGGTGGCGAGGGAAGGCGTGGAGTTCGGCGTGCTGAGCCGCGAGCCGGCGGTCGGCGGGCAGCAGCTCAGCCTGCGCGGCCTGCGCGGCACCTACGAGGACATTTTCCTGCCGCTGTTCGGGTCGTACCAGGCGGGCAACGCGGCCTGCGCGCTGGCCGCGGTTGAGGCGTTCGCCGGCGTCTCGGACGAGAACGTCTACACGCCCGCCGGGCTCGACGCCGATCTGGTCCGTGAGGCGTTCGCCAAGGTCACCTCGCCCGGCCGCCTCGAGGTCATCCGGCGCAGCCCGACCATCGTCATCGACGCCGCGCACAACCCGGCCGGGATGGCCGCCACCGTGGCCGGGATGGAGGAGTCGTTCAGCTTCAGCCGCATCGTCGGCGTCTTCGCCGCCAGCGGGGACAAGGACGTGGCCGGGATACTCGCCGAACTCGAGCCGCTGCTCGACGAGATCGTGGTGACCCGGAACTCCTCCGATCGGTCGATGGACCCCGACGAGACCGCCGAGCTGGCGACCGAGATCTTCGGCGAGGAAAGAGTTCAGTCGGCGCCCGGGCTCGACGACGCGATCGAGGCCGCGGTCGAGCTGGCCGACGAGGCCGTGGCGGAAACCGGCCCCGGCAGCAGCGCGGTGCTGATCACCGGGTCCGTCATCACCGCGGGCGACGCCCGCAGGCTGCTCGGCCCGTCCGGCGGCGAGCTGCCGCCCGAGCCGCCGGCCAGCCAGCCCTCCCGCCACTCGTTTACCGCCGCCGAGCTGTCGTGAGCGGGCTCGACATCCCCCTGGAGGGCAAGAGCATCAGGCAGCTCTGCGGCACTGTGCTGGTCTTCGAGGCCATCATCATCGGGCTCGCTATCCCGGTCGCCATCGTGCTCGAGCACGCGAACCACGGCCTGGCCGCCGGCGTCGGCGGCGGGCTGGCCGTCTGCGCCGTGCTGATCGGCGGGGTGGTCGGCCGGCCGGGGATGGGCTGGGCCCTGATAGCGGGCACCATCCTGCAGCTCCTGGTCATCGCCGCCGGCGTGGTCGTCCCCGCCATGTACATCCTCGGCGTCATCTTCGCCGCCCTGTGGGTCACCGGCATCTGGCTAGCCCGCCTTCACGCCCCCCGCCCCGACGCCTCCTAGCTCACCCCGCTCCGTTCCCGGCGCCTCTCAAGCCTCAGCCGCCCCAGCCCGGACCGTGCCCGCGGCGCACCCGAACGCACACCCGGATCCGGAAAGGTCGCGGGCGGCACGCCGGTCCCCGGGGCGGGTGCCACGCCCGATCACGGGTAAGCTGGCGATAGTAGCGAATCGCATCGTCGACCGCGGCGAGTTGTGTGTGGCCCGGTGAAGGAGCGTCGTTGTCAGAACACTCTGTCGTCCTGATAAGACCCGACGCATCGGGCTCGCGAGGCAGACAGGCCCCGGGCCAGTTCGGTCCTGGAACTATCTAGCCGTCGTCACCGTTAGTCAACGTACGACCACTGGATGCCGCTCCCTCGGGGCGGTCCCTCTCGACAGTTCTTGACCAGAGCCCGCGGAAGGTCCCGTTCCCGATGAGTAACGCGTTGACGTTCCTCGGCCGCGACATGGCGGTCGACCTTGGCACTGCGAACACGCTGGTCTACGTGCGAGGTCGCGGCATCGTGCTGAACGAGCCGTCGGTGGTGGCGCTCAATACCAACAACGGCCAGATCGTCGCGGTGGGCG